>DASPRI010000029.1:0-36931 GCA_035624535.1 Burkholderiales bacterium
ATGGATCGTACACCATCGCGCTGCGGGGTTTGACAGTGTGCCGCGGCGGGGCTATGTTCGGAATGTATGTTGGCAAACTTGTTGCAACGACCAGTAGTAGACCCCCGGTTCGTGATCGAGGAGTTCGAGCCGGCGTATCTGGATCTCTTCCGTTCCGGGGAGATTCACGAGCGGGTGGTGGCGGGTTTGAATGAATTGGAGGATTGCTGCGCCTGCCCGCGCAACTGCCATGTGAACCGCCTTCAGAATGAAGCGCGAGTGTGCCACACCGGCCGCTTTGCCAAGGTGGCGAGCGCATTCGCGCACTTTGGCGAGGAGGATTGCCTGCGCGGCTGGAACGGCTCCGGCACGATCTTCTTCTCGCTCTGCAACCTGCGCTGCGTGTTCTGCCAGAACTGGGACATCAGCCAGGAATCGGTGGGTGAGGAATGCCTTCCCGAAAAAATCGCCGACCTCATGCTCGCGTTGCAAGCGAAAGGTTGTCATAACATCAACTTTGTCACTCCCGAGCATGTAGTCCCGCAGGTGATCGAGGCCGTCACTTTGGCGCTGCCGCGGGGACTCAGGCTCCCGATAGTGTATAACACCAGTGCCTACGATTCGGTGGAGTCCCTGAAATTACTTGAGGGCATCGTCGATATCTACATGCCGGATTTCAAGTTCTGGACCTACGACAGCGCGCGCCGCTATGTCAAGGCAAAGGACTATCCCGAGCGGGCGCAGGAGGCCATACAGGAAATGCACCGGCAAGTCGGAGTGCTCAAGTTCAGCCGCGATGGGCTGGCCAAGCGCGGCGTACTGGTGCGGCACTTGGTGATGCCCGGGCAGACAGACGAAGTGGCAGCGATCTGCCGCTGGCTTTCGGAAAAGCTGTCTCCTGATACCTATATCAATCTCATGGGACAGTATCGCCCAGAATTTCAGGTGGGCGCACCGGGCAAGGACGGCAACATCCAGTACAGCGACATCAACCGTCGGCCCACGGATATGGAAATGACCCGCGCCTTTGACGTTGCGCGCGCTGCAGGTCTGTGGCGCTTCGACGAGCGTTGGGACAGTATATAAGCAGTCACGTTGGAGAATAGATTGGTTCAGTCTAAATTCCCTGCATTGAATCCGCATCATTAAAAACTGCTTACTGCTTAAAACTCCAGGGGGTCCACATCCAGAGCCCAGCGCACTTTGTTTCCCGCTGCTTCCGCGAGTCTGGGATACCAATAATGCAAGAATGCCTGAAGTTTTTTACGGGAAGCGCTTTGCACCAGCAATTGCCCGCGCTCGCGTCCGGCCAGCCTTGGCATGTGCGCGGGTACCGGATCATAAACCGTCACATCTTGCTTGATGCGCGAAGCTGATTTTGCTGCAAGGGCAAGGTAGTTCATCACGGTGCGCGAACGTGCGGCTTCGGAGCGCAACAATGCCTGATACAGGAAAGGCGGTAAACCCGCCTGTTTGCGTTCTGCAAGCAGGGTTCTCGCAAAAGCGTCGTAATCGTGCCGGCGCAATGCTTGAAACAGTGGATGGTCGGGAAATCGAGTTTGAATCAATACCTCGCCAGGAACATCCGCGCGTCCCGCACGTCCAGCCACTTGCATGAGCTGTGCAAACAGACGTTCCGAAGCGCGAAAGTCGGTGCTGTACAAGGAACTGTCCGCATTCAAGATCCCGACCAGGGAAAGATTGGGGAAATCGTGGCCTTTTGAGAGGATCTGGGTTCCTATCAGAATATCGACCTGCCCTTGCTGTATGCTTTTCAGCATTTCCGGCCACCTTGCCTTGCCCCGAGTGCTGTCGCGGTCTATGCGCAGGGTGCGAGCGCCTGGAAACAAACTCGACAGTGCGGCTTCCACACGTTGTGTCCCCTGCCCAAGTGGAATGAGGTCGACGTTGCCACAATTCGAACATGCGGAAGGCACCGGTTCCTCGTGACCACAGTGGTGGCAGCGCAGTTTATTTTCCTGCAAATGCAGCACCAAACGGCTCGAGCAGCGCGAGCAGCCGGAAATCCACGCGCATGCGGGGCACATGAGCACCGGCGCGTAACCTCTGCGATTGATGAAAATCAAGCTCTGCTCGCCCCGCTGCAATCGTTCGCTCAGCGCAGCAATTAAAGTCTCGGAAAGCCCCTCATTGAGCTTGGCGCGCCGGATATCAATACATCGTAACGAAGGAAGTACTGCATTTTCCGCCGCGCGCTGGGAAAGAGTTGCCATGTTGTAGCGTCCTGACAGCGCGTGTTGATAACTCTCGAGAGAAGGCGTCGCAGAACCCAGAATTACCGGTATGTCGGCCTGCTTGGCGCTGTAGATTGCCACATCGCGTGCCGAGTAACGCAATCCCTCCTGCTGCTTATATGACGCGTCGTGTTCTTCGTCGACGATGATAATTCCCACCCTGGGAAGAGGCGTGAATACGGCGAGCCGTGTGCCTAGAATTATCTGCGCCTCGCCGGATTGCGCAAGCAGCCAGTTTTCCAGACGCTCTCCCTCGTTCAATGCACTGTGCAGGCATACGACTCGGTAGTGCGGGAAGCGCGCCATGAGCAGCGCCTCAAGCTGCGGTGAAAGGTTGATTTCCGGTACCAGAAGCAAGGCCTGTTTTCCCTGCTTCAGCGCCTGCGAGATCAGGTGGATATAGATTTCGGTCTTTCCGCTACCCGTGACACCGAACAGCAGCCAGCAAGCGAATTCGCCCATGCGAATTCGGCGCAAGGCATGCGCCTGTTCTGCATTGAGTTCCCGTGCCGGTATTGCCGGCGGCTCGCTGATCGCGACGGGCGCGATCTCCTGCACCCAGCCTAACGCGATAAGTTCCCTCAACGCCTTTTGCGCGTTTGAGGAAATTTTGCGCGCTTCATGTATTCCCAGTGCGCCGGCGTTCTTGAGTCTTTCGAGCAGCCTGCGCCTTAATACTTTTGTTGCCGGAATCGTGGAGAGATCGAGCCCGCGTCCCGTTTCAGTAAGATCGAACCAACAACCGGCTCTTGGAGTAATTGGTTTGTTGCGGCGCAATCGGGACGGCAGCGCGCTCATGACAACTTGTCCCAGCGGGTGGTGGTAGTAGTCACTGCAGAACCTAAAAAGCGCCAGTGTTCTTGCAGGGATTGCAGGAAGATCCTGAAATACGAGGGAGAGTTGTTTAATACGTTGCGGGGAGACACTGGGTTGATTGGCGATCTCCATCACCATTCCCACCATTTGTTTTTTTCCAAATGGGACGAGCACGCGTTTGCCGATACACTCGCGCGTTAAATTGGGTGCTGCGTAATCAAACAGGCGTGCAACCGGTACATCGAGCGCCACGCGTGCGAAAGTCATGTAAGGTCAATAAGAAAATGATTTGATTCGGATGAAATTTGTAAAACGAATTTTATCGCACCGTGATACCGCGCTCGGCCAAAAATTATTTATTCACAAATTCTGTGGACAACCCTGTGAATAAGAATTTGCAAAAGCAACCGCACGCCCCTTTGAAATACCGATTCCGCTAGCGTGCTAAAAATTTGAGCGGCACAAGAGAGCGGGTTTCATTGGACGGTAAAAACCGGAAACGTCGCTTCCAAACGACAAGAATTTTCCTCAACTTAACATCGGTTCATGCGCGCAAAAGATCAGTGAAAGCGGCCACTGTGTTTGAGCGCAATCCTCATTGGCGCAAATTTCACTGGCGGTTTCGGCTCAAATCATGCACGGCGTCGACCATTACCGCGACATGTTCCGGGGCCGTAATCTGCATCACACCGTGTCCAAGATTGAAAACGTGACCATTGCCTGGACCGAAACTCTGCAGAACCTTGTTGACTTCCTTGACTATAACTTCCGGCGGCGAGAGTAAAACCGCAGGGTCGAGATTTCCTTGCAGTGCAACCTTGTGGCCGACGCGCTTGCGGGCGATGCCGATGTCGGTACGCCAATCCAGACCTATGGCATCGCAGCCGGTGGCCGCGATACTTTCCAGGAAATCTCCACCGCCTTTTGTGAAAATAATATTGGGTACTCGGGATCCGGCTTGTTCACGCCTCAGACTGCTCAATATTTGCTCGATGTAGTGCAAGGAGAACTCTTGATATGCGGCGCTTGAAAGGATTCCGCCCCAAGTATCGAAAATCATAGCTACATTTGCCCCGGATTCTATCTGCGCATTGAGATAAGCGGTTACTGCGCGGGCGTTAGTTGCCAGTACGCGGTGCATGAGGTCTGGCCGCCGGTAAAGCATGCTTTTGACCTGTATGAAGTCGGAACTTGCCGCACCTTCGATCATGTAGCAAGCCAAAGTAAACGGGCTGCCTGCGAAGCCGATCAGCGGCAAATTATAGTCAAGAGCCTTGTTGATTTGGCTTATCGCGTCCATGACATAACGCAATTGCGAACCGGGGTCCGGCACCCGTAATTTTTCTATATCCCGCTCATCGCGTAGAGGCTTTGCGAATTTCGGTCCCTGGTTCTCCGCAAAATGCAGTCCGAGACCCATGGCGTCAGGAATGGTGAGAATATCGGAAAACAGGATTGCCGCATCCAATTTAAAGCGCGCGAGCGGCTGCAATGTAATTTCCGCGGCCAGATCCGGGTTTCGGCACAAGGACATAAAATCTCCGACGCGCTGGCGGATCTGGTTGTATTCTGGCAGGTAGCGTCCGGCCTGGCGCATTGCCCAAACCGGCGTGTAGGGCGTGGGCTGGCGCAGTAGCGCGCGCAACAAGGTGTCGTTCTTTAATTTATGCATCGTAGGATTTGAACGGCAAACGCAATAACAAATTCAGAAAATTCACTGCGCCCACCCTTAAGGTCAACGGGGCAGGTCGGACGAGCCGATCAGGAAATCGTCCACTGCGTGCGCTGCCTGACGGCCTTCGCGAATCGCCCACACCACAAGTGATTGGCCGCGGCGCATGTCTCCCGCAGAAAAAACCTTGGGTATCGAGGTCTGATAACGGATAGTGTCGGCCTTGACGTTGCCGCGCGTATCATATTCCACGCCCAATTGATTGAGCATACCTTCGTGAACAGGATGTAAATAACCCATTGCGAGCAATACCAGGTCAGCTTTAATCTCAAATTCCGTGCCGGGTATTTCCTGCATTTTGCCGTCTTTCCATTCTAGCCGCACAGCATGCAGGGTTGTGACATGCCCTTTTACGCCCGAGAAGCGACGCGTAGCTATGCTGAAATCGCGATAACAACCTTCTTCGTGCGAAGAAGAAGTGCGCAGCTTCATCGGCCAGTCGGGCCAAGTCAAAGGCTTGTTTTCCTCCAACGGCGGCTGGGGAAGAAGTTCGAAATTGGTCACCGTGATCGCACCCTGGCGAATCGAGGTGCCGATGCAGTCGGAACCTGTGTCGCCCCCGCCGATCACCACTACGTGTTTGTCTTTGGCGGTGATTTGGCCGGTAATCTTGTCTCCCGCATTTACTTGGTTTTGTAGTGGCAGGAATTCCATGGCAAAGTGAATCCCACGCAATTCCCTGCCCGGCACCGGCAGTTCGCGGGGATGTTCTGAGCCCCCAGTCAGCACGGCTGCATCGAATTCCTCCAGCAACTTCTTTACCGGGAAATCCACTCCCACATGCTGGTTCACCCGGAACTCCACGCCTTCGGAGCGCATTTGTGCCATGCGCCGATCAATATGATGTTTTTCCATCTTGAAATCGGGTATGCCATAGCGCAAAAGTCCTCCGATACGGTCGTTCTTCTCGAAAAGCACGACATCGTGTCCGGCGCGCGCCAATTGCTGCGAGCATGCCATTCCCGCCGGCCCGGATCCCACCACTGCAACCCGCTTGCCGGTTTTGCGCGCGGGTATCTGCGGGAGCACCCAGCCCATTTCCCATCCTTTGTCGATTATGGTGTGCTCAATGGATTTTATGGTGACCGGATCGTCATTAATGTTGAGCGTGCACGCAGCCTCGCAGGGGGCGGGGCAAATGCGCCCGGTGAACTCGGGAAAGTTATTGGTCGAATGCAGAACATCCAAAGCCTCGCGCCAGTTCTGGCGGTAAACGAGGTCGTTCCAGTCGGGAATAATATTGTTGATGGGACAGCCGGTCTGACAAAAAGGAATCCCGCAGTCCATGCAGCGCGCTCCCTGCTTCGCCATCTCGGCATCAGATAGCGGCAGGTAAAACTCGCGAAAGCTGCGTACCCGTTCCTCCACCGGGAGGGCGGGCAGATCGTGCCGCGCGATCTCCATGAACCCGGTGACTTTACCCATGCTGCGCGATTTCAACCTTGGGGTGCGCTTGCTCCTGAGCTGCAGCCATTTCTTTCAGGGCGCGCCGGTACTCGGTCGGCATCACCTTGACGAACTTGGGGAGGTATTTCTGCCAGTGTTCGAGGATTTCCTTGGCACGCTGGCTGCCCGTGTAGTGCAGATGCTTTTGAATCAGAACGCGAAGCAGCCGCTCGTCGGACTGTCCAAGCTGTTTTACGTTGACGCGGCCATGGGATTCAAGGCTTCCGCCGCCAAGCTCCTCCATCGCCTGCGCTTCTTCGGGCACGGCTTCCAGTTCCACCATCGCCAAATTGCAGCGGCGCTCGAAGTCGCCTTCTTCATCGAGTACAAAAGCGACGCCACCGCTCATACCGGCGGCAAAATTACGGCCGGTGTAACCCAGTATTACCACAGTGCCACCGGTCATGTATTCGCAACCGTGATCGCCTACGCCTTCCACGACTGCGATGGCACCAGAATTGCGCACCGCGAAACGCTCGCCGGCTACTCCGCGGAAATAACTTTCTCCCGAAATCGCCCCGTACAGCACCACGTTGCCGACGATGATGTTATGCTCCGGGACTATCGGGCAGTCGGCCGGAGGATAAATCATCAGGCGTCCGCCCGACAACCCTTTTCCTACGTAGTCATTACCTTCACCGACGAGTTCCAGGGTTATCCCGCGGGCCAGGAATGCGCCAAAGCTCTGGCCGGCGGTACCTTTAAGTTTGATGTAAATCGTGTCATCCGGCAGACCTTGATGTCCGAATCGCTTGGCGACTTCTCCGGATAGCATTGCGCCGACCACACGGTTGGTATTGCGTATAGGGCTTTCAATTGCCACGGGTTGTCGGTGTTCGAGCGCTGCCTTGGCTTCGGCAATTAGCTTATGGTCGAGGGCCTTCTCCAATCCGTGATTTTGTTTTTCGCAATGGTATCTCGCCACTTCCGCCGGTACATCCGGCCGGTGGAAAATTTTCGTGAAATCCAAACCCTTGGCTTTCCAATGGTCCACCGCCTTCTTGGTATCCAGCATGTCGGAGCGGCCGATCATCTCGTTGAAGGTGCGAAATCCCATTCTTGCCATGTATTCGCGCACCTCTTCTGCGACGAAGAAGAAATAATTCACGACATGTTCAGGCTGGCCGGTAAATTTCTTGCGAAGTTCTGGATCCTGAGTGGCGACCCCCACCGGACAGGTATTCAGGTGACACTTACGCATCATGATGCAGCCTTCCACGACCAGCGGCGCAGTGGAAAAGCCGAACTCATCCGCTCCAAGCAACGCGCCCACAACGACATCCCGGCCGGTTTTCATTTGGCCATCCGCTTGTACGGTAATGCGGCCACGCAAGCGGTTCAAGACGAGGGTTTGCTGTGTCTCGGCCAACCCCAATTCCCAGGGTGTTCCAGCGTGCTTGATCGAACTCCAGGGGGAAGCGCCGGTGCCGCCGTCGTGCCCTGCGATTGTGACGTAGTCGGATTTAGCCTTGCATACTCCCGCGGCAACCGTACCCACTCCAACCTCAGAGACCAGCTTGACGCTGACACTCGCACCGGGATTGACGTTTTTCAGGTCGTGAATGAGCTGCGCGATATCCTCGATCGAATAAATATCATGGTGTGGAGGCGGTGAAATTAATCCTACACCCGGTACCGTGTGCCGCACTTGGGCAATGTAAGCGCTTACTTTATGACCTGGAAGCTGTCCCCCTTCACCTGGTTTAGCGCCTTGCGCAATTTTGATCTGCAACTGATCGGCGTTTACCAGGTATTCGGTAGTCACGCCGAAACGGCCGGAGGCAACTTGCTTGATCGCGGACCGCAACGAGTCGCCGGCCTTAACCGGGATGTCCACCAGCACGCTCTGCACGTAGTCCGCGAGCATTCCGTCGGCCCTAATTTCCCGGTAGCGCTGTGGATCTTCTCCACCCTCCCCGGTATTCGATTTACCCTTGATGCGGTTCATTGCGATCGCCAGGGTAGTGTGTGCCTCCTGGGAAATCGAGCCGAGCGACATGGCGCCGGTAGAGAAGCGCTTGACGATTTCCTTGGCGGGTTCGACTTCTTCGATGGGGATCGGGTTGGAGGATTCCTTTATCTCAAACAGGCCGCGCAGCGTCATGAGATGTTTGCTTTGCTCGTTGATGAGCTTGGCGTATTCCCTGTACGTCCTGGAATTGTTGGCGCGGGCGGCGTGCTGGAGTTTCGCTATGGATTCCGGTGTCCACATGTGTTCTTCGCCCCGCACCCGGTAGGCATACTCGCCGCCCGGATCGAGCGCATTGCGGAACAATGGATGATCGCCAAATGCCAGCTTGTGCGTGCGCACAGTTTCTTCGGCCACTTCGAGGATTCCAATACCTTCTACTTGGCTCGCCGTACCCGTGAAATACTTTTGCACGAAAGCGGTGTTCAACCCTACTGCCTCGAAAATCTGCGCGCCGCAGTACGACTGGTAGGTAGAAATGCCCATCTTGGACATGACCTTGAGCAGGCCCTTGTTAATTGCTTTGGTATAGCGCTTGACCGCTTCCTTATAGCCCAGGTCCTTGGGCGCGAAATCACCGAGATGCGCGAGCGTTTCATAGGCGAGATACGGATGAATCGCTTCGGCTCCGTAACCTGCAAGCAGGGCATATTGGTGTACTTCGCGCGCGGATCCGGTTTCGATCACCAAGCCGGTGCTGGTGCGCAGCCCCTTTCTAACGAGATGGTGATGCACCGCTGAAGTGGCGAGTAAGGCCGGAATCGCGATCGAGTCGGGTGCAATGTCGCGGTCGCTTAGCACTAAGATGTTGCAGCCGTCGCGCACCGCCTTTTCCGCCTTGTGATAGAGGATTTCCAGGGCCGTCTCCATTCCGGTTGCGCCTTGAGCAGCCGGGTAACAAATGGAAAGAGTACAGGAGCGGAATGCACCATCGGACAATTCAGCGATGTGCAGAATTTTGCCCATATCCTCGGCTGAGAGCACCGGCTGTTTGGCCTCCAGTCGTGCCCCCGGTTCGGTGACCTCAATACCCAGCAGATTCGGGCGAGGACCGATGAAGGTTACCAGCGACATTACCGACTCTTCACGGATAGAATCTATCGGCGGATTGGTTACCTGAGCGAACATCTGCTTGAAATACTGGTACAGCGGCTTGGGCCGGTCCGACAGCACCGCAAGCGGGGAGTCATTGCCCATCGAGCCCACTGCTTCCTCGCCCACCGCCGCCATAGGAGCGAGAATGAATTTCAAATCTTCCTGGGTGTAGCCAAACGCTTGTTGGCGATCCAGCAGAGAAGCCTTCGATTCGATGTGGTACTCCTGCGCGGGCAGTTCTTCAAGAGCTAGTTTGGATTGATTGATCCAAGCGCGGTAATGTTTGGCGGCCGATAATTGCTCCTTGAGCTCCGCGTCGTCAATAATACGCCCCGCCTCGAGATCTATCAGAAAGGTCTTGCCTGGCTGCAATCGCCACTTCTTGACGATTTTGTTCTGTGGAACGTCGAGCACGCCCATTTCAGAGGCCATCACAACGAGATCGTCGTCGGTAATCAGGTAGCGCGCAGGCCGTAGCCCGTTGCGGTCGAGTGTCGCGCCAATCTGCCGACCGTCGGTGAAAGCCACTGCGGCTGGCCCGTCCCATGGTTCCATCAGTGCTGCCTGGTATTCATAAAATGCGCGACGGCGCTCATCCATCAAAGGGTTACCCGCCCAGGCTTCTGGAATAAGCAGCATCATGGCGTGCGCCAGCGAGTACCCGCCAGCAACCAGAAGTTCCAGCGCGTTGTCGAAACACGCGGTGTCCGATTGACCTTCGATAATCAGTGGCCACAGCTTCTCAAGGTCTTCGCCAAGCAAGGCTGATTGCATCGCCTGGCGCCGCGCCGCCATCCAATTGATGTTCCCACGCAAGGTGTTGATCTCGCCGTTGTGGGCGACCATGCGGAACGGGTGTGCTAGCTCCCAAGTTGGGAAGGTATTGGTAGAGAAGCGCTGGTGAACCAGGGCAAGCGCGGAAACCAAGCGTTCATCCTGAAGGTCCAGATAATAAGTGCCCACCTGGTGCGCAAGCAGCATGCCTTTGTAGACCAGGGTACGGCTCGACAGCGACGGGATGTAAAACATTTTCCCGTCGCTAAGCCTGAGCGCCCGAACGGCATGTTCGATGCGCTTGCGAATCACGAATAGTTTGCGCTCGAAACGGTCTTGGTCCGGGCAAGAGTCGCCCCGATTCACGAATATTTGCCGAATTATCGGTTCTTGCAGCTTGGCGTCCTGGCTGATGCCCTGATTGTTGGTAGGCACATCGCGCCAACCGAGTACCGATTGCCCTTCTTCGGCGATCATTTGCTCAGTGACACGTTCGCAGGCGGCGCGGCTTTCAGGTACGCGCGGCAAGAAAACCATCCCTACCCCATAAGATCCCGGCGCGGAAAGCGAAACTCCGATTTCCCTGCACACCGGCCTCAAGAAAGCATCGGGAGTCTGAATCAAAATCCCCGCACCATCTCCCAGCAGCGGATCCCAACCGGTGGCGCCACGGTGGGTGAGGTTGTTGAGGATCTGCAAGCCTTGCGCGATGATGGTGTGGCTTTTATTGCCCTTGATATGGGCAATAAAACCCACCCCGCACGCATCATGCTCGCGGGCGGGATCATACAGACCCTGTTTAACCGGCGCTAGATTCATTGTTCACTCTCGTGAAAATGCTAACAGGACGACTGGCGGAGCAAAGATTTCGGTCTAGTGTCCTATGCTCTCGAGAAACCGAAAAATATCAGCGAAAGCATTTAAGTCTACAACTTTCAATAGGCTACTTCAACCGGAATGCATCTTGTTAGCCAGCCGAAAAAACCTGTCGTAAGAGCGAACGGAAATGGATTACGACCAGCGTTCTTCCACCGCAAATAATCGCTGGTGCTCGCGCATAGCGTAGCGGTCGGTCATGCCTGCTATATAGTCGCAAATCGTCCTGGCCTTGTCATAGGCCGCTTTTTCCTGGAATTGCGGCGGGAGTAGTTTGACGTCTTCCATGAACGCGTGAAACAGGGAGGAAATAATGCGTTTTGCCTTGCCACTCATGCGCGCCACGCGGTAATGCTGGTATAGCCGCAGCCGCAAAACCTGCTTTAATTGCTGCTGCTCTTCGCGCGTGCTGGGACTGAAGGAAATCATTGGCCCCGTCGTGCGAACCGCGTCGGGGCTTCTGGGTGAGATCTGCCGAATATTTTTCAGGCTCTGGCGGGTAACATCGGATGCCAGAGTATTGATCATGCGCCTTACTGTCTCATGGATTAAGCGACGCTCCATCAGGGCCGGATACTGCTTTTTTACCGCTTGCCAGTGGCGGCTAAATATTCCGACCTCGAGAAGTTGCTCGAGGCTGATCAATCCTGAGCGAAGACCGTCATCGACGTCGTGATTGTTGTAAGCGATTTCATCTGCCAGATTGCACAACTGGGCTTCCAAAGAGGGCTGCCGCTTGCGCAGGAATCGTTCGCCCAGCTCCCCCAAAGCCCTGGCATTCTTGCGCGAGCAGTGCTTGAGTATGCCTTCGCGCGTCTCATAGCATAAATTCAGGCCGTCGAATGCGGCATAACGTTCCTCGAGCACATCAACTACTCGCAGCGATTGCAGGTTGTGCTCGAATCCGCCGTAGTTTTTCATGCAAGAATTCAGCGCCTCCTGGCCGGCGTGCCCGAATGGCGTGTGACCCAGATCATGTGCCAGTGCTATTGCTTCTACGAGGTCTTCGTTGAGCCGCAATCCACGGGCGATCGAGCGTGCAATTTGCGCGACCTCCAAGCTGTGGGTGAGGCGGGTGCGAAACAAATCGCCTTCATGATTGACGAATACCTGGGTCTTGTATTCCAGCCGGCGGAACGCCGTGGAATGTATAATCCGGTCTCGGTCACGCTGGAATTCGCTGCGTCCTTGCGGCGCTGCTTCTTCGTGGCACCGGCCGCGGGACTGTGCCGGATGGATAGCGTAGGCGGCCAACTCAGGCATTTGCGGTGGCGCCGCTGAGAGTGGCCGTGAGTGCTTGTTGCGGCACATCCGCGGTAATGAAGGCTTCACCGATCTTCTTGAGCAGTACAAAGCGGATTCTCCCGTGTTCTACTTTTTTGTCTAGTCCCATCAGCTGTAGGTAGCGTTTTACCCCAAAGTCGGGCGCGGAAAGGGGAAGCTTTGCCCTGCGGTAAAGATTTGCAATGCGTCCCACCTCGGTTTCGCCGATCAAGCCCATGCGGCGCGACAAGCGCGCAGCCAGCAAGGTGCCTGCAGCAATCGCCTCGCCATGCAGCCAAGCTCCATAACCCGTGCCAGTTTCAATCGCATGGCCGAACGTATGGCCGAGGTTCAAAAGCGCGCGCATTCCGCTCTCGTGTTCGTCCGCAGCTACCACTGTCGCCTTGTTTTCACAGGAACGTCTGATGGCGTAAGTGATTGCCTCGGCGTCGTGTTTCAGCAGCTTTTCCAGATTGCGTTCGAGCCAGTCGAAGAATGATGCGTCTCGGATCAAGCCGTATTTGATGACCTCCGCAAGTCCCGCGCTAAACTCGCGCTCGGGCAGTGTTTTCAGGGTAGCGGTGTCCGCCAGCACCAATTTAGGTTGATAGAAAGCGCCGATCAGGTTCTTTCCTTGCGGGTGATTGATGGCAGTCTTTCCGCCGATAGAAGAATCGACTTGCGCGAGCAAAGTCGTGGGAATCTGGATGTAGGGAACCCCGCGCAGGTAAACTGCTGCGGCAAATCCGGCCAAATCGCCTATCACTCCGCCGCCCATCGCGAGCAACGCCGTTTTGCGTTCACAATGGTGCGACAACAGCGCGTCGAATATCAGATTCAAAGTTTCCCAGTTTTTGTATTTTTCGCCGTCAGGCAGCACCACCTGAACCACCTCCACACCTTGTTTGCCAAGCACTGCAGTCAGCGAGCTCAAATAGAGTTCTGCCACCGTAGTGTTAGTCACAACCGCGGCCTTGTTTTGCGCCAAACAAGGCAGCAGTAGTTCGGAGCGCCTTAGAAGCCCCTCGCCAATGTAAATCGGGTAACTTCGTTCACCGAGATCTACGTTTAAGGTTTCCATAAGATACGGTTCAACGCTGCGCCGCGCATACACACTAAACTTGCGCCAGTTTCCGCTCAATTTGCTGTACTAGAACGCGTACGCTCTGTTTACTGGTGTCGATCACAATGTGCGCTACTTGTCGGTATAGGGGGTCGCGTTCTTCATACAATTCCTTGAGCTTGGCGAGGGGATCTGCGGTCTGCAAAAGCGGGCGATTCTTGTCGTAACACGTGCGTTGCACCAAATCAGACGCAACAGCATGCAAATAAATCACCGTGCCATTTTTGGCGAGAATATCACGGTTTGCCTTGCTTAGGACGATGCCGCCGCCGGTAGCCAACACTATATTATTGTGCTTTGCCAGCTCGTGTAAAACAGCCTGCTCGCGGGCACGGAACCCCGCTTCGCCTTCAATCTCGAAAATTACCGGGATATTGACTCCAGTCCGGCGCTCGATTTCGTGATCAGTGTCAAAAAAGGACTTGTTCAGTCGCTTCGCGAGGAGCTTGCCCACAGTGGTCTTCCCGGCGCCCATTAAACCTACCAGATATATATTATTGGGAACAGGTTTCGGCGCGCCGTTTTGCGACCGATTCAGACCACCGCTTTCCATGGGCGGAAATTCTAGCGGAATTTTACTGCGCGACGAAGTACTGCCGCGAGTACCGGCTGCCTAGCCGGCCGGTAAAGAGAGCGCCTGCGATGGGTCCTAGCGGACGGTCAGGACATCCTTGAGAATCTTAGGCGTGATGAATATCAGCAGTTCAGACCGGTTGTCTTGGACGGAAGTATTCCTGAATAGCACGCCCAAATAAGGTATGTCTCCCAGAAGGGGAATCTTATTTATGGTGGTCTGCTGGTTTTGAATGTAGATACCGCCTATTACTACCGTCCCGCCGTTCTCGACCAGCGCTTGGGTTTGAATGGCCTGGGTGTTGATCGCCGGCCCGTTGGTGGTGTTTTGCCCCACCGAGTCGTTGTGGACATCAAGGCCCATGATAACGTTATCGTCAGGCGTGATTTGCGGTTTAACCTTGAGGCTGAGGACAGCATTTTGGAAGGCGACTGCGGTCGCGCCGCTCGAGGTTGCCTGCTGATACGGAATTTGAGTTCCCTGCGAGATCGTTGCCTCTACTTGGTCAGCGGTTACGACTTTCGGACTGGAAATGACTTTCCCCTTGGCGTCAGCTTCGAGCGCGCTCAATTCGAGGTTGAGAAAGCGGGTCATTGAGTTGTTGAAAATAGTCACTGCCAGTGCCCCGGCCTGTGCACCACCGATACCCGCAGCCGGCAAATTGACATTTAGTGCGCCGGGAATATTGACTGAGGTTGCATTAGCTTGTCCGGCGTTGCTGGCGGTGGTTCCCACTTCACCTCCGAGTCCGGTTCTTAGCCCACCCGGACCGGCAAATGATCCAGCCGGAGTTTGCGTTTGATAGCCAAATTTCACCCCGAGATTCTTGCTGAAGTTATCCGTTGCAGTAACAATCCGCGATTCAATTAAAACTTGCCGTACCGGTATGTCAATTTTCTTTATTAGGGCACGTACCTCCTCGAGCTTGGCGGCGGTATCTTGTACAAAAAGCGTATTCGTGCGCGCATCGCCCACTACGCTCCCTCGTTTGGACAGAATTCTCTGCTGGGGATCGGTCAACAGCTTTTGCACGGCGTCGGTCTTTTGATAGTTGAGCTGAAAACTTTCAGTATGGAGCGGTTCGAGTTCGGAAATTTGCTGGCGCGATTCAAGCAGCAGTTTCTCTCTCGTGGCCAACTCATCGCGAGGAGCGATCCAAACCACGTTGCCGGTTTTGCGCATATCCAGCCCTTTGGCTTGCAAAATGATGTCCAGCGCTTGGTCCCATGGTACGTCTTTCAGGCGTAAGGTCAGGTTGCCGGTGACGGTATCGCTCGTGACTATGTTAAGACCGGTGAAATCTGCGATGACTTGCAATACTGCTCGTACTTCGACGTTTTGGAAATTTAACGACAGCTTCTCGCCGGTGTAACCCGTCTGCACCAGTTTATTCGGTTCTTCCACAACCTGCTTTAGTTCCAAGGTAAAGCGGTTGTCGGTCTGGTACGCTGACTGTTGCCAAAGCCCTTTCGGCTGCACCAGTATTCGTACGTTTCCACCTTCGCTGAAAGCATCTATGGTCTGTACTGGGGTTCCAAAGTCCACGACATCGAGGCGGCGTTCGAGGTTACTCGGAAGCGAGGTCTGAATAAGATCAATTACAATATTTTTACCTTGTTGTCGCAAGTCGATGCCGGTAGAGGTATCCGAGAGATCAATGATTACTCGGCCCTCACCATTCGGGCCGCGGCGGAAGTCGATGTCGCGCACACTATGCTTGGTTGCGCTCGGTCTGGCTTCCGCAAAACGGGTAGTGCTTGGTGCAGCGGCTACTCCCGCGCTTATGGCTTGAAGTGTGACAACCAGGTCCTTTCCTTCTATTTTTGTGTCGTAACCGAAGGGCTGCGTCAAGTTCATGACCAGCCGCGTGCGTCCGCCGGATTGCACGACATTGATACTGCGTAATCCGGATTTTTCGAATTCCTGGGTATTAGTGCCAAGTGCGTTCGCAGTATCGGGAAAGTCAAAAGCAATCCTCGGCGGGTTGTTGATGCTAAATCCGGCGGGAGGATTGGCAAGCGCCTGATTCAAGGTGATCCTGACAGCCACTGAGCCGCCCTGCAAGGCAGTTACATTAATTGCTTCAATGCTGTTTTGTGCAGGATTATCGCTGCTGCCTGTGCCCGGCGCGGGATCAGCGGCATAACTGGAGCAATACAGCATGGCTCCCAAAGCAAGGCATGACCACCGGTTGAACAGAGTGACTGATTTACTCATTTTTTACCCCCTTGATCATCCAACAACTGCAAGCTGCTTTGCCGCTCACTCCAGTCGCCAATGCTGTCCTGAACCAGCTCCTTGAGCGTCAAGGAGGATTCAGTTACTGCCGTCACAAGTCCAAAGTTTTGTCCCATGTAGTTGCCGGTTGTGACCCGGTAGAGATTATTATCTGGAGATTTGATCAATGCATAGATCGCCTTGCCTCGCTCCAATGTCCCAACCATTCGCAGGTTTTCCAGCGGAAATGCCTCGAGCGCTTCCTTGCGACGGTTTAAGTCCGGCTGCAATTTGCTGGCCCCCGCACCTTTAACGGGCTCGATTCTTCGCGGTTTGAAAGGATCGGGAAGATCGAATGCACTGTAGATAAATGGCTCGTACGGCTTAACCTCCGGCAGAGGCGCGACCGGTACTCTCGGCCCCTTGTCGGATTCCTTGACGAAGTCCTTAAGATCTTGGAATTCTTCGCTACATGCTGTCAGCAGGAACCCCAGAAATAGGATAAAGACGGTCCGCTTCATGGTCTCTTGCTTTTGGCTGCCTGCTTTTGCTTCGCAATCTCATCTTCATCGAGGTAGCGGTAGGTCTTGGCGACCGCATCCATTGCCAATTCGCTGTCTTTTACCGGATTGATGTTGATATCGCTTAAAGTCACGATGCGCGGCATTTTGGCGACGTCGCTGGCAAACGCGCCAAGTTCGTGATAATTTCCCGTTATCCGTATGTGAATAGGCAGTTCGGCGTAAAACTCCTTAACGTTTTCGTGAGCATCCGGCCTGAACAATTCGAACTGGAGGCCGCGGCCCAGACCCGCTTGGTTAATATCGGTTAGCAGTGCGTCCATTTCCGATTTGTTGGGCAACTGCTTGAGCAAGGTGCCAAACGACAATTCAATCTCCGCGAGTTGCTTTTTGTAAATTTCAAGGTTGACCGCTTGCCTCTTTTTGTCCAGAAATGTGTTACGCAGTTGCTCTTCTTTAGCTTGGGCTTTCTCCAGATCGTCTAGCTGGCCTTGCCAGTCAAACCAGTAGCCTGCAAAGACAATCAATACCAGAGCGATAACCAACAACCCCAATTTCGGCGCAACGGGCCAGTTGCCTATGTTATTGGGGTCAAGCGCTTTTAAATCGTCCAATGTCATTCTGGTTATGCTCCGCGTTGGGGAACTGGCTTGGGCGCAGGTTTAGTTTCTTGCTTGGCCCGAGTGAGTAGAAAGTTCAAATTGAATTCACTGAGCCGGTTAGTGCCTTGAATGACCGATTTGATTTCGACGAGGTTTGGAGCCTCAAACTGAGGAGTTGACTCAAGATTGCGTAACAAAGTGGAAACGCGGGCATTGGTTTGGGCATAACCCGTGAGATCGACCCGGTTTCCGGTTTCCTTAATACCTTTAAGGTAAACTCCTTCGGGAAGTTGCCGCACTAGCTGATCAAGCAAATGGACTGTTTCCGAGCGGTCGGTTTGCAGTGACTCAACCACTTTCTTACGCGCCAGCAGCACCTGAATTTGTTCTTTAAGCTTTTTAATTTCGGCAATCTGTGTATCCAAAATCGCGATTTCTTTTTCCAGGTACTGATTACGCTCCGTCTGGTAGGATATCCGGGCGCTGAGTATGCCGTGCACAAAAAACACGATAAGTAATCCCAAGCCTACGGTCATGCCGGCCTGAATATAGAAATGACGCTGCCTGGCGAGACGTTTGAGTTCGCGGTGAGGAAGCAGATTGATGCGGATCACTGGTCAAACCTCCTCATGGCAAGACCGCAAGCGACCATTAATGCAGGCGCATCGGTACTCAACTCGCGAGGCCGTACCTTGCTGGAAAGCGCCATATTGGCAAACGGATTGGCAATCATCGTGTTAACCTGAGTACGGCTCGCCACTACGTCGTCTAATCCCGGAATCATCGCGCAGCCGCCCGCGAGAAGTATATGGTGCGCCTGGCTAAACTGCGTAGAAGTAAAGAAAAATTGCAAAGCGCGCGCGACTTCCAGCGCCAAGGTATCCATGAAAGGTTGCAGCACGTCAGTTTGGTAATTGTCAGGCAGCGATCCATCTCGCTTGGCCCTTTCCGCTTCCTCGGCAGATAGGTTAAAACGGCGCTGGATTTCCTGGGTCAATTGATTGCCGCCGAAGGGTTGCTCGCGAGTATAGACCGACTGATCATTATGCAACACGTTGATATTCATGATCGCGGTGCCGATGTCAACTATTGCCACTACTTGATCCCGGCCGCCATCCGGCAACTGCGGTTCTATCAACTCGAATGCTGTTTGCGTGGCGAAGGAATCCACGTCCATGACAATTGCCTTGAGACCGGCTGCCTCCGCCGCAGCTACGCGATCTTCAACTTTTTCCTTGCGAGACGCTGCAATGAGAACTTCAACTTCGTCCGCGCTGTTCGGCGCTGGCCCTAAAACCTGGAAGTCCAGATTAACTTCGTCTATTGCAAATGGAATATACTGGTTCGCCTCGGCTGCAACCTGCTGTTCCAGATCTTCTTCGCGCTGTCCACCGGGAAGGATGATTTTTTTTGTGATGACCGCAGCTGCAGGCAATGCTAATGCGACGTTTTTTATACGCGTGCCCATGTTTCTCCAGCCGCGCCGAATGCCGTCGCTTACCGCTTCGAGATTGGATATGTTGCCGTCCACTACTGAATCCTTGGGCAAGGCTTCAATGGTGTAGCGTTCTACACGGTAACCACTTTTTCCGGCCTGGGAGAGCTCGACCATCTTTACTGCGGATGAACTAACGTCTACCCCGATCAAAGGCGGTGAAGGCGCTTCGAAGAAAGCAAATTTTCCTTTGGCCATATACCGGTTAGAGGTAATCTATATAATTTACATTAAATGCTAGCAACAAGCCTAAACCATGTAAAGTAATTTTTTGGCAAATTTCTTTTGCCAGTTAGTGCGCCTATAATCCGCAAAATTCATGAATCTTGCCTTTAAGAAGAAAACCTTATGATGTTTATCCGCTGGCTGGGATATTTCGTTCTCGCAGTACTCGGCGTAGGCGCAATTGGGGCGCTACTCGTGGCCTTTGCCGCGATAATCGCGTACCCAGGCCTACCGTCGCTAGAGACATTGACCGATTACCGCCCCAAGGTTCCCTTACGCGTATACACGGCGGATGGCTATCTAATAGGTGAATTCGGTGAAGAGCGGCGAAACATTGTCAAAATTGAAGATGTGCCGAAATCAATGGTGCAGGCAATATTGGCTGCTGAAGACGAGCGCTTTTACCAACATGGTGGCGTGGATTACCTTGGCGTGCTGCGTGCCGCCTATTCCAATTTTACTTCGGGTGTTGCCCGGCAGGGTGCGAGTACCATAACCATGCAAGTGGCGCGCAATTTTTTCTTGTCTAAGGAAAAAACACTGGCGCGCAAATTCAGCGAGGCGGTGCTTGCCCTGAAGATTGAGCACAGTCTGAGCAAGGACCAGATACTCGACTTATATATTAATCAGATTTATCTGGGACAACGTGCGTACGGCTTTTCAGCGGCGGCGCAGACCTATTTTGGCAAAACCTTGGATCGCTTGAATCTAGGGGAAATGGCTTTGCTCGCCGGATTGCCGAAAGCGCCCTCACGCGATAACCCAATGGCCAATCCAAAACGCGCCAAGCAACGCCAGCAATATGTTTTGCGGCGCATGCAAGAACTCAAATTGATCAATGAGGAGCAATATCAGACTGCAATTAAACAACCTCTCGTGATCAAGCCAGAGCAACAAGAATTTGCAGTGAAAGGCGAATATATTGCGGAAATGGTGCGCCAGGCTATGTATGATCGGTACCAAGACGAAGCC
This sequence comes from Burkholderiales bacterium, assembly GCA_035624535.1. GTDB lineage: Bacteria > Pseudomonadota > Gammaproteobacteria > Burkholderiales > JAHFRG01 > JAHFRG01. The sequence continues at coordinate 19,935 of DASPRI010000029.1, forward strand.
TATACCAGCGGCTTCAATGTCTATACCACACTGCTTAAAGCGCATCAGGATGCCGCATATGCGGGATTGCGCAGAGGTGTACTCGAATATGACAGGCGCATGGGCTATCGCGGGCCGGAAGGACATATCGAATTGCCGAGAGATCCGTCCGAGGCTGAAAATATCATTGATGATGCGCTTTCAGACGTAGGCGATAGCGACGATCTGATCCCGGCAGTGGTTTTAGAGGCCAATCAGAAATTGGTCAAGGCCTATGCCAAGGGTGGAGAAACAGTGGAAATAACCGGTGATCGTCTCAAGTTCGTGCAAAAAAATATCGGGGAAAGAGTTAACCTGAAACAACGTATTCGCAGGGGAGCGCTAATTCGGCTTCAGAAAGACGAGCAGAATCGGTGGCAGATCACACAGCTGCCGATTGTCGAGGCCGCGCTAGTATCCTTGAATCCAAAGGATGGCGCTATTCGCGCCCTGGTCGGTGGTTTCGACTTTAATTACAACAAATTCAATCATGTTACCCAGGCTTTTCGTCAGCCTGGTTCGAGTTTCAAACCGTTTATTTATTCCGCCGCGCTAGAGAAAGGATTTACCCCGGCTACGGTCATCAACGACGCCCCGCTCGTAGTGGAGCCCTCCCAAACCGGTAACCAAGACTGGGAACCGCGAAACTTCGAGGACGACTACTCCGGTCCGATCCGGTTTCGTACTGCTTTAGCTCGGTCCAAAAATCTGGTTTCGGTGCGCATATTACAAGCTATTACTCCGCAATATGCCCAAGACTACATTAGTCGTTTTGGATTCGATCCGTCGCGCCATCCGCCTTACTTGACCATGGCGCTAGGCGCGGGAACCGCCACCCCGTTGCAGATGGTGGCCGGGTACGCGGTGTTCGCAAATGGTGGATATCAAATTTCCCCCTATTTTATCGAGCGCATCGAGGACGAACGCGGCAACGTGCTGGCGCAGGCCAAACCGGAACGCGCGGGGGAAGGTGCGCAGCGGGTGATTGACGTGCGAAATGCTTTTATCATGACGACGCTGATGGAGGATGTGATCAGCAAAGGAACTGGCGTGCGAGCGACTGAGCTTAAGCGGAAGGATTTAGCTGGTAAAACCGGTACCACCAATGAAAACGTCGATGCTTGGTTTGCCGGCTATCAACCAAACCTGGTCGCGGTAGCTTGGATAGGTTTTGACCAGCCTATTAGTCTGGGAGAGCATGAAACGGGTGCCGTGGCCGCGCTGCCAATTTGGATGGATTATATGCGCAAGGTGTTGAGCGGCGTGCCGGAAGGGAGCTACTCGGCTCCCGAAGGTGTAATTACCGCGAAAATCAATCCCGATACCGGTTTGCTGGACCCGGAAAACAAAAATGGCATCATTGAATATTTCTATAAGGAGAATCTACCGCCTATGCAGGAAAATGGTTTCGGTGGATCTTCGGCGAGCGCGGGTCGACCCGCGGAAGAAATTAAGAACCAGCTATTTTGAAAGGCGTGCCTCATGCCGAGACTTCTCGCTCCAAAGCGGCAGCAACTGCGCCAGCATATCGCTTACGTTGCGGCACGCCTGATGGCCGAAGACGGGATAGTCGACTTTGCCTTGGCAAAGCGCAAAGCGGCACGTCAAACCGGCGTCTCCCGCGTTCACGAACTTCCCACCAATGAAGAAGTAGAACAGGCATTGCGCGCTTACCAGGAACTCTACCAATCTCAAGAACAACGCGCAGTGCTAAGGCAGCTGCGAAAACAAGCAATTTCAGTAATGCAGCTGCTTGCAAGCTTTAATCCACATCTGACTGGCTCGGTACTCTCGGGCACTGCAAGCAAGCATTCCGAAGTCAGCTTGCAGGTTTTTGTGGATAGCGTTAAGGACGTGGAATTGTTTTTGCTGAATAATCAGATATCTTATCGAAGAGCTGAAAAGCGGATGTATGTCGGCGACGCCTGTCGAGTAATTCCAGTCTTCACGCTTGATAAAGATGAGGCAAACGTGACGATCGCGGTCTTTTCGACTGACGACCAGCGTCACCCGCTTAGAACCTCGCTAGATGGAAAGCCGATGGAGCGCGCGAGCACCAACATTTTGGAGAGCCTGTTGCAGCAAGTCTGACCGGCGCCACCTAACGCCGCTCTTTGGCAAGCCAGGACGCAGCATCCAACGCAAAATAAGACAAGATCGCATCCGCGCCAGCACGCTTGAAGGCGAGCAGCGCCTCTAATACGCATTCCTTTTCGCTCAGCCAGCCTTGCTGTGCCGCAGCCTTTAGCATAGCGTATTCGCCGCTTACTTGGTAGACAAAAGTCGGCGCTTTAAATTTTTCTTTCACCCTGCGCAATACGTCCAGATAGGGCATTCCCGGCTTGACCATCACCATGTCGGCGCCTTCCTGCAAATCCAGAGCGACTTCGCGCAGCGCCTCGTCACTGTTAGCGGGGTCCATTTGATAAGTGTCCTTGCTCCTATTGCGCAGATTCGCGGCAGAGCCCACTGCTTCGCGAAACGGGCCGTAAAAATTCGATGCATATTTGGCCGAATAAGCGAGAATGCGCGTGTGAACAAAATTGTTTTCCTCGAGTGCCTTGCGGATCGCACGAATACGTCCGTCCATCATGTCCGAAGGCGCCAAAATATCGGTACCCGCCTCGGCATGTATTAGCGCCTGTTTAGTGAGAGCCTCGACGGTTTCATCGTTCATTACGTAACCAGACGAGTCAAGCAAACCGTCCTGCCCGTGGCTGGTGTAGGGATCGAGCGCGACGTCGGTGATAATGCCGAGTTCGGGCAGGCGATCTTTCAGAGTCCTGACCACCCGCGGTATAAGGCCGCGGGGATTAAATGCTTCTTTTGCGTTCCGCGTCTTCAAATTTTGGGCAATCACCGGAAACAATGCGATTGCGGGGATGCCCAATTTTTTGCATTGCTCAGCCTGAACCAGCAGCCGGTCCAATGTTTGCCGCGCGATTCCCGGCATGGAAACGATCGGCTCAGAACGGTTTCTTCCCTCGAGGACAAATACTGGGTAGATCAAGTCCTCGACGGTAAGTCTGGTTTCCCGCACCAGCCGGCGCGAAAAATCATCGCGACGCAATCGTCGCATTCTGGTACTCGGATATTGACCCAACCCTCGCATTAGCGTCCGCATGCAGCAATAAATAGTTATATTGACACAATATTCTGCTTGACGGCTAGGGCGAATGCTTGCCTTAGCACATGCAAAACCTCCTGAGGGCCCGTTTCACAATCACACCAAAACCTTTCGATACTTAGCCCATTGATTTATAAATGCAAAAGCAATTTTATCGCGATAGACGGAACTTATTCCGATATATTCTGGCCTAATTTTCGGACGATTTTCATCGTCTCCCGCTTCTCCTCCCTGAGCGGGTGCCTTAATTCCATTTAAGGCGTTTCGCCCCCGGTTTGTTCCCCTTTAACCGGGGGTTTTTTATTTTTGAGGCTCTCGTTAAACCAAGTTGCGACAACGGCCGAGGCCTGGTCGACCCCAATTTTCGAGACGCTAGAAGACATTTGCACCGTACACTGCAGATAGGACTGCGCTAAGGTTTTGGCAACATGCCTTAGGGCGATATTTGCGTCGTCCTTGTTCAGCTTGTTGCTCTTGCCGAGCAGGATATGAACAGGTTTCGCGGTGGACAAAAACCAGTCAAGCATTTTTCTATCCAGTGTGGTCATCGGGTGGCGAACGTCCATGACCAGTACCAGCCCAAGCAATGTCTTTCTGGTTTGCAAGCAGTTTTGTAAGAGGAGTTCCCAATGCCGCCCATATTGGCAGGCAGCTTTGCGCAGTCATAACCTGACAGGTCTACAAGATAGCGCGCATGTCCCAAACTGAAAAAATTGATGTGCCGAGTTCGATCAAGCGATTTCGGGGCACAAGCAAGGCGCTTTCGGTTTGCAAGAGCATTTATTGCGCTGTATTTTCCGGCGGTGAAGCGGCCGGCGATCGCGACTTCCTTGCCGATCGCCGTTGGCAAGTATCGCGGATCATCAAATGAAGCGATGAATTCAACACGCTGAAACAGGGACATGAGCCAATTCGGTACCAACGAGTTAATTCAGTAGAAGAATTGATGATGGCTGATATAAAATGAGAGCGTTTTTGGCAAAGCGATTCTCAAAGAGCTGATTAAAAATGAAGTGTACTATGGTGTCCATAATCGCGGTGGCCATGTGGTACGCGATCGTTCCTGCTTATGCAATGCAAGGTGACCCGGCGAAAGCGCAACCGATTGTCACTCAAGTTTGCGCGGCGTGTCACGGAATGGATGGCAACAGTTTAGTCCCAGCGACTCCCAATCTCGCGGCGCAGTACCCTCAATATTTAACAAATCAGTTGCTGAGCTTTAAATCGGGCAAACGCAGGAGCGCGGTGATGGGCGGAATAGTGGCCACCCTTACCCCGGAAGACATGAAGAATCTGGGTGCGTATTACGCGAATCAACCCGCAAGACTCGGCGCTGCCAAAGACAAGGAACTGGTTGCGCTGGGACAAAAGATCTATCGGGGCGGCAATGTCGCTACCGCGGTTCCAGCATGCGCCAGCTGCCACACGCCTGATGGCGCCGGCATTCCTTCCCAGTTTCCGCGACTTGCTGGACAGAACGCGGACTATGTATTCGCTCAGTTAAAGGCTTTCGGCAGTGGAGAGCGTGCTGATGACAACAGCAAAATGATGCGGGCCATCGCAGTGAAATTGAGCGAGCAGGAAATGCGGGCCGTGGCGGAGTATGTCTCAGGTTTGCATTAATATCCCGGTACCGTTAATCCAAATTCGGAAATAAGGATGACGCAAGTCGCCCGGTTCGCATAACCCGTGATCAAATCGGTTTGGTGCAGCGGTGGCGTGTGGCAAACACGTTCACGGCGCGCCACTTTAATCTCCAGCAGGTCGCTAGCCCAAAAGTCAAAGCAATCGGCCTGAGCTTTTATCGCGATATCCCACCAAGCAACTCGGTCCTGCACTAACTCGCGGGTTACGTTGGCGGCGTCTGGGGGCGACAATTCCAGGTGGGAGTCGGCTTAGCCGGCGCCTGCAGCGACCACCTTGGGTGGTAGCGCGAGGAAATGCCGGCGTATGGCTTCACGGCTGACTGCGGACAACTGTTTAGTGAGCGCCGTCACAAAGTTGAAAACACATTCTCGGCAGCGGCAACCGTTGCGGCAATTTCCTGGTCACCGTGCGCTGCAGACACGAAACCCGCCTCAAACGGCGAAGGGGCGAAATAGACGCCTTTGCGCAGCATGGCGTGGAAAAACTGGTTGAACAGAAATGCGTTGCACTGTGTGACTTCACTGTAATTTTGCGGCGGGGCTTGGCGGAAATAAATTCCAAACATTCCGCCTACTGCTTGCGCGGAAAATGCAACGTGGTGTTTTCGGGCGGCCAGACTCAGGCCATCGCACAACATTTGGGCGGCTTTGGAGAGCTTCTCGTAAAAACCCGGCGCTTGCACCAAGCGCAACGTCGCCAAGCCCACAGCCACTGCCAGGGGATTGCCGGAGAGCGTGCCCGCCTGGTAGACCGGCCCCAAAGGGACGATACGCTGCATGATATCCTTCCTGCCGCCGAAAGCACCGAGGGGCATGCCCCCGCCGATTACCTTGCCCAGTGTCGTGAGATCGGGCGCTATTCCGTAAAGTCCCTGCGCCCCATCGAGGGCTACCCGAAAGCCGGTCATCACTTCATCGAAAATCAGCACTGCGCCATGCTGCGTGCACACACGTCTAAGCAGTTGCAGGAATCCCGTTTTCGGTTTTACTAGATTCATGTTGCCGGCAACAGGTTCCACGATAACCGCTGCAATTTCCTCACCACATTTATTGAAGATGCGCTCCAGAGCTTCGCTGTCGTTAAATTCAAGCACAAGGGTAAGGGCAGCGGTTTCCGGGGGTACGCCCGCGGAATCGGGTTGGCCCAAAGTGAGTGCTCCAGAGCCGGCCTTGACCAGCAACGAGTCAGCGTGGCCGTGATAGCAACCGGCAAACTTGAGAATGAGCTTCCTGCCAGTGAAGCCGCGCGCAAGGCGAATGGCGCTCATTGTCGCCTCGGTGCCGGAACTCACCAGCCGCACCTGCTGCAGTGACGGCAACAGCTGGCACAAAAGGCGCGCCATTTCCAGTTCCCCCACGGTTGGAGCGCCGAAGCTTAAGCCGTCGACAGCTGCCCGCTGCGCCGCCGCGACGACATCTGGATGTGCGTGGCCGAGAATAAGCGGACCCCATGAGCCGACATAATCCGTATAAGCCTTGCCGTCCGCATCCCACACTGTCGCACCGTGACCCCGCGTGATGAAAAGTGGCGTGCCACCAACCGATTTGAATGCCCGCACTGGTGAATTCACTCCACCCGGAATGAGTTTAAGCGATTGGTCGAACAGTTCCTGGTTGCGTGACGCCATAATGTTAGCTGGCAAACAAGGCGGTAAATTTTTTTGCTGTTTCCATGATGTCTGGCGCATTGAACACGGCGGATATTACGCCAACCGCGTCCGCACCCGCGTCTATCAGCAAGCCGGCGTTTTGCAAATTGATTCCTCCGACCGCCACCACCGGCACGCTCAGCCGCGCTTTTGCCTCGCGCAGCAGTGTAAGCGATGCTCTGGCCGCATCGGGTTTGACCGACGAGGGATAGAAACTTCCAAAAGCGACATAATCGGCACCTTGAGCTTGGCATTTAAGCGCGCGCTCAAGATCGTCGTAGCACGAGGCGCCAATGATTTTATTTTTGCCCAGTTTGATTCGTGCGTCCGGAATGGAGCAGTCTTGGATCCCAAGGTGGGCACCCGCAGCATCGGTTTCCAACACCATATCCAAGCTGTCATTCACAATCAGCGGTACCGCGAATTCCCGGCATACGCTCATTAACGCATTTGCCTGTTGCAGCTTAAGCGATTGATCGGCACTCTTGTTTCGGTACTGTAGCCAGCGCGCGCCGCCTTGTAGCGCGAGCTGCACTTGCGTGATTAATTTCTGGGTATCGTCAAGGTCCGGGGTTATCGCGTAAAGACCGCTAATCCTGTTGTTCATCTTCTTCACGTGCCCAGAACAGGCGATCGGGAATGTATTGTCCCATCCCGGGGCGGAATGCCGATTTCAGCGCATGCCAGGTGTATTCCTGCGCATCCCTGACGGCTTCAGAAATACTCAAGCCGTTGGCGATGGTTGCCGTGACTGCGGCAGCGAGCGTGCAGCCCGAGCCGTGATAGCTGCCTGGCAAGCGCTCCCAGGAGTCATTGCGCAAAATGCCCTCCTGTGTGTACAGGGTATTGATGACCTGTGGAGTGTTTTCATGAGTGCCCGTAACCAACACATATTCGCAGCCCATCCCCAGGATGCGTTGCGCGCATTCGCTCAGGCTGGGCTCATCGCCCTCGTCCCTTTCTTCGTGTGCCAGACGTCTTGCTTCCACACTATTGGGTGTTATTAAGGTTGTTTGCGGAATCAGAAGTTCGCGCATAGCCGCAATCATTTCATCGGTTACCAGCTCATCTCCGCGTCCAGATGCCAGCACCGGATCAAACACCAAAGGAATGTCCGGGTAGTCCGACACCACTTCGGCAATCGCTGCGATAATTTCCACGCTGCCGAGAAGGCCGATCTTGAACGCGGACACCGCCATATCCTCGAGTACGCAGCGTGCCTGGTCGGCAACCCATTCCGCATCTAGTGCAAGCAAATCTTCCACGCCTGCGCTGTCCTGGATCGTGATGGCAGTTACCACTGAAAGCGGATGGCAGCCCATGCTCGAGAGTGTCATGATATCGGCTTGCAGACCCGCACCACCGGATGGGTCAGTCGCGGCGAAGCACAGAACTATGGGAGGGGGCTGAGGCATTTGGAGTTTCGTTATAATAAATCATTCTAACTTAAACACTGCGTTCCATGAAAACTTACATGTGCCTGATCTGCGGTTTCATTTATGACGAAGCCGCAGGTTTGCCGGAGGAAGGCATTGCGCCCGGGACCAAGTGGGAAGATCTGCCACCTAACTGGACCTGCCCCGAATGTGGCGCCCGCAAGGAAGATTTTGAGATGGTCGAAATTTAGGAATTGTTTGGGAGAACACCATGCGGATCATGCATACCATGTTGCGCGTCGGCAACCTTGAACGCTCGATCGCGTTTTATACCCAGGTGCTGGGCATGAAGCTGCTGCGCAAGCAAGACTATCCTGAGGGCAAATTCACCTTGGCTTTTGTCGGTTACGGCGATGAAGCTTCCCAGGCGGTTCTTGAACTTACTCATAACTGGGACATTTCGTCTTATGATCTTGGAAACGGCTATGGCCACGTGGCAATCGAGGTAGCGGATGCATACCAGGCCTGCCAAGAGGTAAAAAAGCGCGGCGGAAAGGTGACGCGCGAAGCGGGGCCGATGAAGCACGGGAGTACGGTGATCGCATTCATCGAAGATCCAGACGGCTACAAAATCGAGTTCATCCAGAAGAATGGCGGCAGATAACAACTGCGCCGCGGGTGTTCGCTCAAACTGTTTTGGAGGTCTCGTCAGCAATCATCAGACGATTCCGACCGGCTTGTTTGGCGCGATAAAGCGCGACGTCCGCAGCCTGAATTAACTGTTCCGGAGTGTTTCCGTGCTGTGGGAACAGCGCGAGACCCAGCGAAATGCTGACCGGCCCCAGAGTTTGTCCGCTTAAGGTTACGCGCATGCCCAGCGCAGCTTCTCGCAACAATTCGCAGCGCTGGCGCGCAATGCTTAAAGACGCCTCGGGAAGCACGAGAATAAATTCTTCTCCACCGTACCGGCAAGCAATATCGCTACCGCGTATTTGACGTTCTATCAGTTGCGCAAGGTTTCGCAGTACTGCATCGCCGGCTTCATGCCCGTGCGTGTCATTGAAATGCTTGAAGTGATCCACATCGAGAATAATGACCGCAAGCATGCTTTTTTTGCGCGCGGTTCGTGCCAGCTCGCGCTGCATTACTTCCTGTAAATAGCGCCGGTTGTGCAGACCGGTGAGTGGGTCGTGTATTGACTGCTGCCGCAAGGTTTCTCGCAGTCGTAAATTAGTGACCGCCAGCGCCACTTGGTCGGCAAAGATTGCTGCCAATTGCTGAATCATATCCAGGCGCTGCTTGGGTTCGCTACGAACCGAATCCATGCCCAGCTGCACGTGCAACAGGCCCACTGTTTCCGAGTGCACCACCATCGGCACGCACATGTACGGCAACTGTGGGACTCCGGCGGCTTTCACGTGATCGCACTGCAGGCCGACGCGCGGATCATCCACCAGATGCAGCCTGCCGCGCCGCAGCGCCCAGCATTCCTCTGGAGCAAATAGTGGTCCCCCGATTTCAGGTTCGCCCCAAGTCGCAGTGGCTTCCAGGTATTCACGCGAATCATGCATCACGAAGAAAACACCGGCCTCTCCCGGAAACAGCCGCTTGCCAAATTGGGCGATGGCGTCATATGCCTCCTTGACGTTGATGCAGGACTGTAGCACCCCGCTCATCTGGCCGAGCACTACTTTTTCATGTTCTCGCTGCTGCAGCACGTCCATCCCGATTTTCAATCTTTCGTCAAGATCTATCAAGGCGCGCTGATCTTGCGTGTGTTTTCTAAATTCATAGTAGGCCGTGAAGAGAATCGAACCCAGTAGCAGCAGATTGACCAGCGCACCTAATGCAAACACCATATAGGTTTCGCGTGAGGTCATATGCGCACCCTGGTTGCTGTCGTCCAGCAGCTTTTGCCCTTGTTCTTCAATTTCGCCAATCAGGTGGCGAATGGCATCCGTAGAGATTTTTCCTTTCTCGGTCAGCGCCGATCTCGCGGCGGAGTCAAATCCGGCTTTTCTGCGCTGGACAATGGCGTCATTGAGTTCTCCGATTTTGGTGCTGACCAGCGTGTTCAGCGAATTTAGATATTGACTGGCAACGGCGAAACGGACGGAATTCAGCTGCTTGAGCTTATTGGTCAGGCTGGCGACAGCCAAGTTGTAAGGTTCCAGATAGCGGTCCTCGCCAGTAATAAGATAACCGCGCTGGCTGATTTCGGCATCGGTTAGCTGCTGCAGCACTTCTCCAGCGATTTTTAGCGCCTGGTGCAATTCAGTTGCTTGGTCAAGCGAGGCGACCAGTTTAACGGTGTTGCGGTAGACGACAGCGGAGAGTGCGATGTTGGCGGCGACAAGCAAAGTTGCCAAACCGAATGCGAGAACGCTTGTCCCCGGCAAGAACCACTTCATGCGTTCGACAAGGGATGCAATGGCGCCGTCTTTAATTCTCCAACTTTATTGCCGAGATAATTAGAAATACGCGCAAAATCACTGCAAGTCAAATTCTGCGCGCGCCACCCGGAGTCAATTCCCAGCGCCGCAAAGTCTTCGTGGGCAAGAAAGCGGCTCAAGGTGTTGCGCAATGTCTTTCTGCGCTGGGAAAAGGCACTGCTCACGATCTGTCTCAACAGCGCTTCGTCTTTCGCTTGTAATTCGCCCAGGGCGCGCGGGCGCATGCGTATTACCGCGGATTCGACTCGCGGCGCCGGCCGAAATGCATGGCTCGGCACGTCTAACAGTTTTTCCACATGGTATCGATATTGTAGCATCACCGACAGTCTCCCGTAGGAGGCAGTAGATGGTCGCGCAACTATGCGGTCCACGACTTCCTTTTGCAGCATCAGATGGAAATCGCGGATGCATCCTGCGAAGCGTGTCAGATGAAACAACAAGGGCGAAGAAATATTGTAAGGCAGATTGCCAACGACCCGCAGGTTTTCGCCCAGAGCGGAGAAATCAAAATGCAGGGCATCGGTATTGTGTACCGTTAGTCGAGACGCGGGAAATTCACCAATCAAGCGGGCAGCGATGTCGCGGTCAATTTCCACGACATCAAGATGTTCGACCCGTTCCAGCAACGGTCGCGTCAGTGCTCCCAAGCCGGGCCCGATTTCCACCAAGTGATCTGCGCGTTGCGGGGCAATCGCTGCAATGATGGCGTCCGTGATCTGATGGTCAATCAGAAAGTTCTGGCCGAACCGTTTCCTTGCGGTATGTTTCATCGTTGAACCATGTCACAAGTGCTCGCGGCATTCTGCGATTCATTTTTATTTGCTGGTCAGGGGACCGTGGGCCGGGCGGCGCGTTTTCAGGCGTCTGGTGTTATTTGCGAGCTGCACTGCGAGACGGATTGCCGACCACAGGCTTCCGCATTTGATTTTGCCGGTTCCCGCGAGCTCGAGCGCAGTGCCGTGGTCGACCGATGTGCGAATAACAGGCAATCCCAATGTGACATTGACCCCCGAGCCAAAGCTGGCGTATTTCAACACCGGAAGGCCTTGGTCGTGGTACATCGCCAGTACGCAATCGCAGTCCTTAAGCCGCTCATGAGTGAACAGGGTATCCGCTGGAAACGGCCCTTGCACGTCGAGACCTTCCTTATGGAGCTTATTCAGCACCGGAACGATTACCTGCTTTTCTTCATTTCCCAAATAACCGGCTTCACCGGCGTGGGGATTTAAACCCGCCACCATTATGCGCGGAGCAGCAATGCCGAATCGCGCGACCAGATCATGCTCCAGGATGCGCAAGGTGCGTTCCAAACTGTCCTGGGTTAGTGCAGCCGGTACATCTTTCAATGCAAGGTGGGTGGTCGCAAGCGCGACCCGTAAACCGCCACCGGCGAGCATCATGACTACATGCGGTGTGGCCGTCTGTTGCGCCAGATATTCGGTATGCCCGGTGAAAGGCACGCCAGCATCGTTAATTACGCCCTTATGCACCGGCGTGGTCACCATGGCATCAAACTGGTTATTCAAACAGCCCCGCAGCGCTTGCCGTAGTGTGCGCAGCACATAGCTGCTATTGGCGCAATCCAGTTGTCCCGGGATCGCGCGCTTGGCAAGTGGTTCATGGAGCACCAGCAAACTGTTTGGGGCATGCGTCTTGATGCCATGGCGTACATAATCAAGCAAATGAATTTTCTTGTTGAGCATCCGCGCGCGCTGGGCGAGCAATGTTTTGTCGGCAATGACCACCACGTGCGCCGGAAACTTGCGCTGCGCCAAAAGTACACACAGATCGGGCCCAATGCCCGCAGGCTCGCCGGCAGTCACAGCAAGGGTCGGTAATGAATTAGGGCGTGGCATGGGCAAAATCAAATCGCATTTATTAGCCACGAGATCAATGCAATTTTTGCAGCTGCGACGAGGTTATTTATCGTCCAAGTGATATTCTACGTACGCGCTGTCGCGCAGCTGGCGCAACCATTCTTCGTAGGCTTCATCGGCCTTGCGTGCCCGCAACGCCTGCCGGGCAAGCAGCCGTTCTCGATCATGCGTGACATCCTGTTTGCGGCGCTCAAGTACTTCGATGAGGTGCCAGCCAAAAGGGGAACGCACCGGATCGCTGATCTGGCCAATTTTGAGCGCGTTCATAGCACGTTCGAACTCGGGTACCGTATCGCCCGGACCGATCCAACCTAAATCGCCGCCCTGCGCGGCACTGCCGTCTTCGGAGTTCACGCGCGCGAGCTCCGCAAAATCGGCGCCATTCTCCAGTCTTTCCTTGAGATTAAGCAGACGGGTGCGCGCCTCACTCTCGGACATCAGCTCGCTGGTTTTAATAAGGATATGCCGGACATGGGATTGCTGCACCTCGATAGTCGCGTCCTTGCCGCGCTTATCCAGCAATTTAATGATGTGGAAGCCATTGGCGCTGCGCAACACACTACTTACGTCGCCCGGCTGCATGGAACGCAACGCCTCGAGAAAAAGGGGTGGCAGCCGGCCCGCCGGACGCCAGCCTAAAGCACCGCCTTGCAGTGCATCCGAGGCGTCGGAAAAACTTACGGCAATTTGGCCGAAATCGGCACCCTTTTTTATTTGCTCAAGCGCCAGCTCGGCGCGTGCGCGCTTGTTCTGGATCTGTTCCGGGCTGGCCTGGTCTGGCACCATTACCAGAATGTGGGCGAGATTAAATTCATCCTCCTTGCCCAGTGCGGCCTGGGATTTCAGGTAATTGGCTATTTCACTGTCGGTAACGACGACTTTATTGTCGACCTCCCGCTCCTTGAGCCGCGCCAGGATGATCTCGTTCCTTATTTCTTCGCGAAAGTGATTGAAGTTGACCCCATCGCGTTCGAGTGTTTCGCGCATTGACTGCAGGCTCATTTTGTTATTCTCGGCGATCCGTTCCAGGGTTTTTTCCAGCTGCGTATCATCCACACGCAAACCGGTTTCCTTGGCGTACTGCAACTGCACCCGGTCGACGATTAAACGCTCCAGCAGCTGTCTCTCCAGAACGTTCTGCGGCGGCAGCGGAGTGCCTTGTTTTTTGAGTTGACTGACAATCAGCTGAATATGGTCGTTAAGCTCGTATTGGGTGATTACGTCATCGTTTACCACCGCAACAATGCGATCCAGCGGGACGGCCTTCCTCGTTCCAGCATCGGTCTGCGCTGCGCTAAGAGGGGCAATAAAGCAGGCGTTCACTAGCGCTATCCAGCACCAGCGTCCCAGAAAATTGTTGAGCGTATCTAATCGCACGGCATTTCGCGCCTTGTTATGGAACTGGGGGCTCAGTAGTACTGAGTGGCTGGTTGGTCTTGGTGTACCCCGGGATTTCCCGCGTTAGGACCTTGAGAGGATTAGAGCCCAGCTTCGCAAGACCGTTCAGCTCAAGCTGAATAAACACTCCTGTGGTTGCCTGAGATTGGGCGGTCGTAAGACGGTGCGCCACGAGGCGAAACGTCCAGCAACAACTATTATATTCAAATCCCAGCAATCCCTCCAAAGTCGTATCGTCGCGTAGCGAATAATTAAAGCGAGCGACTCCGTACCATCCGCCTCCAAGCTTCCATTGTCCGTTGATATCGGTCTGCGAGATGGAATCACGGATGTAACGGTAGCTCAAATTCAGCACCTTTCCGGGTTCGGGCTGATAGCGTATGCCCGCGTCGAATTTTTGGCTAGTGTTAGAGGACGGGGTGTAGTCCAGGGAGGTTTCCGCGTATACCTTGGGAAGTACTGTGGCGCTCAACGAGGCGATGATGTCCGAGGCAGTGTTAGTGGTCGTGGTTGCAGTGTTCGTGCCCGGACCGGTTTGCGATAACGGCACGGTGCTGCTCAAGGTCACCCGCTGCTGACCGATCAGGAAGCGCTGCCCTAATTCGAAACGCAGCCGTTCGTCTCCGTTTTCAGCCAGCAATCGCGACCTGATGCCTAAGGTCATCTGATTGGCGTTGTTGATCCGGTCTCCGCCAGTGAACACGTTTTCGGTAAATATTCGCGAGTAGTTAACGTCGGCTTGCCCGCTGTCGAAGACCGGGATCTGGCTTTGATCGCGAAACGGGATGTTCAGGTAATACACTCTGGGTTCCAGGGTTTGCGTCAAGTTCTGGCCGAACATGGAAGTAGCGCGTTCGAAGATTAACCCGGTATCGACGCTGGATATCGGTAGCGTGCGGTTAATGTCTGCCGGGACGGGAATGTTTTCGGTTTCGCTAAACGTATAGTGAGTGAAATTCGCACCAATTTTCGGGGTAAAAAAGGCGTAGGAACTCTGCAGCGGATAGCTGATGCTGGGATACGCTATCAATCGTTGCGCGTTGATCAGCGTGGAGTGGTAGAAATTGCTGTACTGACTGAGAAGCGACAGATCAAAGCCATTGACATCCTGGCGTGTGTAGTTGTAATTAAGTTGCGGGAGCGGTTCGTAGGGCGGTATGATCGGCGCCTGTGGTTGCTGCAAGGTTTGATAGCCCAACGCAGTCAGCGAGACATTCCAATTCGGCTGGCCATAGCTCAGGGTTCCTTGCTGGGGCAAAGTGACTTGCGACGTAAAAGAAATGTTGGTACTGAGATCGCGGAAATAACTATCATCGGAAACCCTCTGGTAGTTCACCGAGGCGCTAAGTCCGTTGGCCCAATTCTGCGTATGCTGGAATAGCATTGCGTAACGCGTTTTATCCTGGTCAACCTGGTCGTCCGGAAGTAAATCCAGTCGATCGGTGCCGTTAAAAGTCGGCTCCAGGTAACGGAATTCGGAAAGGTACTGCACTCCGCGCTTTGTCATCCCGCGCACGCCTAGCGTTGAGTCGTAATTGGGCGCGATATTCCAGTAATAGGGAAGCGTAAACTCGAAGCCGCTGTTGCTGCTGTTGCCCGTTATCGGTGGCAAAAATCCCGATTTGCGCTGGTTGGCTATGGGAAAATCGATCCACGGGGTGTAAAGGATCGGCACGCCCTTGAACACGACGCTTGCGTCGCGCGCCACGCCGATTTCGGTGCCCTCGTCGATCTTCAGGTCGCGGGCCCGCACGTACCAGTCATTGTTTCCTACTGGACAGGTTGTGTAATTTGCGTCCTCCAACCGGTATTTCTCCGGACCTTCTAAGAGCAGTAGCGACGCGCTGCCGCGGCTTTGGTTTTTTTGAAGATAGAATTCCGGGGAATCGAAATAACCCAGGTCGCGCTCGATATTAAATTTGGCTTTTGTCCCCTGGATCAAATTACCAAACTGCTCGAGGCGTACTTGCCCTTCGGCATCGATTTCATCTTCAAAAAGGTTATAAGTCAACCGGTCTGCAAATACCGCCTCCCCATAGCGGCGCAGCACCGCTGAGCCTTGTGCGCTTATTTTCTCCTGGTTCTGCCCCTCGATGCTGTCGGCTTCTACGAATATTGGCAAAGACTCTTTCACTTTAGATGGAGGGTGCAAATGCAAGTCAAGTTTCAATTTGAGGACATCTTCATCTGCGATCGCGGCATGGAAAAAAAGAAAGAGCAGCAAAACGGCAATGGGCTGGGGACCGAGTTTTGGCATCGTGCATTGAGTGACCGGGGGCCGCCTTGATTTTAAGTGCTAAAATCGCACAAATTCATGATTATGGCAATTCAGAGGCACTTTTGAAACGCATTGCTTGGATGAACGACTGGATCAGTTCCCAGTTTCCCGGAAATTCGTTCACGCTGGAATCGGCCTCGGAAGACGCTAGTTTCCGGCGTTATTTCCGCGCGAAGTTTGAAGACCGTTCGTTGATCGTCATGGATGCGCCGCCGTCGCAGGAGGACTGCAGGCCGTTTGTCCGGGTTGCGGAACTGTTTTATGCGGCTGGTGCGCATGTGCCGCGGGTGCTCGCCAGCGATTTGGATCTGGGCTTCTTGTTGCTGGATGATCTTGGCACAACTACTTATTTGCAGGTATTGCGGGATGAAAACGCAAACCGTTTATACGCGGATGCGATCGAGTCTTTGGTCAAGATTCAATTGGCAAGCCGCGCGGGCATTTTGCCGGATTATGATGAAACCTTGCTGCTGCGCGAACTGCGCCTTTTCCCGGATTGGTATGTAACTCGACAAATGCGGGTCGCCATGGATGCGGCACAGAGCGCGGTGCTGGATTCCACGTTCCAGCGGATATTACGGAACAATATTGCGCAACCGCGCGTATATGTGCACCGCGATTACCACTCGCGCAATTTGATGTTGTGCGATCCGAACCCCGGCATCCTGGATTTTCAGGACGCGGTCTACGGACCGATTACATACGATGTGGTGTCGCTTTTCAAGGATGCCTATATCTGTTGGGACGAGGAGCGCATCCTGGACTGGGTTGTGCGCTACTGGGAGCGCGCCAAGAACGCTGGATTACCGGTCGCCGCCGATTTCGCGGAGTTCTATCGCGATTTCGAATGGATGGGGGTGCAGCGGCATCTAAAAGTGCTGGGAATCTTTGCCCGCCTATTTCACCGTGACGGCAAAGAGCGTTACCTCAGAGATTTGCCGCTGGTGAATAGGTACTTGCGCAAAGTCTGCGAGCGCTATTCCGATTTCACCCCGCTTTTGAAAGTTCTGGACGCGCTGGAAAAGCGGGCGGCGCAAGTGGGCCACAGCTAATGAGCCGGCAAAATTGAAAGCAATGATTCTTGCTGCCGGTCGTGGCGAGCGCATGCGCCCTGTAAGCGACGCCCTGCCTAAAGCCCTGTTGCCCGCTGCGGGCAAGCCGCTGATCGTGTGGAC
>DASPRI010000037.1:0-16570 GCA_035624535.1 Burkholderiales bacterium
ACTCAAGCCCCGCGGCATAAAGGTGAGTCGCATCGCAAGCGGCTTGCCGGTAGGCGGCGAGCTTGAGCATGTGGACAGCGGCACGCTGGCACAAGCCGTCCTCGAACGCCGCTCGATCTAATCAGTATCCTTTTCGTTTCATGAGTGCGGCGAGCCAGCCACATCCTACTACTCATAAACTGCATAAATTGTTGGCGCAGGCAGGGTTGGGGTCGCGCCGCAGTGTGGAGCGGCTCATTCGAAGCGGGCAGGTCACAGTTAACGGCAGGATCGCCGCAGTAGGCACTCGGGTCAGCGTCAATGACGCGGTGCGTGTTAACAAGCGCGTTATCGAACTTCGGTTTTTGCCGGAATTAGCTCGGGTGATCATTTATAACAAGCCGGAAGGGGAGATCGTAACTCGTTCCGATCCCCAAGGCCGGCCAAGCGTATTTGATCGTCTGCCAGCAATCCGCTTCGGACGATGGATTTCGATTGGACGTCTTGATTACAACACTCTAGGGCTACTGATGTTCACCAACTCTGGCGAACTGGCAAACCATATGATGCACCCGAAATTTGAAGTCGAGCGCGAATACGCGGTAAGAATACGCGGCGAACTGAGCCCAGGACAAATGCAGCAGTTGCGGAGGGGAGTAGAACTTGAAGACGGTCAGGCAAAATTCGAACGGCTGGAATTCACAGGCGGGAAAGGGGCAAACCGCTGGTACCGCGTAGTAGTGAAGGAAGGCCGCAAACGCCTGGTGAGGCGCGTGTTCGAAGCGCTAGGCTTTACCGTAAGCCGCCTGATCCGGTTGCGTTTTGGCGAGATCCGCTTGCCACCACGACTGAAGCGTGGTCAATTGCTGGAACTAAGCCAAAAAGAAATAGCAGCAATCCTGAAATCGCTGGCATGACCGCCGCAAGTCAGTAGCCACAGCCAACGAGTTCGGCACTTGCGGTTTCCGCGACTAGACCCAGCGAGAACAGGCCGCGAGGTCGAGCCAATTCTATGTTCCGTAGTCTGCTTTAGCGCTTAAAGCCCACCGCTCCGGAAATACTACCATTGGTGCCGCCAGCGAGAGTGTCAGAGAAACTATATACCATTGCAATTCCAGTGGCGGTTTTACCGGTAAGTGAACCCGCATTGATGCCGACTGCACATTGCGCTCCTCCCGAACAACCTCCCGGAATCGTACCCGAGCCTTGAGCGCATGTACTCCCGGAACATGTACCGCCAATGATGCCTTGAAATTGCCCGTTTGATGAAAAGTTCGTAGTGCCGGTCATGTTATAGGTGGCGCTGTTAAACCCGATCTGCAAACTGGTAAGCATGCTCGCTGCAACGAAGTCAACCATGACCGAACCGCCCTGAAAATTACCGGTCAGTCCATTCGCATTGGTTGGTGTCGTGGCACCCACGGGGCTAAACGCCACACAATAGCCGCTGCATCCCGCGGGATTCGCCGTCGGCAGGTTGGTCACCGGATCGCCGATCGCGTAATGAAGGATAGGAGGCCCGGAGCCAATTTGTGAGCCGTTAACCGTTGGAGGCGTTGTGCATCCCGTTCCACAGTCCCAACGGCCCCAAGTCAAGTTTCCTGCACTAGCGTCGCTCCCACTATCCAGAACAGAGGCAGTTCCGATGAATGCGTTGGGTACAAGGGTCGGATTATTGATTGGGTCATTGATCATGGTCAACTGGCCATTGGCATTGGCAGTAAAAGAACCCGAGACCGGGAAACCTGTCGCGTCAGGCGATCCCAACTGGTAGTACATCACGCCGCCTGCTCCTGTTGCCGGGAAGACGAATGACGGTGCCGGAGCCGGAGCCGGAGTCGCAGTTGAAACCGCGTTTAAGGAAGGAGGTATCACTGATGGACCGGTGTTGGGACCGAGATACTGAGTGGATATAAATATTTGCTGTTGATAAGGCTGCACGACTTTATTCGGGCGACCATCCGAACCTGCGCCGCCTTTATTTTGCTGTTCATTCCCGCCAGAGGCTGTTTGTATCGCTCCAACCCGTCCTTCCCCAGCCAGACGATCGGCAAAGAAGCTCGGAGGCCCAATGAGTTTTTTTGGCGGCTCGTTTTTACTTGGTACGTAAAAATAATCGCCGGAGCCGAACTGATATTCTCCCGTGCTGTTGGTTGCAGCAATGATCCCGCCGCTTACTCCGCCATAGACTCCATCTTTGGCTCTCGCCCCGCAGCTGCCTTCAGCGCAGTGGAGCAGTGCAAAGTTGGTACCGCGTATGCCTATCGTGGCGGTTGCCGTTTTAACGGCGTAGTTGGATTTGTTTACCTTGCCAATCAGGCCAGTAATGGTCCTGAATCCGCCTTTTATTAAGTTGAAAAAGGCCCTTTCCAGGCCATCTTGCTTGCCGTCAAATTTGTACTCATCGATCTTGAGCAGGCTATGGTCACGCAGCGACACGATGCTCTGATCGGTAAAACGCACCTGCATGTTGCTAAAAGGTCCGGTTTTAAGCGTGTCTCGGTCTTCAATGGGAAAACCGACTCCCACACGCAATTCCTGGTTATCGCGGATTACGGCCGCGTCTCCCGCGGCCATCAACACTCGGCCCACAACCTCGGCGTGAGCAGGAATATATAGCGCCAACAACGCGCTTAGAAGCAAGCCAAGTCGGAATGATTTCATGATAGCCCTCACTTAAAATCGTAACGTAGTTTGAACGCGACCACATCTCTGGTATACGAGAACAACGCTATATTGGAATTGTTTTTTTGATACAAATATTCCGCCCACGCGCTCAGATGGGGATTAAAGGCATAACTGATTGCGGTGGTGCCCGAATAAAAGCTGTCCATACGGGTCGTCAATAATATTGGATCGGGATCCAAATACCAGCTTTTTTGATAAATTCCGCCCACGCTGACGGCCCATTTGGGAAAAGGTGTGACGCCCAAAGCAAGCCTTGTCCCAAAAATGTTTCGTGACAAATCATCGCGGTTTTCGGTGTTGTTTTCCCTGCCATAATTTGCCTCTAAAGTAAACAACGGCTGCCAACTCGCGATAAATGCTTTCCGGTAACCCAGTCCACCGGCGTAAAAATTCGAACTGCGCGGGGTGTCTGCGCCGTGATAATCCAAGTTCGCGTACTGGGCATAAGCATTGAAAGCTTGCAGCTCATCGTACTGGTATTGCCATTCGGCCGTGGCACCCGGTGACTCCAGGAATGAATGGCTATCCAGGTCGGTGTGCGAGTAAAAGCCACTAAAGCGGTAAAGGTTCTTATAGCGCAAATAAGTCATGCCGGCATTTACACCAAAATTTTCCTGGTTAAACGTGCTGGCCTGGTTGTTGAAGCTCGCCGTGGCCGAACCGCCTCCAAAGACCGCTAGGCCGGGTGCAATCGGCTGCGACAGCTGGCCCCCTGCGGCTATGTATTCAAATCTGGAATGCTGCTTTACTCCCGCGCCGACAACGGTGACAGGTCCGAGCGTGGGAAGACTAATGTTGGCGTTGCTCACACCCGCATTTACATTGCTGTCATATCCGAACCCGGCTTCTAGGAACGCCGTACCGCTCGTCTTGTAACGCCACTCGCGCGCACGGATGGCATCAAGGTAGCGCTGAATGTTGGTTTCAACATCGGGAGGCGGGTTGGTTGCTAATACCTTTCTAAATTCTTCGCTCGCTCTTGCGTCTTCGCCGAGTACATAGTAGCCGCGCGCGAGTTCCAGGCGCGCACTGGTGTTATTTGGAAAATTGATGATATAGCGTTCCAGCGCCAATACGCCTTCGCCGGCATGACCGGAATCGATAGCGGATACGCCATAATAAAAGTCAAAGGTAGGATCGCCAAACAGCTCAGGGTGCTGACTGGCGAGACCATAAGCCTCATTAGCTTTGCCTTGCTCCAGCATTGCTTTGACCTCGTCCACAACTTCGGCGAACGCGAAACTCGGGAATGCAATTGTTAAAAGGAATATGGCAAAAAGGCGCTTAAACCCCATTAAATCCTCCGGTTAGCAACCCTTCACCACCGTGGTTCTTTTTAGAATTGTGAATTATTACCACTATTGCACTGATTTTATATTGGAAAGGTTTTAGAAAGTCAAGTGCACAGGTGTCAAGTTACCCTCGGGTTTCAAAATACATGCTTTCGATCCAGCAGAAAAACATATCTGTTGCCCGCGCTGGTTTCGGGCCAGGTAAAGTCAATCTTTGGAAAAGCGCGTTCCAAAATTGCGCGGTTATGGCCGATTTCGACGACTAACAGGCCGGCCTCGCTCAAGTGCTCGGCGGCAGATTGCAATATCGGGCGCACACAGTTTAGACCATCGGTCCCGCCATCAAGAGCGAGCCGCGGTTCATAACGATACTCCGCCGGTAGACTACGCATGCCTCGAGCGTTGACATAAGGCGGATTGGCGACTATCAGGTCATAACGTCGTCCACGAAGCGCGCTGAATAAATTTGACCGCATCAGCTTTATCCGGTCGCGCAGCTCATAATCGGATATATTGCGCCTCGCGACAGCCAGCGCGTTGCGGGAGACATCACAGGCATCAATCTTAGCGTTGGGGAATACATGCGCCATGAGAATTGCAAGGCATCCGGAGCCGGTGCACAGATCCAGCGCTGTCCTTATGGCTAGCGGATTTTTTATCCATGGTTTAAGCCGCGCCCGCAGAAGCTCGGCAATGAAGGAACGCGGCACGATCACTCGCTGGTCTACATAAAATCGCAAATCTCCGAGCCAGGCTTCATGAGTGAGATATGCGGCTGGGATTTTCTTTGCTACGCGTTGACGCAGGATTTCAAGAACTGACTTAAGCTGCTTGTCGGAGAGCGGGATGTCCGAAAATCGCTGCAACTGGTCGAGCGGCAGTTTCAGAGCATGCGAAACGAGATATGCCGCCTCATCCCGGGCGTTATGCGAACCATGTCCAAAACTCAAATTAGCCTGATGGAACCGCTTCACCGCGAAGCGTATCAGATCGCGCACTGTACGCAATCCGGTGCTCTTCAAGAGTCCACCAGCAAATTCACCAAGATGCGCCGGTAAATTTTGCTGAGAGGCTCAATATCGGCAACGGCTATACATTCATTCAGCTTGTGAATCGTGGCGTTGAGGGGGCCGAGCTCCACCACTTGCGGGCAGACTTGCCTGATAAAACGACCATCGGAAATGCCGCCCGACGTGCAAAGCTGAGGTGTTATGCCGGTCACCGACTTCACGGCGCGGCTCACTGCCTCTAACAACGACCCGCTGGGCGTAATATAGGGATTTCCTGATAATGTCCATTCCAAGTCGTAGTCGAGATCAAACCGGTCTAGTACTGCGCTAGTTCTTGATTTAATAGACTCAACGCTACTTGCGGGGGAAAAGCGGAAATTGAACTGGATTTCGATTGTTCCTGGTATCACGTTAAGCGCACCGGTGCCGGCATGAATGTTGGAAATCTGCCAGCTGGTCGGCGGGAAGTGTTCGTTTCCACGGTCCCAGACCGTTTGGGTTAATTCCGAAAGGACTGGTGCTGCCAAGTGAACGGGATTTCTTGCCAAATGCGGAAATGCAATATGTCCTTGTACGCCTTTGATGGTCAGTTTCCCCGAGAGCGACCCGCGCCGCCCGTTCTTAATCGTATCGCCAAGCTTTTTAGCCGAAGTGGGTTCGCCTACAATGCAATAATCAATCAGTTCATTGCGCTTTTTTAGCATTTCAATGACTCTGGCAGTTCCATCAATTGCTTCACCTTCTTCATCAGAGGTGACGAGCATGGCAATCGAGCCGTTATGCCTTGGATACGCTTCCGTAAACCGTTCAATAGCGGTGACAAATGCGGCAAGCGAAGTCTTCATGTCCGCCGCGCCTCGCCCGAACAACATGCCGTCGCGTACCGTCGGCGTGAACGGCTCGCTCTGCCATTGCTCCAGAGGGCCGGCGGGAACCACATCGGTGTGGCCAGCGAAGCAAACCACTGGCTTGGTATCTCCCCGTCGCGCCCAGAAATTTTGCACGTTGTTATGGGAGATTCTTTCTGAGCGAAATCCGGCCTTGGTGAGGCAATTTAACAGAATGTCCTGACATCCTGCATCATCCGGCGTAAGCGACGGGCATGCAATCAGCTTGGTGGCAAGTTCCAGGGTTTTACTCATCGAGGGCATTTTACCTTACGCCGTATCAGCCATTGACAATGGATGACGTCAACCCGGCTAAGGTATCA
This sequence comes from Burkholderiales bacterium, assembly GCA_035624535.1. Classification (GTDB taxonomy): domain Bacteria; phylum Pseudomonadota; class Gammaproteobacteria; order Burkholderiales; family JAHFRG01; genus JAHFRG01. Next base: position 6,180 of record DASPRI010000037.1, read on the forward strand.
GCACGGGGCAATCAGGAAATCATGGGAACAAGAGGAATAATCGATATGGGCGCCATACACATTTGCGCCACAGGCGCCAGAAAGCCAATCAGCTTTTTAACTTGTTGAGCATATCGAGACTCAAGGTAAAATCTTCGCTTTCTTTCTTGCCAGTATCACTCAGCAAGGTCTCGGACAGATTTAGGGCAGGCTGCTCCTTGACCTGAGAAGCATTATTGATCATCCACAGCATATTGGTTGAGGAATCGCAATTGTGCAAGGCCTCCTCCTTGCTTATCTTGCCGGACTTGTAGAGTCGGAACAGGGCCTGCTCGAAACTTTGTGAACCCGGATAAATGCTCTGCTCGATTGCCTGATTGATTTCGTCAAAATCTCCTTTTCTGATGAGCTCCGCGACGCGCGAAGTGTTTAACAAAACTTCCACTGCCGGCAGCAGCCGCCCGCTCAGGCTCTTTACCAGGCGCTGAGAGAGTACGCAACGCAAGCTGATCGACAGGTCGAGTAGCAGACTGGCACGCGTTTCGTGAGGAAAAAAATTAACGATTCGGTTTAAAGCGTGATAAGTCGTGTTGGCATGCAGCGTAGAAAGGCAAAGGTGTCCGGTTTGTGCATAAATCAGCGCCTGCTGCAATGTCTCCTTGTCGCGTATTTCGCCAATCATCAAAACATCAGGCGCCTCGCGCATGGCATTGGCCAGCGCATTTGAAAAAGATTTGGTATCGCTTCCCACTTCGCGCTGGTTCACCAGGGATTTTTTGTGTTTGAAAACATATTCTATCGGGTCTTCGACGGTCAAAATGTGCCCCGATCTGTTGCTGTTGCGATAGTCGAGCATCGCGGCCAGGGTTGATGATTTGCCAGAGCCAGTCGCACCTACCACGAGCACGAAGCCGCGCTTCTCCATAATCAAATCCTTGAGAAACGCGGGTAGTCCGAGTTCGTCGAGGGGGGGTATATTTTCGGTAATGTAGCGGATCACCATGGCGGTGTCGCCGCGCTGCCGAAACAGGTTGACACGAAAATTGCCGAGGCCGGGTACAAAGTGCGCAAAATTCATTTCCATGTTGGTCTCGAACTCGCGGATCTGCGCCTCGGACATCATTTCGTAGGCGATTTTCCTGATAATTTGCGAATCCAGTGGTGGCGAGTTTAGCGGAACGGTGCTGCCGTTTATCTTGACATGGATAGGTGCCGCTTTCGAAAAAAAAGCATCTGAGGCCTGTTTCTCGGCCATCAACTTAAATAGCTGGTTAAGCTGCATGGATTAACGTCGCTCGCTAAACAGGGACTTGATCGAGTCGAGCATGCCTTTTTTCCTGTCTTCGTCTTTTTCTTCCTGTGGGTATTGCGTGTCCAGAATGTTGCGCTTTGGTGGCATCGCGCGTGACGCGCTTACTTGGCGTTTTCCAAGCTGCCGGAAGTTGTTGGGCTTATTGACCAAAAACTTGGAGAATTCCTCAAGCAACGTATCGTCGACTTCGTCAATTTCGTAGACGTATTCACGCTCGGTCAATCGCTCCATGTTCTTGGTGTGGATTTTAATCAGTGACTTTTCAAAATCTCCCGATATGGTGATGTTGACCACAACTTCACCGGGAATTTTAAAAATGGCCCGCTGCACGTAGCCGCGGTCGTTCTTGATCTCCTGGGCTTCGAATTTTATATTGTAATTCCATAGATATTCTCGCAAGCCTTGAATTGTCGCCGGCGATTCTTTTTCGACAGTCAATCCTCCACTGGGACCGCATCGGAAGCGCAAGGAAATTTCGTTTATGAAGTCTTTATTGTCGATACTCTTGTGTCTTTTGTTAAGGAAGTAATCCTGCTGGTTGAGATTCGCGAGATTGCCCACGCCCTCGATGTAATAGGAACGCAATACCGTCGGTTTAACTACGTTAAGCTGTCTTACGAGATCGTCGAGGTAAGCATATATTGAGCGCAGCTTCGCCTGCAGCTGCATGAAATTCATGCCGAGCGTGGTCAGCTTGGCTTGCGTGTCAAACGCTTCTTTCTCCCTAAGCGTCTCTGCTTCTTTTTTTAATTCATCCAGAAATTTCACTTCATTCTCCTCAGCAAATTACCAAGCGCTTTCGGCCGCCGGGTCACGCTTTCCAAAAGTATAGTATTTTTATTGTCCGGGGGCGGAACCCGCTCGCAACAGCGCTTGCTATTCTCAGGGGTGGTTCCTGATTTAACCTGAGATTTAATTTTATAGTTTTTGATAATCAAGTCAAACGCTAGCAAGCAATCGGATACTAGTTTTCGCGCAATAGTTCGTTAATTCCAACCTTGGAACGTGTTTTGGCATCAACCTGCTTAACAATGACTGCGCAGTTGAGACCATACTTTCCGTTAGCCGAAGGCAGACTACCGGGTATGACCACGGAACCAGCGGGAATCCGCCCGTAATTGATGTCTCCGGTCGTCCGGTTGTAGATCTTGGTGCTTTGCCCGATAAAAACCCCCATGGATATCACCGCGCCTTCTTCAACCAAAACCCCCTCGACTATCTCGGACCGCGCACCGACAAATACATTGTCCTCGATGATGGTCGGGTTGGCCTGCACCGGCTCCAGCACGCCGCCGATTCCCACCCCTCCTGAAAGATGCACATTTTTTCCAATCTGTGCGCACGAGCCCACTGTGACCCAAGTATCCACCATAGTGCCTTCGTCGACGTAAGCCCCGATGTTGACGTAGCAGGGCATGAGTATGACGTTTTTTGCTATATAAGCCCCTTTGCGGACGGTAGCAGGGGGCACTACGCGAAATCCCCCTTTGTTAAACGCCCGAGTGTCGTAGCCTGCAAACTTCATACCAACCTTGTCGTAATAATTGGTGAAGCCGCCCTTAACCAGAGAATTATCGAAGATGCGGAATGAGAGCAGCACGGCTTTTTTCAGCCACTGATGGGTCACCCATTGCTGGTTGATTTTTTCAGCTACTCGGAGTTTTCCTTCGTCGAGCAGCTCCAAGGCTTTTATGACTGCTTTTTTTAGTTTTGCCTCGGCATTGCGTGAGGTAATCTCAGCGCGCCGCTCAAACGCTTGGTCGATGATTGCTTGCAGTTGCTTCATGTTTTCAAAGTTGTTCCGTGAAATCGGCGATCCGCTGTGCAGCCTCGACACACTCGGCAAGCGGTGCGACCAGCGCGATACGGACAAAATTGAGCCCAGGGTTAACACCGTGAGCCTCGCGTGCCAAGTAACTGCCGGGCAGCACCGCGACATTATAATCGCGGTACAGCAGCCACGCGAACTCAGTGTCGGGAATGGGTGTCCTGGCCCATAGGTAAAAGCCTCCCTCGGGAACCTCCAGATGCGGCAGGAACTTTTGCAAGATCGGTGCAACTTTTGCGAACTTTTCGCGGTACATCCGGCGATTTTCAGTTACGTGCGCTTCGTCGTTCCAGGCGGCTCTGCTGGCAGCTTGTACCGGCGGACTCATGGCGCAGCCGTGGTAAGTGCGGTACAGAGAAAATTTTTCAATGATCGCGCGTTGGCCGGCGACAAATCCAGAACGCATGCCAGGAACGTTGGAACGTTTCGACAGGCTGTTAAACACGACAAGACCCGGATACCCACTTCTACCCAACTGCTGCGCAGCGTCCAGCCCGCCAAGCGGCGGACGGTGTTCATCAGGATAAAGCTCCGAATAGCATTCGTCCGAAGCGATGACAAAATTATAAAGATCGGCCAGCCGGAAAAGTTCCTTCCATTCATCCAATTTCATTACATTGCCGCAAGGATTTCCAGGGGAGCAGACGTAAACCAGTTGTGATCGCTGCCATACCGGTTCGTCGATCCAGCCGAAGTCTAGCCTGAAGTTATTTTCCGCCAAGAGATTCAGGTAATGCGGTGTAGCGCCCGCCAGAAAAGTGGCTCCTTCATAGATCTGATAGAACGGATTGGGGCAAACCACGACCGGTTCGGGCGCCGACGTGTTTATGACGGCTTGTGCGATCGCAAACAAAGCTTCGCGGCTGCCGTTTACCGGCAAGATTTCGCTTTCCGCGTCAATCTGCCGCAGACCGAACCGACGCGTAAGCCACGCGGCAATTGATTGGCGCAATTCAATTCCGCCTCGAGTCACGGGGTAATTCGCCAAGCCTGACAAGTTCTGCGTTAGAGCTTCCTGAATGAATTGCGGCGTTGCGTGTCTTGGTTCACCTATGGACAGGTCGATTGGGGTGAGGTCGGGTCTGCGGCTGACACCCTCCAGCAAGTTTGCCAGTCTTTGAAACGGGTATTGCTGCAGGCGATTCAAGTTGGGATTCATGGAAAGCCGTGAGGCATTCAACCGGGCGACGCTTGCGCATGCCGGCAAAAACCCGGCACGGTAGAAAGTAGGCGGCGATTTATTTGCATTACCCCTTGCGCGACTGCTTCTCAAATTTATGAACGTCTACCAATGGCAACGGCTTCCAGCCAGGTTTGCGATATTCTGCAACGACGGTGGTGAAAATTCCTCCACGCACGTAGAACTTAGAGGTCAGCCGCATGAAGCGCGGCTTAACCGCGGTAACCAAATCATCGAGAATTCGGTTGGTGACGGCCTCGTGGAACGCGCCTTCATCGCGGTACGACCAAATATAGAGTTTGAGGCTTTTCAGCTCCACGCAGCTCTTGTCGGGAATGTACTCGAGAATCAGGTTGGCGAAATCGGGTTGCCCGGTCCTGGGGCACAGGCAGGTAAATTCGGGAATTTCCATGTGAATCAGATAATCCCGCTGCGGCCTGGGATTGTTGAACGTATCGAAGCTCTTGCTGGGCTTGGAAACCATTAACGTTTTCTGCTCGAATCGGTTAAAATAAAACCATGTTCCTATTGCAAATTATAACCTTTGGCCCAGTTACAATAAATTACGGCTTAAATTGCGCCTTACAGAAATCAAACTTGCCGGGTTTAAATCTTTTGTAGACCCGACTCACGTTCCCATTCCGGGACAGCTGGTGGGCATTGTCGGCCCGAACGGTTGCGGTAAATCCAACATCATTGATGCAGTTCGCTGGGTGCTAGGCGAATCACAGGCTAGGCATCTGCGTGGTGAAACCATGCAGGACGTGATTTTCAACGGCTCGGGAGCGCGCTCCCCTGTAGGGCGGTCCAGCGTGGAATTGGTATTTGATAACAGCCTCGGCAAGGCAGCGGGGCAGTGGTCCAGCTATGCCGAAATCTCAATTAAACGCATTCTCCAGCGCAACGGGGAATCGTCCTATTACGTGAATAACACCCGTGTGCGGCGGCGCGATATTACCGATATTTTTCTTGGCACCGGACTGGGACCACGTGCCTACGCGATTATCGAACAGGGGATGATTTCCCGGATCGTCGAAGCTCAACCTGAGGAGCTGCGGGTATTTCTGGAAGAAGCGGCTGGAGTATCGAAATACCGGGAGCGCCGGCATGAAACCGAATTACGGCTCAAGGACACGCGCGAGAATTTATTAAGGGTTGCAGATGTTCGCCAGGAACTGGAAAAGCAGTTGCAGCATCTTGAAGAGCAAGCGCGCGTGGCATCGGAGTACCGCGATCTGCAAAGCCAGCTCCAGACAACCAGGAATTTGCTGTGGTTGTTGAAAAAACAGGATGTCTCGGCAAACCGAAAACGCGTGGAAAAGGAAATTCAAAAGGCCAGCAACGAACTGGAAGGGGAAACTGCAAGACTTCGGGAAATAGAAAAAAGCCTCGAAAGATTGCGAACCGGCCATTACAGCGCAGGTGACGCGGTGCATCGGACTCAGGGAGAGCTCTATGCAGCCAACGCCGAGGTGACCCGGCTTGAACAAAATCTCCAGCATATCCGCGAAAGCCGTCAACGGCTGGAATCGCAGATGTCTTCGCTTGGAAACCAGCGGCTGCAACTTGGGCAACATCGCGAAAGCGCACAGCAAACCTGCGAGCAATTACGCAGCGAGCTGAGCGAGGTACAGCAGCGAGTTGAGAAGACACGGCGCAGTGCTGCCCAAGCAGCTGAATCGCTGCCCGCTTTTGAACAACATTTGCTAGATTGCCAAACTCGCGCTGGCGCATTGCAGCGGGAACATGCGCAAGCGCAACAAACTGCTCAAATCGAGGATACACATCGCGCACATGCGATAAAGATGCTTGAACAACTAAGGGTCCGTCATGAGCGTCTGATTGGCGAGCGCGACGACTTGCCAAAACTTGAAAGCGCGGGCCTGCAAGGCATGCGTGATCAACATGCGCGCAAAGCATCCGATTTGAGCGAAAAACGGCAGAGACTCGAATCGTCGCAGCGCCGGCTCGACGAATTGCAAGGGGAAGGAGACCTGCACAGGACAGGCGTACACACACAAGAACAGGCTTTGGCCGGATTAACAGCGCGCTTGGATACACTCAAAGATCTGCAGGAAGCGCCGGGGCTTCGCGGCAAACTCCAGCCCTGGCTTGCCAAACATCGTCTTGAGGGCTTGCCCAGGCTGTGGCAGGAAATGGTTATTGAAACGGGCTGGGAGAACGCCCTGGAGAGCGTCTTGCGCGAGCGCCTCAATGCACTCGCGCTCGGCCCGCAAGCTGTTTTGCAAACCTTAATAGAAGATGCTCCGCCGGCAAAACTTACAGTCTTTACTGTGGCAGGAGAAACTCGTTCCGTAGAGCGCGCATCCCTGGCAGGAATGCGCCCGTTATCGAGTCTGGTGACCTGTAAGACGCCGCGCGCGCAGGCGCTCCTTGAAGACTGGCTGCGGCATGTGTACGTAGCGGAAGGTTCGTCTCTTGAATTGCGCGCACAGCTGCCACCGGGCGGAATACTGGTAAACCGTGAAGGCCATCTGTTTGCGCGCTACAGCGTATCATTTTATGCCGCAGATTCGGAATTACATGGTGTGCTGGCGCGCGGGCGAGAAATTGAACAAGTGCAAAATGAAATTGACCGCTGCCGCAAAGCGTTGGAAAAGAACAAGGCGGAGCTTGATTCCGCGCAGCAGCAAATAGAGATTTTGCGAGGCGAAATGTTTACCTTGGAAGGCGAAATTGAAACGCTCCAGGAAGAACAACACAAAATCCAAATAGAAATAATTCAACTGACCCAAGGCGCGGAGCAAATCCAGCGGCGTACCCAGCAAATCAACCTCGAGCTTGAGGAAATACGCCAACAGGAGGCACGCGAACTACAGCAGCGCGACAATGCACAAAGCAATTTTGCTATCCGCCTTGAACGAATTGCGGACCTTGAGGGGCAGTTGTTGCGAGCGGACCGTGAGCGCTTGGACGCCGAAGGCCAAGTGAATGCCCAACGCGCAGCGCTGAGCCAGGCTCAGCATGCTGCCCAGGAAGCGCAGTTCGAGGTGAGCATATATCAGCACAGGATCAATGACATAGACAATTTAGTTAAATCTTTAGATGAACAAATGGCCGGTTTTCAGCAAAACTTGCAAACTCTCAAGTCCGAGCTGGGTCGACTTGATGAGAACGCAACACAGGAGCAGCTTCAGCAGATTCTGCAGACCAGACAGGCCAGGGAGCAAGCGTTGGCAGCCGCGCGAAACGCCTTGGAGGAAGCCGCCCGTAACCTGCAGCAGACCGATGAACAGCGCCTTGCGGCAGAGGGGAAACTGCAACCGTTGCGCGACCGGATCAATGACTTGCGTCTTAAAGAGCAGGAAGCGCGGCTTAATGAAGACCAATATGCGGAACAGCTTCGCGGAGCCAATGAAGAACAATTGAACGCCCAGCTGCAGAAAGGAGCAAAAGCCAGTGCCTTGCAACTGGAAATTACCCGTCTGGAGCAGGGAATTGCCGCTTTGGGGGCAGTCAATTTAGCGGCATTGGAGGAGCTGCAAAACGCTAGCGAACGTAAAACTTATCTCGACGGCCAAGCGCGGGATCTTGACGAAGCGGTTCAAACCCTGGAAAACGCGATCCGGCGCATAGACCGCGAAACGCGCGCCCGGTTAATGGAAACCTTTGACGCCATCAACCGGCATCTTGAGGAAATGTTTCCCATGCTATTTGGTGGCGGTAAAGCGCAGCTCGTCTTGAGCGGTGACGAAGTGCTCGACAGCGGTGTGCAAGTGATAGCCCAGCCCCCGGGCAAAAAAAATTCCACAATTCATTTGTTGTCGGGCGGAGAAAAAGCACTTGCTGCTTTGGCCTTGATATTTTCCTTGTTTCAGCTAAACCCGGCTCCATTTTGCATGCTGGACGAAGTAGACGCGCCGCTCGACGACACCAACACCGAGAATTTTTGCAAACTGCTCAAAAAAATGTCCGAGCAAACGCAGTTTGTATTCGTTAGCCATAATAAAATTACCATGGAAATCGCCCACCAGCTGATCGGCATTACGATGCAGGAACTGGGTGTATCGCGAGTGGTTGCAGTGGATATCGAAGAAGCCATGAAACTGAGGGACGAAGCGGTTGCCTGAGGCGACAATTTATGAGTGATCTGCAGCTCAGCCTTTTGGTCATCGGCATACTGATTGTTGTGGCAACCTATTTCTTCAATCGGCTTCAGGAACGAAAATACCGTCGTAAATCCGAATCGGCTTTCGAGAATGACATGCAGGACGTCTTGCTCGGGCCCCAAGGTTCCGCGAGCCCAGTCGACGACCGGGTTGAGCCACAGCTGCGGGAGCCGGTCATCGGGGACAAGGACAACGCGCTCGAAAAACCGGTACCCGTGGCGGATAGAGCACCAGCAGTGCTGGACTCGGAGATTATGTTTATTGCCGAAATGAGCCGCGCCGAAACATTTCCTCCCGATGTCATAAGAACGCTTCTGAAATATCTTTTGGAATTCGGACGCCGTATAACGTGCCTTGGTTACCGAGAAGAAAATGCATCTTGGGAAAAACTCGAGGAAGCTGCCGAGCCCAGGTATATCCGCATTAAGATCGGTCTGCAGCTTGCAGATCGCTCCGGTTTTGCGAACGAGTCGCAATTGGCGTTATTTTGCGACATGTTACAAGGTCTTGCAGAGAACACCGGTGCAGCCATTCAGTTTCCTGAACGCAGGATTGCGCTCGGCAACGCGGCGGAGCTCGACAAATTCTGCGCCGAAGTGGATATTTCCATAGGGCTGAACGTGATTGCCCAGGAAGGTCAGACATTTCACGGAACCAAACTTCGCGCCTTGAGCGAAGCCGCCGGTTTGAAGCTTCAGGACGACGGTGCTTTCCATTGTCTTAACGAACACGGCGACAGCTTGTTTGCCCTGAGTTGCCACGAGGCGGTTTCATTTACCCCGGAGCAAATCAAAAATTTATCTGTCAGCGGCGTGACTTTCTTGCTTGACGTGCCCCGCGTAGCCTCTGGAATTCGAGTATTTGACCAGATGCTCGCCTGCGCCAAACAATTTGCAGCCTCGTTGAATGGAATTCTTGTAGACGATAACCGTATTCCGCTAAATGACTCGGGTATCGAAAAAATTCGCCAGCAATTACGCGCCGTTTACATGGCAATGGATCGGCGCAATATCAGCGCCGGCAGCGCGCGTGCCTTAAGGCTATTCTCCTGAATGAAAATACCCGGGAATGTGATCGAGCGGGTGCGCCGCCTGCGCGAAAGCATCGAGCAGCACAACTACAATTATTACGCGCTGGCCGCGCCGACCATTCCTGACAGCGAGTACGACAAGCTGTTCGCCGAATTGGCGGACTTGGAAAATCGTTATCCGCAGCTCGTAAGCCCCGATTCGCCGACCCGGCGGATCGGCACTGCGCCTTTAAAGGAATTTGCCGAGGTAATTCACCGGACCCCGATGCTGTCCTTGAATAATGCGTTCAATGAAGACGACATTATCGCTTTTGACCGCAGGGTGCGCGAGGCACTGGGAATGCAAGATATTGAATACGCTGTCGAGCCAAAATTCGATGGTCTAGCCATCAGTCTGACTTATGAAAAGGGCGAGTTGGCGAGTGGTGCAACGCGGGGCGACGGTTACGTCGGCGAGGACGTTACCATAAATGTACGCACGGTGAGAGTTATCCCTTTACGGCTTGCCGCTCATAAGCCGCCGGCGCTTCTGGAAGTGCGGGGGGAGGTGCTGATGCTGAAAAAAGATTTTGAAAAGCTGAATGCCCAGCAGCGCGCAAAAGAAGAAAAAGAATTTGCCAATCCGAGAAATGCCGCGGCGGGATCCTTGCGGCAACTGGATTCCCGCATCACCGCGCAGCGCAAGTTGAGTTTTTTTGCATACGGCGTGGGAGAAGTAGAGGGGGGAAGCCTGCCCGAAGACAAACACGACAAGCTGATCGATTTTCTCGCTTCATTGCACGTGCCTGTTGCACCGGAACGTCGCGTGGTGCAAGGGGAAAAAGGCTTGCTTGAATATTACCGCCACATCGCTGCCAAGCGCGACAAGCTGCCTTATGAAATTGATGGAGTGGTCTACAAGGTTAATGATCTCGCGATGCAAAAAAAACTGG
>DASPRI010000040.1:0-16111 GCA_035624535.1 Burkholderiales bacterium
CCAGGATGACTTCCTGGTAAAGCTGTTTCATGTCAGCCATTATCCGAACATCCTTTGAACCTTTTTAATCCCGGCAATCAGCGCGTCCACTTCTTGAAAGGTGTTGTAGAAAGCGAACGAAGCGCGTGCCGTGGCCGGCACACCGAAGCGCTGCATCACGGGCTGGGCGCAATGATGGCCGGTGCGAATCGCAATCCCGTCCTCATTCAAAATCGTGCCCACATCGTGCGGATGCACGCCGTCGATCATGAAAGACAGTACCGCCGCCTTGTGCTTTGCAGTGCCGATGATCCTCACACCCTTTATCGAGCCGACCTGTTGAGTCGCATAATGCAGAAGTTCGCTTTCGTGCGCGCCGATTCTTTCCATGCTCAGGCCGCTTAGATAATCCATGGCCGAGCCCATGCCGATGGCGGCCGCAATTGGTGGTGTCCCCGCTTCGAATTTAAAGGGAACCGTATTGTAAATCGTTTTTTCAAACGTGACGCTCAATATCATGTCGCCGCCGCCCTGAAAAGGCCGCATTTTATCCAACAAGGCACGCTTGCCGTAAAGCACTCCGATCCCGGTCGGCCCACAGATTTTATGCCCCGAAAACGCGTAAAAGTCGCAGTCGAGCGCCTGCACATCGATTCTGAGATGCGGCGCCGCCTGCGCTCCGTCAAGCAGCACCGGGACATCGTGCTGGTGCGCCGTAGTTATCATTTCGCCTACCGGATTCACTGTACCCAGCGCATTCGAGACATGTGAAAGCGCCACGAACTTGGTGCGCTCGTTAAAGAGCATTTGGTACTCATCCAGCAGGATTTCGCCCGCATTACTGATGGGTGCGACGCGCAGCTTTGCGCCTTTTTCTTCGCACAGCATCTGCCACGGAACAATGTTGGAATGGTGCTCCAGTCCCGTAAGGATAATTTCGTCGCCGGCCTTGATGAAGGCGCGGCCATAGCCTTGCATCACCAGATTGATGCTCTCGGTGGTGCCGCGTGTAAAGATGATCTCGTGATCGTCCCGGGCGTTGATAAAGCGCTGTGCCTTGCGGCGCGCCTCTTCGTACTCTGCGGTAGCGTGCTCGCTCAAGGTGTGCACGGCGCGGTGAATATTGGCGTGTTCCTGGGTCTGATAGCGCACCAATCGGTCGATCACGGGTTGCGGCATCTGGCTGCTCGCAGCGTTATCCAGGTAAACCAGAGGCTTGCCGTTTACAAGGCGCGCGAGTATCGGGAAATCCAAGCGGATCCGCGCCACGTCCAGCGTTCCCGTGGCTGATTTTTGACTGACAACCGAGCTGGTCTTGTTCATGCTCTTTCGCTCAAATGTGTTTTTTCCATCACCGTGTGCCGCAAGCGCCTCGCCAACGAAGCCACCGGAATCCTGTTTATGATCTCGGCAGCGAATGCGTAGGTTAATAGGCTGCGCGCGGCTTTGTCATCTAGCCCGCGGCTCCGAAGATAAAATACCTCTTCCGCGTCGAGTTGGCCCACCGTTGCCCCGTGAGTACACTTCACATCGTCGGCAAGAATTTCCAGCTGTGGCTTGGTGTCCACGTGCGCTTTGTCGGAAAGCAGCAAATTGCGGCTCGATTGGGCCGAGTCGGTACGCTGCGCCCCTTCGCGCACCAGCACCCTGCCGTTGAACACCGCGTGCGCGGCATCGTCCACGATGCACTTGTGCAGCTGGCGGCTGTAGCCCGCGGGCTTGGCGTGTTCCGTAAAGGTATGGGTATCGGCAAGCTGGCGGCCCGAAATCAGAGCCAATCCGTCCAGTTCGCAGTGAACGCCTTCGGCGGTTTGCAGCACATGCTGGTTATGGCGCGACCAGCGCGCGCCCAAACTGATAGTAGCTGAAGCGTAATCAGAATCTCGCCCCAAATCTACCGCGCATTGCGCGATATGGAATGCACAATCGCCTTCCTGCTGCAGCTTGATATGCCGCACCCGCGAGCGTTTTCCTATCACGATCTCGGTTACGCCGCTGTTGAAATAAGCGTCCCCTTCAAGGCCTAGGTACTCCTCGATCAGCGTGCAGCGGCTCCCGGCTCCTGCCACCACGAGCGAGCGCGGGTAAATCACCGTTCCCGGATTGGTGGTGATAAACAGCAAATGGATGGGCGTGGGATAAGCAACATTTTCGTTGATGATTACCAGCGCTCCATCGTGCAGAAAGCTGGTGTTGAGCGCGCAAAATACGTCGTTCTGAAAATTGGCGTGCCGACCGAGATGCTGATGCAGGACCTCACCATGAGATGATAAACCCCGCGCCATGCTGGTTACCGCGATTCCGTGTTCATCACCGCAATGCGTGGATAGATCCGCCGCGTACATTCCATCGATAAAAACCAGGCGGTTCGAAGAGGCTTCGGGTATCACAAAGCGCTGAATCTCAGCCTGCGAAAGTCGCGTTGCGACGCGCGCCGGCTGGAAGGAAAATTTCAGCAGCGGTGAAGGATCAGTAAACCGCCAGTCTTCGTCGCGCGTGGTGGGAACACTCAGCGCATTGGCGCGTTCCGTCGCGCTGCTGCGAATCTGATTCAACCAGCCAAGCGGGCTGGCCGGAGGCTGCCCGAGCAACAGCCTTTCGAGAAAGCGGTCTTTCGCGCCGGTATTGACGAATTCCATGACCGCTCTCAGGCAGCGGCTTTTGCCGCGTCAAATTCGGCGCGCACCCAGTCGTAGCCGCGATTTTCGAGCTCGAACGCAAGTTCCTTGCCGCCGGTCTTTACGATTTGCCCGCTCTCTATGACATGCACAAAGTCGGGAACGATATAGTTCAACAGGCGTTGGTAATGCGTCACCAGAATAATCGCGTTATCCGGCCTGATGAGCTGGTTTACGCCGTTCGCGACTACTTTCAAGGCATCAATGTCCAGTCCCGAATCGGTTTCATCGAGTACCGCGAGCGTGGGCTGGAGCACCGCCATTTGCACGATCTCGTTGCGTTTTTTCTCGCCCCCGGAAAATCCTTCGTTCACGCTGCGGTCGAGAAAGCTTGGGTCCATCCCCACAAGCTTGATTTTTTCCCTAATGAAATCGTCAAACTCAAGAGGATCGAGTTCCTCCGCGCCGCGCGCCCCCTGCAATGTGTTATACGCTAGGCGCAGGAAAGCGCTGTTGCTCACACCCGGAATTTCAACTGGATACTGGAACGCGAGGAATACGCCGGCCCGCGAGCGCTCTTCGGGAGGCATGTCCAAAAGATTTTTCCCCTGATAAAGCACTTGCCCCCCGGTCACGGAATAGTCGGCATGGCCCGCCAGCACTTTGGCAAACGTGCTTTTGCCCGAACCGTTCGGCCCCATGATGGCGTGCACTTCGCCCGCTTTCACGGTGAGGTTGATGCCTTTGAGAATTTGCGCGCCCGCGACTTCAGCCGACAGGTTGCGGACTTCAAGCAGGATGTTCTTGCCTTTCATCCCACGCTTCCTTCCAGTTTAAGACCCAGCAACTTGGTGGCCTCGACGGCGAATTCCATCGGCAACTGATTGAACACATCCTTGCAAAAACCGTTGATGATCATTGAAACCGCCGCTTCAGCGCCAATGCCGCGTTGCGCGAAGTAAAACAGTTGGTCTTCACCGATTTTTGAAGTGGAGGCCTCGTGTTCCACCTTCCCGCTATTGTTCTGCACATCGATATAAGGAAAGGTGTTGGCGCTGCAGGCGCTGCCCAGCAACATCGAGTCGCATTGCGAGTAATTGCGCGCGTTTTGCGCCCGAGGCCCGATTTTCACCTGGCCTCGGTAGCTGTTGTTGGATCGGCCCGCGGAAATGCCTTTGCTGATGATACGGCTCCGTGTGTTCCTGCCAATATGGGTCATTTTGGTCCCCGTGTCGGCCTGCTGCCTGTGGTTGGTAAGCGCCACCGAATAGAACTCGCCAATCGAGTTGTCACCAAGCAAAACACACGAGGGGTATTTCCAGGTGATGGCCGAACCGGTTTCCACCTGCGTCCAGGAAATTTTCGAATTAACCCCTTTGCACAGGCCGCGCTTGGTTACAAAGTTGTAAATTCCTCCGACACCGTTCTCATCTCCGGTATACCAGTTCTGCACCGTGGAATATTTTATTTCCGCGTTATCCAGCGCAATGAGTTCCACCACCGCAGCGTGCAGCTGGTTGGTGTCGAACTTCGGAGCGGTGCAACCTTCCAGGTAGGACACCGATGCACCTTCTTCAGCAATGATGAGGGTGCGCTCAAACTGACCCGAATCCTGCGTGTTAATGCGGAAATAGGTGCTCAAATCCATCGGGCACTTGGTCCCTTTCGGGATGTAGCAGAATGAGCCGTCAGTGAATACCGCTGAATTGAGGGAAGCAAAAAAATTGTCGGTCGGCGGCACTACGCTGCCAAGATATTTTTTCACCAGCTCCGGATGCTCTTGCACTGCCTCCGAGAAAGAACAGAATATGATGCCGAGTTCTGCTAGTTTCGTTTTGTAGGTCGTGGCGACCGAAACGCTGTCGAACACCACATCCACTGCCACGCCCGCCAGCGCCTTCTGTTCGTGCAGCGGAACACCCAGTTTTTCAAAGGCGCGCCGCAGCTCGGGATCAACTTCGTCCATGCTTGAAAGTTTTTTCTTGGGCCTCGGCGCGGCATAATAAATAATGTCCTGATAGTCGATTTCCGAATAGCGTACATTGGCCCAGCGCGGTTCGCGCATAGTAAGCCAGTGGCGGTAAGCGTTGAGCCTGAATTCCAGCAACCAGTCCGGTTCATTCTTTTTCCTGGAGATTATGCGAATCACGTCTTCGCTCAATCCCTTGGCAATGACCTCCTCCTCAATGGGAGTGACGAATCCGTGTTTATATGGCTGGTTAACCAACCGTTCCAACATTGCACTCATTTGCTTAGTTCCAGATTTTGCGAAACTGGCTCAAGTGATCGGCGGATCAAGCGCTGAAGCTTTCACCGCAGCCGCATTGCTCTTTGACGTTAGGATTGTCAAATTTGAAGCTTTCCTTGAAGCCCTCTTTGACAAAATCGAGCACGGCTCCATCGAGATAAGGCAGGCTGTCGGCATCGACCACTACTTTGGCCTCGTGCGATTCAAAGAGATGGTCGCGTTCGCCTACCTCGTCGGCATATTCAAAGGTGTACGCCAAACCTGAACAGCCGACTTTTTTAACGCCGAGGCGCAAGCCCATCCCCTTGCCGCGTTTGGCAAGAACTTTATTTATCTGCTTCGCCGCATTCTCAGTCAATGTGATTGCCATGTTTTTCCGTATCTCAATCAAGTCCTTCTCAAGTTTCAGACCGCAACCGCTGCCAGCCGCTGCAACCGGTTTAACACCGTGCCAACGGCGAGCAGAAATTCTTCTATTTCTCGCATGGTATTGCCCTTGCCGAGACTCACCCGGACCGCGCCCTCTGCAACATCGCGTGCTACACCCATGGCCAGCAAAGTCGGGCTCGGATCATGGTTTACGCTTGAGCATGCGGAACCGCTTGCGACCGCATAGCCCGCCTTGTCGAGCTCGATTACCAGTGTTTCACCGCCTATTCCTGGGAATGCGAAATAGCTGGTATTAGACAAACGTAGCGCGTTGCCGCCAAAAATCCGGGCACCCATGCTCCGCAAGCCAAGCTCCATATTGTCGCGCATCACCCGCAATTTCGATGAGAGGTCCTGCAAGCGATCTTGTGCCAGCTCGCAGGCCAAGCCGAATCCAACAATTGCAGGAACGTTTTCAGTTCCAGAACGCATGCCTCGCTCATGCCCACCGCCCGAGAGCAGCGGTTTCAACTCTAGGCGCCTGTCCAAGATCAAGGCCGCCGCACCTTTCGGCCCATAAATTTTGTGCCCGGAAATCGTCATTGCATGCACGTTGAGGGTATTAAAGTCCACGGCTGTTTTCCCGAAGGCCTGCACTGCGTCGGTATGCACCCAGGCTTTGTTGCGCCTCGCGAGTTCCGCTACCGAGGCCACGTCCTGGATCACACCCGTCTCATTGTTGGCAAGCATTACCGACACGATGCCGGTCGGTCGCAGGAGCGCCTGTTCCACATCGACAAGATCGACCCTGCCTTCGCTGTCCACGGCCAGTTTGCGCAATTTCCAGCCAGCTCCTGCCAATTCTTGCGCTGGCTTGGCAATGCAAGGGTGCTCGATGGCGCTTATTGCAATCTGCGAGGGAGATTGCTGCGCCGCTGCGCCCTTGATGAAGGTATTGTTGGCTTCGGTCCCGCCGCTGACAAAGATTACTTGCACCGGTTCAGCACCCACTGCCGCGGCAACTTGAGCGCGCGCCTGGTCTAGCGCTTTTCTCGCGCGCGTGCCATACCCGTGGCGGCTAGACGCATTACCATAATGCGTTTTCAAATACGGCAACATGGCTTCCAGCACGCGTTCGTCTAGCGGTGTAGTGGAATTGTGGTCGAAATAGACGGCAAGGGTCATGGCTGTCATGCGGAAACGGCGGATTCGTCCTTCTTTAAGCTCGTGCGCTCGTCACGGAGCACCTTGACAGCGCTGTCCTTTTGCTGGTCCGCGACTAACTGCGAGAGCTTGACGGACTGCAGGTAATCGAAAATGCGTTCATTCAGCGCTGCCCACAGATCATGCGTCAAACACTTCTGGTCATCGCGGCAGTTTTCCTTGCCCCCACACTGGGTGGCATCAATCGGCTCGTCTACCGCGAGAATGATATCCGCCACTGAAACCTGGTCCATTTTCTTCGCCAAGCAATAGCCTCCGCCCGGACCGCGCACGCTTTCAACCAAGGCATGCCGGCGCAGCTTGCCAAATAATTGTTCGAGGTAAGACAGGGAAATTTTTTGCCGGTCGCTGATCTCCGACAAGGTCACCGGCCCAGTGCCGTGACGCATCGCCAGATCGATCATCGCCGTGACCGCAAAACGTCCTTTAGTTGTCAGTCGCATAGGCGCACCATTAAAGGCAAAAGAGAATACTTGATCAATTTAGTCAACTATACAGTAGCTAAGTTCCCTAGTCCACTATTTTGTTCAAATAGTTCGGATCGAACTTGTCTGCCGTGGCCCTTTCGTCCTCCACCTTGGCGCCGAGCTTTTCAAGCTGCCTCAAAATGGCCTC
Source organism: Burkholderiales bacterium (assembly GCA_035624535.1). Taxonomy (GTDB): domain Bacteria; phylum Pseudomonadota; class Gammaproteobacteria; order Burkholderiales; family JAHFRG01; genus JAHFRG01. The sequence goes on from DASPRI010000040.1 coordinate 7,054, forward strand.
GATGCGCTGGTCTATGTTTACGGTATGGTCAAGCAGGCCATGGATTGCCATTGCCACTGGATCGTTCTCATCTCGGCTCACGGCGTAAGCCGAAAAACCCATCTTTTCAGCGGTCTTTGCGCGCGCCAGGTCATGTTCAGTGTCCACCAGCCGCGCGGGTATGCCGATGGCAGTTGCACCCGTGGGAACGTCTTTCACGACTACGGCGTTGGAGCCAATCTTTGCGCCGTCGCCTACCAAAATGGGCCCGAGAACCTTGGCGCCCGCACCGATGACCACTCCTTTGCCCAAAGTGGGATGACGCTTGCCCTTGTTCCACGAGGTACCTCCAAGGGTAACGCCGTGATACAAGGTGCAATCGTCACCGATTTCCGAAGTCTCACCGATCACCACACCCATGCCATGGTCGATAAAGACACGTCTGCCGATTTTGGCGCCAGGATGAATTTCAATGCCGGTGATCCAACGCGCAAAATGTGAAACGAGACGTCCCAACCATTTGAAACCTGCATGCCACAGCCAATGCGAAAACCTGTGAATCAGCAGGGCATGGAAACCGGGATAACAGGTAATCACCTCCCAGGAGGTGCGTGCCGCCGGGTCGCGATCGAATACGATCGCGATATCCTCTTTGATCTTTTCAAACATATCTCTGAATCGCCTTACAAAGCATAAGTTTGCATTATCCTAGTAAATTAGTCAACTATTTTGCCACGGAGTTTAAAATTCCCCTCAGAATGCTGACTTCTTCCTTCTCCAGCCGCGCTCGGCCAAACAGCCTTCGCAGCCTCTCCATAAGACGCTTAGGTTGTCGCTGGTTTAAAAAACCCGTGCTTACCAAGACTTTCTCAAGATGGCGGTAGAATATTTCAGTTTCCTCAAAGCTCGCCGCTTCATGTTCATTTTTCCGCGGAACTGAACCTTGCAATGCCAAGCGCAATTCGTAGCACATGACCTGCACCGCGGCCGCGAGATTTAGCGCAGAATAATCCGGGCAAGCAGGAATGTGCACCAGCATCTGGCACTTGATAATCTGCTCGTTGCTCAGGCCAGAGGTTTCACCGCCGAAAACCAACGCCACCGGGTTCCGGTAGGCCTGTTCCAACAATATGCCGGCTGCTTCCCTCGCAGAATAAGCGGTATGCGAAAGTTCGCGAGTACGCGCGCTCAACGCAGCCGTCAACGCGGTACCGACCAGTGCTTCATCGAGCGAGTTGTAAACCCGCGCTTCACTCAATATATCGACCGCTTTGGCTGCCAGAGCGTCGGCTTCGAGATCGGGGAAAAATTTGGGCTTAACTAGGACCAATGAGGTCAATCCCATGGTCTTCATGGCGCGCGCGCTGGCCCCGATATTCCCGGGATGGCTGGGATTACACAGCACGACTCGAACCTGATCAAGCGGGCTTTGCGGCTTCATATTAGAATGCAATTGTTCGCAAATCCCCAATCCCGAGATCCGAATTCTGGTTTCTGGCCATGCATCCCATGCTCAATATTGCTGTGAAGGCGGCGCGGCGCGCCGGAAGCATCATTAACCGTGCGTCGCTCAATCTTGACGTGCTGACCGTACGGCATAAATCCTTTAATGATTTTGTGAGCAGTGCGGATCGGGCGGCAGAACAGGCCATCATCGAAACAATAAAGGACGCTTATCCCGAGCATGCGATTCTAGCAGAAGAGAGCGGTATCCAGGGCGATTCCGATTACCTGTGGATCATCGATCCACTCGACGGTACTACCAATTTCGTGCACGGCTTTCCCCAATATGCGGTATCTATTGCGCTTTCGCACAAGCGGACGCTCACCGTGGCGGTTATTTACGACCCTGGACGCAATGAGTTGTATACCGCCGCACGCGGGCGCGGCGCGTTTCTCAACAACCGGCGTCTGCGAGTAAGTAAGTGCATCAGGCTGACCGAGGCGCTAATCGGTACCGGCTTTCCTTTCCGCCAGCTAAAGCATCTGGAGAACTATCTCGCCATGTTCCGCGACGTGGTCAAGAATACTGCCGGTGTCCGCCGAGCAGGCGCAGCTTCTCTGGACCTGGCTTATGTCGCAGCCGGCAGGCTAGATGGTTTCTGGGAAATCGGTTTGAGCCCTTGGGACATAGCCGCGGGCAATCTTCTGATTCAGGAAGCCGGCGGCCTAATCGGCAATTTGCAAGGCGATGAAGGTTATCTTGAAAGCGGCAACGTGCTGGGAGGCAACCCGAAGATCTTTGCTCAGCTCATCAAAATTCTGGCGCCGCATTTATCTCCTGCGCTAAAAAAATAGCAGAATTCGCATGCCGTGGGTGAGCACTCGATAGAGCAAAGCAAATCTAATGGCCACACGCCGATGATGCAGCAATACCTCAGCATCAAGTCGGCGTATCCGGACATGCTGGTGTTTTACCGGATGGGGGACTTTTACGAAATGTTTTTCGACGATGCCGAAAAGGCAGCTCGCCTATTAGACATAACGTTGACGAATCGCGGCGAGTCCGCAGGTCGGCCGGTGAAGATGGCCGGTGTGCCCTATCATGCGGTCGAACAATATCTTGCCAAACTCGTCAAGATGGGAGAATCGATAGCAATTTGCGAGCAAATTGGCGACCCGGCCCAGAGCAAAGGACCGGTGGAACGCAAAGTCACCCGCATCATTACTCCCGGCACTCTTACCGATGCGGCGCTGCTCGATGAAAAACGCGACAGCATTTTGCTGGCCGTTGCCCCTTATCGCTCTGGGCTGGGACTGGCGTGGCTCAATCTTTCGGCAGGCCGAATGCACGCGCTGGAAATCCCCGCCCAACAGCTTGGATCCGAGCTTGAACGGCTGCGGCCATCCGAAATCCTGTTGTCCGAAGCTTTTGTGCATCCACTTCCTGGCGAGCTGTTGTGTGCAGTGAAGCGCTTACCGCAATGGCATTTCGACTTCGATGCGGCGACCCGAAATTTATGCAAACAGTTCAATAGCCGCGATTTGAGCAGTTTCGGTTGCGGAGAATTGCATGCAGCAATCTGTGCGGCAGGTGCGCTGCTCGAATATGCCAAATCCACGCAAGGTACCGCGATCATCCATATCAAAACCCTACAAGTCGAGGATGGTGAGGCTTTTGTACGCATGGACGCCGCGACGCGGCGCAATCTGGAAATTTCTGAAACGATACGCGGCGCTGCGGCACCGACGCTTCTGTCATTGCTTGACGCATGCGCAACCAACATGGGCAGCCGATTACTGCACCACTGGTTGCATCACCCCTTGCGCGATCACGAAGTGCTCAAATTGCGACTGCAGGCGGTTTCTTCACTGTTTGGCGATGCCGGATTGGGCCTATACCGTGTAATAGGTAAGCTGCTCAAGCACTGCGGCGACATCGAACGTATCACATCGCGCATTGCTCTGAAAACCGCGCGCCCGCGCGACCTTTCCGGACTGCGCGATAGTTTAGGAAACATGCCGTCCGTGCAGACGGCATTGGCTGAGTTAGCCAGTCCGAGGTTAGCCGAACTCTCAGCGGCACTCGCCGTTCCCGAGGAGCTGTTAACACTCTTGCAACGGACCTTGCATGCAGAACCTGCGGCACAGCTTCGCGACGGCGGCGTCATTGCACCTGGCTTTGATTCCGATCTCGACGAATTACGCGCGATTCAGAACGACTGCGGGAACTTCCTCATGCAATTGGAAGCGCGCGAACGGAACCGTACGGGTCTAGGCACGCTGAAAGTGGAATACAACAAGGTCCACGGCTTCTATATCGAAGTATCGCGCGTGCAGGCCGAACGTGTTCCCGATGACTACCGACGCCGTCAGACCATGAAGAATACGGAACGGTTCATTACCCCGGAGCTGAAGGCATTTGAAGACAAGGCCCTTTCCGCGGCAGAGCGGGCCATGGCGCGGGAGAAACAGCTGTACGAAGAATTGCTGAACAAGCTGGCGCTGCATATTCCGTCGTTGCAAAAAATCGCGGCTGCAATTGCCGAGTTGGATGTGCTCGCAACGTTTGCCGAGCGGGCCGCAAATCTCAATTACACTATGCCTGAGCTCAGCGACGTGCCGGGAATTTATATTGAAGACGGGCGGCACCCGGTAGTGGAATTACAAGTCGAGCATTTCATCGCCAACGGAGCCGAGCTATCGCCCACGCGGCAAATGCTTCTCATCACTGGCCCCAACATGGGGGGCAAATCCACTTATATGCGGCAAATCGCGTTAATCGTGTTGCTTGCGCATTGCGGTTCATTTGTCCCGGCAAAGCGTGCAGTGATCGGTCAGATGGACCAGGTTTTCACCCGCATAGGCAGCTCCGATGATCTCGCCGGCGGACGCTCCACATTCATGGTCGAAATGACCGAGGCGGCAAATATTCTGCATCACGCGAGCGAACATAGCCTGGTGCTTGTGGATGAGATTGGGAGGGGTACTTCCACTTTCGACGGGCTTGCACTCGCCTGGGCGATCGCCGGGCATTTATTGGAAAAGAACCATTCGCTAAGCTTGTTCGCCACTCATTATTTCGAACTTACTCGTCTTGCCGAGAACTATACCCAAGTCGCCAACGTGCATCTTGACGCCATCGAGCACCATGACCACATTGTTTTCCTTCACGCGGTGGAAGAGGGTCCGGCAAATCAGAGCTACGGCTTGCAAGTGGCGCGCCTTGCCGGAGTGCCGCAGAGTGTCCTGAGCGCGGCAAAGACATATTTGGTGCAGCTCGAGCAGCAAAGTTTTAGCAAGCATTCACAGACGGACTTGTTTGCACCGCCGCCGAAAGCCAATCTACCTGTAAAAGAGGATTTGGCGTTGCAGCTACTTAAAACCACCGATCCCGATCAATTGAGCCCAAAACAAGCCTTGGAACTCGTCTACCGGTTGAAACAGCAGCTGGATTAGACCATGGTTATTTGAGATCTCTCAGCCGGCGGGCGTCTTTCCGATTACTAGCAGCCAGGGACGCTTCGACAGAAGCGAAAATTCAGAGTTGCTTGTCGGGCGAAGCCGCGGTATTGCTTGCGGTTTTCATTTAAGCTTTTTGATTAGATTCAATACTTCCTGAGCATGGCCACGGGCGTTTACGCTGTAAAGAATGTGCTGCAAGATTCCATTTTTGTCGATAATGAAGGTTGAACGCATGATACCGGTTCTCTTCTTTCCCTCGATTTTTTTTTCCTGTAACACGCCGTATTTCCTGCAGACATCTCCTTCGGTATCCGCCAATAACTGTACCGTGAGCCCATGCTTATCGCGAAACGAACCGTGGCTTAGGCAATCATCCATGCTTACTCCGAGAATAATTGTGTCGATGTCAGCAAATTCATCATCCAAGTCGCTGAATTCGATCGCCTCAATAGTGCACCCGGGGGTATCGTCCTTGGGATAAAAATACAGCACCACGTTGTTTTTATTTTTAAACCTCGAAAGACCGACCATTTGCATGTCAGCGTCAGGTAAATCGAATTCGGGCGCCGCTTGTCCTGCCTGCAACATAGATACTCCTAAAATCGTATTAGGATTTTAACCGATTTCAAGCAACTTGAAATACTTTATGCTCCACGGTAAGGTGCTGCCGTGAAAATGTCTTTACTCGGCGGCTTGACACCGCAAAAATTCCTGCAACGTCACTGGCAAAAGAGACCGCTGCTTATTCGCAATGCGTTGCCCGCTTTCTGTGACCTGCTCGGACGCGAGCAATTATTCGACCTGGCTTGCCGTGACGACGTGCAGTCGCGGCTCGTTGTGCAAGGACGCCGCATGTGGAATGTGGTCAACGGACCGTTTAGGTCGCGATATTTGCGCAAGCTCGGACACGGCAAATGGTCTTTGCTGGTTCAAGATGTTAACCAGGTCCTGCCCGACGCTCAGCGCCTGTTGATGCAATTCGATTTCATCCCGTATGCGAGGATGGACGACGTGATGATCAGCTGTGCTCCACCGGGCGGCGGGGTCGGCCCACACTTCGATTCTTATGATGTGTTCCTGCTTCAAGGCAGCGGCCAGCGGTTGTGGCAAATCAGCATGCAAAAAGATTTGCGACTCATGGAACGCGTGCCGCTCAAGATCTTGAAAAATTTCAAGCCGGAGCGGGAGTGGGTGCTGGGTCCGGGAGACATGCTTTACCTGCCTCCGCGCTGCGCACATAACGGAGTGGCACTAAACGAGTGTATAACTTATTCCATTGGCTTTCGCGCGCCGTCGGCACAAGAGCTTGCCACTCATTTCCTGGCGTTTCTTGAGGATCACCTGAGACTCAAGACAATGTACCGCGATCCCTGGCTTACTCCGCAGCAGCACCCCGCGCAAATCAGCGATGCGATGCTGGGCCAGGCAATTCAAATGCTCGAACGCGTGCATTGGGGAAAGCGGGATATAGAGCTTTTCCTTGGAAAGTTCCTTAGCGATCCCAAGCCGTTGGTAATTTTCCGGCCGCCATCGCGTCCGCTTTCTCAAGAACGCTTCTCGCGCAAATGCAAATCACAGGGCATACATCTTGATTTGAAAAGCCAGATGTTGTTCCGCCGCAGCGTGATGTTTATAAACGGCGAAGCCCACCATCCTGGACCGCGGGCATTTGATTCCTTGTCCCGGCTTGCCGACAGTCGCGAACTTAAACCGGGAACGACCCTGGACCGGAAATCGCGGCATTTGCTTTACCAATGGTATCGGGCAGGCTATATTAAACTGGGTCGCATGCCACAGGCTATTGCGAGCTCACATGGAAAAAAGCACTGAGACATTGCCCCAGTACCAGAAGATAGAGAGTGCGGCACAATATGAAGCCGCGATCGACCTGGTGATTGCTCAGGCGAGTCGCAACATCCGCATCTTCGACAAGCACGCCAGCAGCCTGTTCAATTCGACCAAACGTTACGAGCTGTTGCGCAGTTTTCTGCTAGCAAACCGCATCAACCGTTTGCGCATCGTATTGCACGATACGAGCTCTTTGACCACCAGATGCCCGCGCATGTTGTCCTTGTTAAGGCAGTTTAGCCACTGTATCGCCATCCATGAAACGCTCGATGACGCCAAACAGGTATATGACCCGTTTACCGTGGCAGATGAAAATCACTACGTCCACCGTTTCCATTACGACCGCACCCGCGGCTTGCTGGCGCTCAATGACTTGAACGGGGCGCACGAGTTTAACTATCGTTTTGAAGAAATCTGGGAAGCGTCTTTTCCCGCCATATCCGCGACCACACTTGGTCTGCGCGGATGAAGGAAGCATTTTCCGAAGCAAACCTGAATGTGCTAGAATTCGCACGTCGGCCGGGTACCGTCGTTTAGGTGCCGGGCGACTCAGAGTTGCCACCATCATAAACTTTATATTAGAGGACGTAATTCCATGAAACGCTCACTCCTTGTTGCCGCTCTGCTCGTACTGGGTTTGACCGCTTGCGGCAAAAAAGAAGAACCCGCGACTGCTCCCGCGCCAGCAATGGCTCCTGCGCCTGCCGCAGCTCCGGCCCCGGCCCCAGCCGCTGAACCGGCCAAGCCGGCTGAACCTGCCGCCCAGGAGCAGAAACCGGAAGAAAAGAAAGCCGAGCAGAAGTAATTATTTGGCGATAGAAAAGCCGGCGCTCCGCCGGCTTTTTTTACCTCACGCGATTTCGCGCCAGGCAAAACCGGTCTGTTGATCCGCTATACCCACGCCATCTGGCTCGCAATTCAGCACGCACGACAGGGCCGCCCTTGCCAACTCAGGGGTATTGTTGTACTGGCTCAAATGCGCAGCGAAAAGGTGCTGAAGGCGGCTGCAATCTAGACTTGCCAGCAGTGTCGCCGCATCGTCGTTCGACAAGTGGCCGAAACGCCCGGCAATACGCCGCTTGAGTGGGGCCGGATAGCTGCCATTTTTTAGCATCTCCAGATCATGATTGCATTCCAGCACCAAGGCATCGCAGCGGCTCAATACAGTTTCGATGTGCGACGTCGAGCTGCCAGTATCGGTAATCACGCCCAGCCGTCTTGCTCCATCGCTGAATACAAATTGCGCCGGCTCGCGCGCGTCATGCGGTACCGGAAACGGTTCAAGCTCGATGTCGCCAATGCCGAAGCGCTGGTGCGCACCAAAAAAAGACACCCGCGGCAGGCTGGAAAATTCTGCGCGCAATGCGCTCGCGGTGCCGAATGTAACCCAAACCGGCAAGCCGAACGTGCACGCGAGTTTGACAACTCCGCCTGCGTGATCGGAGTGTTCGTGGGTGACGACTATCGCGTTCAGGTCTCGCGGCGTGAGTTTGAGGCGCGACAACCTGGCGACGACTTCATTAATGCCGAAACCGCAATCCAGCATCAACCGGGTCTGCTTGACCTCGACCACCAGAGCATTGCCCTGGCTGCCGCTACCGAGTGAGGCGAAGCGCATCTGGGTGCACCAAGATTTGGAGGTCCTTCAGAAAAGAAAAACTCTTTATTTTCAGTTTCGGCCTTTTCCTCAACTTGGTCCCCGAATTATTTTAGCTGTTCATAGAGTAGGGCCAGAATTCGATTGGCGGTTTCCGACTGATCGGGAAGGCCGTCACCGTCCAGTACGCTGATCCGGCTTTCCTCTCCTGCGCTTCGCACCACGATGCGGTAGCCCTTGTTCTTCGGACTCTTTTTTTCATCCGACTTCCAGAACGCCAGTTTGTCTAACCACCCCTTCTTGTGGTAATCGGTAGCTTCCGGGTCCGCGTAGCTTACGAAATAAATACCTTGGCCACGGTCGCGGTCTTCCACGGTGAAACCGACCCGATCCAAAGCCAAACCCACGCGCCGCCAAGCCCGGTCAAAGCCATCATTGATCGATAACGACCCAGTGCCATCCGGCTGCTTGGTCAGGGTGGCGCGGGCGCTTGCAGGAGCATCCGCGACCAGAGCTTTGGCTTGCGATTCGTCCGTGCCAAAGCGCACCATCAGCCTGGACAGCATTTCCGCTTCGAGTTGGGGATCTGGCGGGCTCGGCTGCCAAATCGTGTGGTCCTGGTATTCGTTTTCATATACCTCGACCATGCCGCGATGGCTGATGAAAATTTCAGTAGTATCAGGTTCGTTCCCGCGCTCGAGCCTCGTGCGGAACTTATCGCGCTGCGAA
>DASPRI010000054.1:0-15168 GCA_035624535.1 Burkholderiales bacterium
GCGTCATTCGCGCCGTTTTCAAACACGCGCACCTGTACACTCGTTGCGACCGCACCCGACTCAACCCGAAAGCTGCCTTCCACCCGCTGGTAATATTTAAAATTGATATTATACGCCTCAAGATCACCCTGGTTTCGCTCAGGGATGGTCATCACGCTTTTTTGGCCATTCTGCAGGACATCAACCACAAATTGCAGTTTGCCCTGGAACTCTTTTTGTCTCGGCCCCATCTGCAGCAAAAGTAACCGATAACGATATTCGCCAGGTAAAGAGTCGGGTTCCACGTTAAAGCGGTAAATGCTCACCGCTTCTTTGCTGCCCGCCGAAAGCAGGCTCTGAAAAAACGCCAAGTCTTCCTTGAGACTGGTATTCTCATCGCTTAAGTCCTTCACCTGCTTCGCCAAATCGCCGTATGTTGAGCGTTCTATTTGAAGTTGGCGCTCGCTAGCGGCAACTTCCTGTCGCAAGGCCGCATTTTCTGTTTGCAATCGAGCATTGAGTTCAGCCTGGCGCCCCAGTTCGCGCTCCGCCAAGCCGCTGTCGAACCCGGCAAATTTCCGACCGCTATCATACATCCACCATGCCAAAGCGATGAGCATCGTGATAACCATGATTATCGCCAGCCAACGCCAATACCAGGCGATTTGCGTGCGCACCGCCACCCTGCGCGCCGCAATGCCGAATCTGTTTCTTAGCGTCTTGATCACGACTAGGGAAGTAGCGCAGCGTAATGCAAACCTGCAGATTCGGGAAATTCAAACATGATGTTCATGTTCTGCACTGCCTGCCCCGCCGCTCCTTTGACCAAGTTATCGATAACCGACAGCACAACCACGGTATCTCCATTGTGTGGCCGGTGAACTGCAATACGGCAATAGTTTGCCCCCCGCACCGAGCGCGTATCCGGATGACTTCCGGGCGGAAGTACGTCCACAAATTCTTGCGCCGCGTAACGCTTTTCATACAGCGCCTGCACCTCGGTTTCGCGCGTCAGCCGTGCGTAAAGCGTAGCGTGTATTCCGCGGATCATAGGGGTCAGGTGCGGCACGAATGTCAGCCCTACTTCCTTGCCGGCAACTTCAGCCAAAACCTGCCTGATTTCCGGCCAATGACGGTGCCCGTCTGCGCCGTAGGCCTTAAAATTATCGGACGCTTCCCCAAACAATGTTTCAAGTTCAACCTTGCGCCCCGCACCGGAGACCCCCGATTTGGCGTCGGCAATCAGATGTCCCGCATCGATTACGCCTGATTCGACAAGCGGCAAAAAACCAAGCAGCACCGCCGTTGGATAACATCCAGGATTGGCGACTAATTGCGCTTGCCTGATTTTATCGCGGTTTATTTCTGGCAAACCATAAACCGCTTCGCCCAGCAGCTGCGGACATGCGTGCGGCACACCATACCATTTTTCCCAGGTCGCGGCATCCTTAAGGCGAAAATCAGCGGCTAAATCAATCACCCGCACCCCGGCGTCCAGCAACGCTCGCGCCTGCTGCATGGCGATACCGTTGGGAGTTGCAAAAAACACTAGATCGCATGAATCCAGCTCCGCCTCCGAGGGATTCACGAATTTGAGATCGACCGTCCCACGCAGGCTCGGGAATAGTTCGCTTACGTCCATCCCCGCCTCGCTACGCGAAGTGATTAAGCTCAAGCTAACCTTGGGATGATGCGCCAGTAAGCGCAGCAGCTCAACCCCGGTATATCCGGTGCCACCGACAATTCCGACTTTCAGCATGATTTCCGTGTTCAACCAAAGCAAATGTGATGATGGTAATAAGACCCGCAAGATTAGGCAATAAAAAAGCCGCACGCGGCGGCTTTTAATTCAACCAAAAAAAATATTATTAGCGCTTAGAATACTGCTTGCGCCGCCGCGCTTTATGCAGTCCCACCTTCTTGCGCTCCACTTCACGCGCATCGCGCGTAACAAGTCCCGCCTTGCTCAGAACCGGCTTAAGCGTAGCGTCGAAATCAATCAATGCGCGGGTGATCCCGTGCCTCACGGCGCCCGCCTGGCCCGACTCGCCTCCCCCTTGCACATTCACCATGATGTCAAAAGTAGCAAGATGATTGGTCACCTGCAGCGGTTGGCGTACGATCATGCGTCCAGTCTCTCGAGAAAAAAATTCGTCCACCAGTTTATCGTTGATGGTAATGACACCCTTGCCTGGGCTTAAAAACACGCGGGCCACTGCGCTTTTTCGTCGGCCGGTGCCGTAGTGATAGTTTGCCAAAGTGCGCTTCCCCGATATTAAATTTCGAGCTTCTGCGGCTGTTGCGGAGCGTGCGGGTGACTTGACCCGCTATATACCTTCAGTTTGCGCAGCATAGCGTAACCCAGGCGACCTTTGGGTAACATCCCTTTTACCGCTTGCTCCAGGACGCGGCGCGGAAATCGCGCATGCAATTTCGCAAAATTAGTGCTGTAAATTCCGCTCGGATATCCGCTGTGCCGATAGTAAATTTTGGATTCGGCCTTGTTACCGGTGACGCGCAACTTGTCCGCGTTGATAACCACGATATAATCGCCAGTATCCACATTCGGGGTGTACACGGTTTTGTGCTTGCCCCGCAAACGCCGCGCAATCTCGCTTGCAAGACGACCCAGAACCTTGCCATCTGCGTCCACCAGATACCACCCGCGTTTAACTTCAAGCGGTTTGGCTGAATATGTAGTCATGAAGCGAGCTTGGTTGATCGATACCGAAGAAAGTCGCGAATTTTATTCTAGATCGGCCATCGCGTCAAACGCCGAAATTCAGCGACACGCTTAAAGGCAATCTGACGGTTAGACTATTCGGGCTTGTATATGCTAGGAACATCGAGAAGAGGATTCTATTGCACTGCACCAGCAATATTTTGTTTCAATCTGGTGCATGCGGGACATTACAAGAACTTCCAGCATCATGGCAAAAAAAAGCGCAATCACAAGGACTGCGCTTTAGTTCCATCAAAGGAGGAGGATGGAAGAGACAACACGTAAACGCCCAGGAAGGCAGTTTACGTTTACATATTTTGCTCCTTTTTTGGAATTTCAACAACTTTTTTTGTGCACCGCAATTAAATCTCTTACAGAGTATATTAATATCCTTTATAAATAGGTAGTTATTTCAATATGGGCTGGTCTGGCTTCAGATTATTAAGCGATTTTTTGCTGCCGCCATTAAATATACTTTTGGTGGGAATTGCCGGCGTGTTGCTGCTACGGAGCAGGCCACGTGCCGGTAAGCTGCTAATAATCTTGGCACTGGGATTGCTTTATGTCTTATCCACTCCGCACTTCGCGGCTCGCCTATTGACGCTCGTCGAACCAACGCTCTTACGGCAGCCGGATATTCATGATAAGGCCCAAGCCATCGTGGTGCTCGGCGCAGGAAGCTATTTGCAGGCGCCCGAATACGGGGCGGATACCGTAAATGCTCTGGGGCTGGAGCGCCTGCGTTACGCTGCGCGTCTTTATCGGCTGACGGCAAGTCCCATTCTGGTTTCCGGAGGCAAAACGCAGGGGAGCGTGGCTGAAGCAACTGAAATGAAATCGGTGCTGGTAAATGAATTCCGAATTCCTGTAACTTGGGAGGAATCTGGATCACGCACTACGTTTGAAAGTGCCATGAGTTGCCGGGACATTCTCATACCGGCCGGAATCAAGCGCATTTATCTTGTTACTCACGCCTGGCATATGCGGCGCGCCGCACTGGCATTTCAGGCCGCCGGGTTCGATGTCGTACCAGCGCCTACCGGCTTTACCACGCTGCAACCGGGTGCGCTGGAACTTTATCTACCCAGTCCGGAGGGAATGTTTGAGAGTTACTTATTCATGCATGAAGTTTTGGGATGGTTCTGGTACCAAATCCGGTTAGCTGTTGGAAATATCATGCGATAATCAAAAATCCGCTACGCGAGGCTAGGACATGAAAGCGCGAATCAAATGGCTTGAACAGGTGAGTTTCGTCGGAGAATCTGAAAGCGGCCATGCCATTGTAATGGACGGCGCACCGGAAGGCGGTGGACGCAATCTGGGCCCGCGCCCGATGGAGACCGTATTGCTGGGAACCGGCGGGTGCACTGCCTACGACGTGGTGTCCATTCTTAAAAAGAGCGGACAGCCCGTCAGCGACTGCGTGGTCGAAATCGACGCCGAGCGCGCCCAGCAGGATCCAAAAATATTTACGCGCATCCATTTTCATTTCATTGTGAGCGGGAAAAACATCAACCCAAAGCGCGTGGAGCAGGCCATTCATCTCTCGGCGGAAAAATACTGTTCGGCCTCGATCATGTTGGGAAAAACAGCCAAAATCACCCACGATTTTGAAGTTGTGGAGACCAGTTAACGTGCCGGCTTTGTTCTTCGGGAATCCGACCTCTATGTGGCGGCAATGTCATCTAGTCTCGCAATTTCGCCATTCTTGAGTGTAGGCGTCGTGCTCGGGGCATTCGGCGCGATTTTAATGGTTGCCGCGGGTGCCGCGCTGGCTCAGGCACGGCCACTGCGGTTCGCCTTGCGAACGCTGGCGGGCTTGCTTTTGCTGGCAATCGGGGCGCTAGTGAGCACGATCGCGGTTGGGATTCAGGGTTACCGCGCGCTCACTCGCGAGGACCTTGCCGCGCAGATATTGGTGCGGCCGGCAGGCGTACAGCGGTTTGATGCGAATTTTCATTTTGCCGATGGTCGCGAAGCGGCTTTCCAGCTCGCCGGAGATGAGATCTATGTCGACGCGCACATACTCAAGTGGAAACCGCTAGCAAATGTGTTGGGCTTGCACACCGCGTATGAACTGGACCGTGTGGCGGGGCGCTACGACGACATTCAGCAGGAGCGCACAGCTGTTCGGACCATCTACTCTCTGTCCGAGAAAAACCCGGTGGATCTTTTTGGCTTGCGCCAACGCTACGCGTTTCTTGCCCCGCTATTCGATGCGGAGTATGGCTCGGCGACTTTCGTTCCTGTCAATCGGCCTGAAGAGCTGGAGCTACGCGTTTCCACCACGGGTTTGCTCATCCGGGAAACGAGTCCCGGCCCGAAATGGCCCAGCAAGGAATCAAAGCCAGAAAGCGGTTTTGGTCATCAGCCTGGAAGCCAATTGCATCGCCAGTTTCAAGGGCTGCGGTAATTCGGCGGCGCCTTGGGAGATCGCCGTAGTGGCATGCCGCGCCTCATCGCTTTTCATTTGCTCGAGGATGGCACGGCTTCTATAGTCCTCCTGTGGCAACCGCTGAAGGTGCCGTTCGAGATGCCGTTCTACCTGGCGTTCCGTTTCTGCGAGAAACCCCAGGTTCCATTTGTCGCCCAGCAACCCGGCGAGCGCACCGAGTGCAAACGAACCGCCGTACCACAGGGGATTCAACAGGCTCTTGCGCCCGCCCAACTCCTCAATGCGGCGTTCCGTCCAGGCAAGATGCTCGGTCTCTTCTGTCGCCGCTTTTTGCAGTGCCTGCTGCACTGACGCGTTGCGTGCTGTGAGCGCCTGGCCTTCGTAGAGCGCCTGCGCGCAGATTTCGCCACTGTGATTGACACGCATCAATGCCGTCGAAAGGCGGGTGTCGGCCTCGCTAAGCTCCATTTCTTCAACATTGTCTCCCGGCACAGGACGCACGCTTTGCGCCGGCACCGTCAACGTGCGCAATGCCTTGTCGAATCGAAGAATCAAATCGTCAAGAATCATCTTCGTTAAATCCCATTTGCCTTGCCACAATGGTTGCCGGGTGCGCGATCTTGACCTCCAGACCGTTTTTGCGCAGCGCTTCAGCAAAATGCATTGCGCAACCCGGGTTGGAAGTGGCAAGCCACTGCACCGCGCCCTCACGCACCGCCTCAATCTTATCAGCAATCAGGCGTTGAGCCATCTCCGGCTGGGAAAGAAAATATGTGCCCGCAGCTCCGCAGCATTGATCATTGCCCGCTAGTGCTACTATTTGCGCTTTGGGTATGCGGCGAAGCAGGGCATACGGTGCCTGTTCTTGGCGCATGACATTGCGCAAAGTACAGGGATCATGTACCGCGATTTTTTCCTGAAACGGTTGTACGGGGACCGCGCTCCAGTCTTCTACTCGTCCAAGAAATTCGGAAAAATCCGCGACCTTTGAGGAAAAAGGTTTAGCATCCTTTCCAAGCATCAGATGATATTCAGTCAATGTAGCGCCACAGCCGGAGGCAGTGCAGATAATCGCATCCAAATCAGCCAAAGGAAAGGCATTGAGGTTTTGCGCGGCCAGTTGTTTGGCGGCAAGGGCGTCGCCCGAGTGCTGATGCAGGGCCCCGCAGCAGGTCTGATTCTTTGGCACGCGCACCGTGTAACCCAATCGATTGAGAACGTAGACGGCAGCTTTGAGCGTGGTGTTATCCATAATGCGTGCCACACAGCCCAGAAACAAGGCCACTTCGCCCTTCGCAGAACGGGTTGCAGGATAATTTTCGCGCCAGTCGAAACCGCGCTGGACAAGTGGCAAATGCCGCTCGAATTCATCAAGTTGAATCCAGCGCAACAAACCGATGCGCCGTACGAGCCGCTGTAATCCACTTCGTTGGTAAAAACGCAAAACGGCAGCAAGTTTCTCCAGACGTAAAGGCTTGGCGATAAGTCCGTCGAAAACAAACCTGCGCATCCATCTATCAATCCGGTTGCCCCGCCGGAGGGTTTCAATGAACTCACGCGCGCCATCCACCAGTTGGCCGTAAGCGACGCTGTTAGGGCAAACCCTTTCACAGGCGCGGCAGGTCAGGCATAAATCAATATGTTCAACGAAACGCTTATTGGGCGGAATGCGCGATTCCAACACGCCTTTCATAAGCTGAATTCGCCCGCGCGGCGAGTCGGCCTCGGAAAGCGTCTTCCGGTAGGTCGGGCAGTGCGGCAAACACAAGCCGCAGGCGACACAGCGGTCTGCAATTTGAACAAGCGCGTGCTGCGAGGGTAAATCATCAAGCTTCATGAGAGGAACCTCTGATTAAGTCCTCCGCGGATTGCGTTGCTGGCAAAATGCGGATGGATGCGAGGCGCGCGACGAAGGTCGTAGCGTGATCTACGAAGCCGAGGAGCGCAACGACGCAGACGCTGTATTTTACCGCAACCCGAAGGGACAGCGGCTTTCCGGGCGGTCTGCTTTGTCGCTCGGCTTGCAAAGGGATCCAGCCATTGCCTGCACCTCGCTTCGCGCATCCCCTCCCGAAAAGCCGCTGTCGCACCCGCGTGGGATTTAATCAGAGGTTCCTTAGCATACCGCTTTGCCGCCGGAAATAAAAACGGGCGCCGAAGCGCCCGAGGAGAAAGACCTGTTTATTCTTGTTAGAACGCGTGGCGGATTCCCAAACCGATGCCTTGTTGTCTTGCTCCAATTCCGTTTGAGGCGCCGCCAAAGCCACCCGCAGCGATGCTCGTACTGGTGATGCTTGATCCGTTGCCCAAGGGGTAATTAGCAAAATCGCCGTTGAGGACTAGAGTATAAAAGCCATACAGGTCGGTGCGCTTGGAGAAGCTGTAGCTGTAGCCTGCGCTAAATTGTTTCGCATCCAGCCCACTGGTTGAACAGGGGCTAAGAGAACCTCCAGCCCGGTCGCAGCTACCGTTAAAGGCTTTGCCGCCCGACAACCTAATAGTGTTCGCGCCAAATTTATGCTGCGCCGCTAAGTAAATCATGTTCCGGTCATAATGGATCAGATTGGTCGCCAATGCCGCACTGGCCGTGCCACTTTCTTGGTTATTATAGGTAAGGTTTTCAAAAGCCGCATTGAGCAAAGTGGTACCTAATGAGGTATCCAGCTGGTAACTCAATGTTACCTTATTGCCGTTATCCTTGGACTTTGGATTCGCGCCCATTGCTGCGGTGCCAAGCGCCTGTCCACCCAGTTGACTCAGTCCAAAGTAATCGCGGTGCTGTTCAAAAGCGTAAGCAATCCGCAACTTGTTCCATTCCCAAGCGACAGATGCGCCATACATAGCCGGATTGGTATTCGGATTGGCTACTGTTGAAGGTTCAGACGAGCGCCCTGCATCGGCTGAATAGAGCAGGCGGAAGCTGATGCCGAAGAATTGCGGACTCCAGTACTGAACGCTGTTTCCTTGCCTGCGGTCAAATGACGCGTCCGCCGCACTATTAACGCGATTGCTGGCGGTGGTTGTAGCAACCCCGAATCCGGGAGTCCCAATCAGGGTGTTGCCGTTGGCAATGCCGGTCGCATAGAACGAATCGAACGTCAAGGTATTGGTCAAGGCTTTATATGGTGTATCCCAGTTCCCGTAAAAGGCGGTGCCCAGCGTGTTGGACGATAGGCCCACATTGCTGTTCCGTGAGGCCCAAAAACCACTGGAATTCGTACCGCCAGTTGTACTCGTACTAGACGCCGAGGAGACGTTTACGCCGGATTCCACCTGGAAAATCGCTTTCAGACCCCAGCCGAGATCCTCCTTGCCTCTGAAGCCTATATTCGAAGAGTTCGAAGTCACCCGGTTACGCGACACCTCGTTAACGCCCGTTGGCGTACCACCTATCTGGCAGGTTCCATTCGGGCAATTCGGAATCGCTGTCCCGGCAGGGGTCGCACCGGTGGCTTTCACATTCTCAAAGTCAACGTTCAATGTGCCATAAACTTCCACATTGGCAAAATCGGCACGCGCTGCGCCGGCTACTATAAGTGCAGTTACGCCGGCCAATACGGTAATTAGGATTTTATTCATGGGATATCCTCCGCGAAATTAAACTTTTTTTTGTAAATTGAAAATTGAGCGAGATAAGCTTTCACCTCAATTTAATTTTGGACTGAATTACCAGCTAATACTCCTACAGCGAGCGTCACATTGTCAAGAATCAGGACGACAGTTCTGATGGACTGTTGTAAAAAAGAAACACTTCGTTCAATTTTCGTTACAATACTTTCAGTTATCTTACAAATTTTAGGAGATTCCGTTGCCAAGGAACCGTTTGATCTACGTCGGCTCTTCTTGCGGCGAGTGCTGGCGCACCGCGATTTAAATGAGCAATCGAGCTAGTGAAGCACGCCAAATCATTAAATTTGTTCAAGCATGGCTTGGAGTCTGATACTGGATCAATCGCTTGAACGGGCCGCGGGCACTCCCTTTTTATGAAGTCTAGGATTCATTTGTTACAGCAATTTGACGTTGAACCTCCCTGCGCATCCTTGCCAGATTGAACAAACCGCGTGTCTTTACCAGCTGCCTATCATTATATCTGGAATTAGCCAAGGGCCCGCTAAGCAAAAATCCGGTCCAATTCGGCGCCAGGATCCACCGCGCGCATGAATGCTTCCCCGACCAGAAAACACTGCACCCCATTCTCGCGAAGCAAGCGCACGTCTTGAGGCTCAAATATCCCGCTCTCGGTTACTACGATGCGCCCTGCGGGAACTAACTTGAGGAGTTGTAAGGTGGTATCCAAACGGGTTTCGAATGTATGCAGATTGCGATTGTTGATGCCGATTAGCGGGGTGTCTAGGCGCAGCGCGAGCTCCAGCTCTCTTGCATCATGCGCTTCAACCAGTACCGCCATTTTTAAGCCGTGCGCCAGTCTTTCCAGATCCTTCATTTGGGAGAAATCGAGTAGTGCCGCGATCAGCAGCAGAGAATCGGCCCCCATTGCGCGCGCCTCATACACCTGATATTCGTCGAGCGTGAAATCCTTGCGCAAAACGGGAAGCGCGCACGCGGCTCGAGCTTGCTTCAGGTGCCCACTGTCTCCCCAAAAAAACTCGCGGTCAGTTAGCACCGACAAACAGGCGGCACCATGCTGGGCGTAGCTGCGCGCGATTTCAGCCGGATCGAATTTTTCCCGAAGCACGCCTTTGCTGGGGCTGGCTTTCTTGATTTCAGCGATGACCGCAGGCAAGCCTTGACTGACTTTGGCACGCAAACTGCCTACAAAATTCCTTGGCGGAGCGGTGGACTCTGCATCGGTACGAATTTTGGCTAAGGATATTTTGGCTTTGGCTGTAGCGAGTTCTTGCACTTTAGCCGCGACAATTCTTTGCAGGATGTCAGGCACTTGCAGCCTAGGCCGTCACGGTTTTTTGGCGATTGGAAAATTCAACCAGCTGGTCCAGCTTGGCGCGGGCGGCCCCACTGGCAATCGCATGCGCTGCCTTGCTCACGCCGTTTTCCAGCGTTTCCGCCAGTCCGGAGAGATAAATGGCAGCGCCGGAATTTAGCGTGACGATGTCACGCGCAGGGCCGGGCCGGTTGTCGAGCACCGAAAGTAGCATATCTTTCGATTGCGAAATACTTATTGCCTGAATGGAATCGAGCGGCGAGAGTTGGATTCCAAAGCGGCCGGGGTCAATTACGTATTCCTGCACCTTGCCGTTTTTGAGTTCCGCCACTTCGGTTCCGCCGCTTATAGATATTTCATCCAAGCCGTCCAAGCCATGCACGACCAGCGCGTGTCGGCTACCCAGAGTTTGCAGTACCCGGGCCTGGATGCCGACCAGATCGTGATGGAACACGCCCAGCAACTGGTTTTTAGCGCCTGCGGGATTGGTGAGCGGGCCAAGAATGTTGAACAGTGTGCGCACCCCGAGTTCCTTGCGCACCTGCGCGGCATGTTGCATCGCGCTGTGGAAGTTGGGAGCAAACATGAAGCCGATGCCGACCCGGTGAATGGATTGCGCCACTTGCTCAGGGTTCAAGTGAACGTTGACTCCCAGGGCTTCCAGCACATCCGCGCTCCCGCAACAGCTGGATACCGACCGACCGCCGTGTTTCGCTATTTTTACTCCTGCGGCGGCCGCGACAAAAGCCGAGGTCGTTGAGATATTAAAGGTGTGCGCTTCGTCACCGCCGGTTCCACAGGTATCCACAAGATGGCTCTCCCCGGGGGTGTCCACCTTAACGGAGAGCTCGCGTAGCACTTGCGCCGCAGCGGCGATTTCTTCGACTGTCTCCCCTTTTACGCGCAAGCCGACGATTATGCCTGCCATCTGTGCCGGGGTCAGTTGACCACTCATGATCTGGCGCATGATGGAGAGCATTTCGTCTTGAAAGATTTCGCGCCGCTCAATCAGGCGCTTCAAGGCTTGCTGCGGCGTCATGCTTGCTGCTCGCGTAAAAAATTCTTGAGGAGCTCGTGGCCGTGCTCAGTCAGGATCGATTCTGGATGAAACTGCACGCCTTCGACGGGAAAATTCTTGTGCCGCACTCCCATGATCTCGCCGTCATCGGTCCATGCGGTGATTTCCAGACAAGCGGGTAGGCTGGCGCGCTCGATCACCAGCGAATGGTAACGCGTGGCCTGAAATGGACTCGGCAAATTGTGAAACACCCCTTGTTGTCTATGCTGGATGTTGGAAGTCTTGCCGTGCATCAGTTGTTTTGCGTGTACTATTTTGCCGCCAAAGGCCTGGCCTATGCTCTGGTGGCCCAAGCAAACGCCCAGTATGGGAATTTCGCCGGCAAAGCGCTTGATCAATGGCACCGATACTCCCGCTTCGTTAGGCGTGCAGGGTCCGGGCGATATCACGATGTGCCGCGGTTTCAATGCGGCGATTTTGTCGAGTGTGATATCGTCATTGCGGTAAACCACGACTTCCTCGCCCAGCTCTCCCAGGTACTGCACCAGGTTGTAGGTAAAAGAATCGTAGTTATCTATCATCAATAACATAATAATCAGCAGCTATTCGATTTTATTGTCCAGTCCCGCCTGCGCCATTTCTGCCGCGCGCAATACTGCCTTGGCTTTGTTGCACGTTTCCTGCCATTCGCTGGCAGGCACCGAGTCGGCCACGATGCCCGCCCCTGCCTGTACATATAAAGTCTGATTCTTGATCACGGCGGTGCGGATGGCAATGGCGAGATCCATGTCGCCATTAAATCCGAGGTAACCCACAGCGCCGGCATATATCCCGCGCTTGGTCGGCTCCAGTTCGTCGATTATTTCCATGGCGCGTACTTTGGGCGCGCCGCTTACTGTCCCGGCAGGAAAAGTCGCCTTTAAGACATCTATCGCATTGAGCCCGGCTTGAAGCTTGCCTTCGACGTTTGATACGATATGCATTACGTGCGAGTAATTTTCAATCGTCATGTTTTCAGTAACGCGCACCGTGCCGGTCTGCGCCACTCTCCCGACATCATTACGACCGAGATCGACGAGCATGATGTGTTCGGCGCGTTCCTTGGGATCGGCGAGTAACTCTTGCGCGAGCTTTTTATCTTCAGCAGGCGATTTGCCCCGCGGTCGCGTGCCCGCAATGGGTCGCAAGGTGACTGAATTCTGTTCAAGACGCACTAGGATTTCAGGCGAGGCGCCGACGACGTGAAACTCTCCCAAGTCAAAATAAAACATGTATGGTGAAGGATTGAGCGCGCGCAGGGCGCGGTAAAGGGAAAGCGGGGAGGCACGGAAAGAATGGTTCATCCGCTGGCTCAGCACGACCTGCATGATATCGCCATCACGTATATAGCGTTTGGCGCGCTCCACCGCCTGCATGAATGCGCTCTCAGCGAACTCAGCGCGCAGTTGCGCGGGCATGCCGTTTATTTGCTCGGGGATCGTCACCGGACGGCGCAAGGCTTCCAGCAGCTCTTTTAAGCGCTGCCGTCCCCGCGCGTAGGCGCCGTTCTCGCGCGGGTCGGCATAAACGACCAGATATAGCTTGCCGCTGAGATTATCCAGCACGGCAAGTTGCTCGGAGAGCAGCAAGAGAATGTCCGGGGTATTCAGGACATCGGGTTTTGCAGTTGTCGCGAGCTTGGTCTCGACCAGGCGCACTGTATCGTAGCCAAAATAGCCGACCAACCCTCCGCAAAACCGTGGAAGTCCCGGCAATCGCGCCGCCTTGATGCGTTGTAGCACACCCCGAATAGCCGCCAGCGGGTCGTCTGAATCAGATCTTTCCAGCAGCTTGTTGGCGCGGTATTCGCTCACTGATTTTCCGCGCACTTCGATGCGGTAATTTGCTGCAAGCCCGACAAACGAATAACGGCCAAAGCGCTCGCCGCCCACTACCGATTCGAGTAAATAGGAGTATGGCTGATTGGCGAGCTTGAGATAGACCGACAGAGGGGTGTCGAGATCGGCGAAGGTCTCCAGCACCAAGGGTGCGCGGTTGAAGCCCTGTGCAGCCAAAGCCTTAAATTCAGTTTCAGTCATGAACTACTCCGGAAAAAAAGCAAAAAGCCAAAAAGATGGAAAAGCGCGAATTCAGCGCCATAAAGCAATGCGCCAAGGACGCCACGCGTCCGCGGTCTCCATTGCCCATCTTTTGCTTTCCGTGAAGTTCATGTTTCTGTCCGAGATTGGGTTTGTATCAGTTTTGCAGCGTCTCGCAGGGACGCTACTATAGCATCACAATCCAGTTCGTGCACGTCGCGTCCCTGACTATAGCCGTAGGGCACGCAAAATATCCGGCAACCCGCGGCACGCGCCGCCTGTATGTCAAGCGGCGAGTCACCGATGAGCAGCATTTGGTGCGGGTGAATTCCAAAATGCTCACAAGCATGCTGCAGCGGCAGGGGATCGGGTTTATTTTTGGGCAAGTGATCACCGCAAATCAGCAACTCGAAGAAATCCAAGAGTCCGGTTGCCCGCAGCAGCGGGCGGGCGAAACGCTCCGCTTTGTTGGTCACACAGCCCAGATGTAGGCCCTGCGCGCGCATCGCCCGCAGGCCTTGTACCACACCCGGAAATGGGCGAGTCTGATTAAGCATGCGCATCGCATAATGCTTCTCATAAATGGGTATCGCGCGCTCGAGGATTTGTGAATCTGGTTCGCCACCAAGGCTCGCCGCCAGGGTGCGTTTCACTAAATTGCTGATCCCGGCGCCGATAAAACTTTCGATTGTTTGTTGATCAAGCGCCGGAAGCGCGAGCTCGCTTAACATGGAATTCGCCGCAGCAACTAGATCCGGCGCTGTTTCAAGGAGCGTACCGTCGAGATCAAACACCACCGCTTTCACGGGCAATGGAAAAATCCTTGACGATTGAACCCGGGAAAATGCGTCATTCCTGGTCAATTCACGCCTTAGCAAGCTCCGCGCGCATTGCGTCGATGGTGGCTTGGTAATCCGCGGTGCCGAAAATGCCCGAACCCGAAACAAACGTGTCTGCGCCGGCGCGGGCGACCTGCGCAATGTTGTCCACCTTTATCCCGCCATCCACCTCCAGCCAGATTTCGCGGTTGCTGGCATCGATCAACTTCCTTACGCTGCGCAACTTGTTGAGCGCTTCGGGGATGAATTTCTGCCCGCCAAAGCCGGGATTCACCGACATGACGAGCACCAGATCGAGCTTGTCAAGCACATAGTCAAGGTAATCCAAGGGCGTCGCCGGGTTGAATACCAATCCGGCTTTGCAGCCGTGTTCTTTGATAAATTCGATGGTGCGATCGATGTGTTCGCTGGCTTCAGGATGAAAGGAAATAATGTCGGCGCCCGCCTTGGCAAAGTCGGGAATGATGCGGTCTACGGGCTTGATCATCAAGTGAACGTCAATGACGGCTTTGGTGAGCGGGCGCAGCGCCTCGCATACCATTGGGCCGATCGTGAGATTCGGCACATAATGATTGTCCATCACGTCGAAATGTATCAGGTCTGCTCCGGCGGCAATCACGCTCATTACTTCTTCGCCAAGCTTGGCAAAGTTGGCAGAAAGTATACTGGGAGCGATTCGGTACATGGTGCAGGTCCTGTGCTGAACAAAACGCATTCTACCTGTTATCCATAGCCGCATACAGGTGGTTTCTTCCCGCCACTTGTCCTAGAATGATGCCATGGGAAACGGCAAAAAATACGAGATCACCGTTACCGTGCGCACCAGTTTCATTCCCGAACAATCGAACGTGGAGAATGGGCGATTTGTTTTCTCGTATACCATCACCATCACCAATACGGGAAATATTGGAGCGCAACTTATCAGCCGACACTGGATCATCACCGATTCGGAAAACCGGGTTCAGGAAGTCCGTGGGCTCGGCGTAGTAGGCGAGCAGCCGTTTTTGAAACCCGACGAGAGTTTCGAGTACACCAGTGGCACGGCCATCGCCACCCAGGTTGGAACGATGCGGGGGAGCTATCAAATGGTCGCCGAGGATGGAGTAAGCTTTAACGCGCCTATTCCTGAATTCGCCCTGAGCATTCCCCGAGTGTTGCATTAATTCGTGTCGCTACGGTCCAGCTACACCTTCATTGCGCCTTATTATGACGCAGCAATTCGCAGTGCAACTGC
>DASPRI010000055.1:0-12037 GCA_035624535.1 Burkholderiales bacterium
AGTACGCCCGGCTTCGGAGGTTTCTGGCTACCGTCACACACAATGGGCGGCTGAAGGAGTCAAGATACGCAACCCGGCTTTCGACGTAACTCCTGCGGAATTGGTGACTGGATTGATCACCGAGAAAGGCGTGGTGCTCGCCCCGAATCGTGAAAAGCTGGCTGAATTATTCGCTCAACGCGCTAGATCGTAACGCCGCCGCCCACTTCAATCACGGCGCCGTTGATATAGCTGGCCTCGTCGGAGGCGAGAAAAGCGTAGGTATTTGCGATCTCTTCGGGTCGTCCTAAACGGCCGAGCGGTACTTTCTCTTCAATGGCTTTCAGAACTCGGTCCGGCATCGAGCTCAGAATGGGGGTTTCAATGAATCCGGGGCAAACCGCATTGGTGCGGATTCCTCGCTTTCCCAGCTCCCTCGCCCAGGTTTTAACCATTCCAATTACGCCAAATTTGCTGGCTGCATAATTGGTTTGTCCAAAATTACCGTACAAACCGACAATCGATGAGGCATTGAGTATCACGCCGGAATTCTGCCGCAACATGACGTCCACCACCGCCTTGGTACAGTTGTAAACGCCTTTCAGATTGATATCGATCACCTTGTCAAACTGCTCGTCGGTCATGTTTTTAAGCTGGCTGTCCATGACGATGCCGGCATTGTTTACTAGGCAGTCGATGCGGCCGTACTTTTTCACAACGCTATTGACCATGTTTTCGATGCTCGCCTTGTCTCGAACATCGACCACAAAACCAATGGCCTCGCCGCCTGCTGAATTGATTTTTTGTACCGTTTCGTTCAACCATTCAGGGGTCAGATCGCAGGCAACAACTTTCGCGCCTTCTTTCGCAAATTTGATGGCGGTAGCTTGCCCGATGCCCCGTCCGGCACCAGTTATAATCGCAACTTTGCCCGGAAGCCTCATCCAGATTTCCCTTCCGAATCAATAAATTTCCAACAACTGAAAAAAGTCTAGCACAGTATTGTGCATTGCACAATAATTTTTGCACGAAAGCTTAACTTACTGTTTTAAAGCTCTAATGCTATTTCAGGAGCCCCTCGGCAAGAGAGCCAGAACGCGCCACGCGATGGCTTTGAGGCATCAGCAGTCGCGAATTTCCACTGGGGTGCCCACGACAACCCTGTTGAATAAATTGAGCAAATCGCCATTGTGCATCCTGATGCAACCGACCGACCCCGATTGACCCATCCTTGCGCTGTCCGGGCTGCCGTGAATATAGATATATCGCCGCATGGTATCGACCTTGCCGAGCCGGTTGAATCCCGGCTCGCAGCCTGAGAGCCAGAGTATGCGAGTGAGAATCCAGTCGCGGCCGGGATAACGCTTGCCCAGTTCAGGTGTGTAAATTTCTCCGGTCGGGCGGCGATCGACGAATACGGTATTGGTCGGCTGGCCCTCGCCGATCTTGGCGCGAATCACATGCAAGCCGCGCGGCGTACAAAAACTGCCGTTTAATTCTCCAGCACCGTTTTTTGAAGTGGAGACGAGATAATGTTCTACTTCATTTCCCGAATTATCCAACAACGTCAGGCTCTGACGCGGCAAACTTACGATAATCCTGGGCATCAATTTTCAACCCCTCGTCGCTGGGCGAAAAAACGCTGCAATATTGCGGCACATGCCGATGTAAGTATTCCACCAGCAACTTTTGTGTGATGATTGAGCCGTGTTTCCTTTAGCAGGTCCACCACGCTGCCGCAGGCGCCTGCCTTCGGATCCGTGGCTCCGTAAACCAAGCGCGCAATGCGGGCGTGCATAATGGCACCAGCGCACATGGGGCAAGGCTCGAGCGTTACGTAAAGCGAGCAATCGTTTAACCGATAATTTCCAATTTTTTTCGCGGCATCCCGAAGTGCTTGGATTTCTGCATGCGCGGTTGGGTCATTTTCCGAGATCGGCGAATTATATCCTCGACCGATAATTTCGCCGTTGCTTACCACCACCGCACCGACCGGGACCTCGTCGAGCAGCCATGCCCGCTCGGCAAGTTGCAACGCCTCCCGCATTATTGTTTCATCAAGCGTATCAGTCATCGCGCTGTACTTTAATTGGGCTTCATTCGCTCCCGGGTTATCGCGCAAAAATAGTGGAAATTGAGGCAGGAAACATCATTTTGCTGATGCGTTGTATTTAGAGAATAACACAAGCTAGCATTTACGAGCTGGTTTCAGTCTGGTATCCCCCGACGAAATTTCTCTGACCGCTTGCTGTGTGACAAGGCATTAGCACGAAATAGATCTTGCGAAACACTCTTTCGATTAATTGGGCTAAATCGCATCCAGAAATTGAACGCAGGTGTGCATGCGGTGGGGAAACAGCAAATGTCCCCTACTCTCAGCTTAGCGACATCGGTGACTGGAAGGCCCAAACGCGGGCTGGTGACCGGCAAGCCCCGATGTAGGGGAAGAAAAGTCAATCAAACCGAAGCCAGTCATTCCCGGACTGCAGTTATATTGTAGGCGTGCACTGTGGAAGAAAGCCCTTTCAAGGACAACTGTCCCAGTGACTCGGCGTCCACTCGTTCTTCAATTGCCCCCAGGGTTTTCTGGTTGGTAAGGATCTGGCCACTTTTTGCCTCCCCACACAGGCGAGCCGCAAGGTTGGTGACAGTGCCAATGGCGCCGTAATCAAGTCTGCCCTCGAAGCCGATGGCGCCAATCGTGGCATATCCCTGGGCAATGCCAATGCCAACGCCCAAATCGTAGCCGCGTTTTTTCCAACGGCTGGACCGTTCAGCGATTTGGTCCCGCATCGCCAGCGCCATGCGCACTGCGCGCTCCAAGGGATCGGGCACGATGACGGGATCGTTGAAAAATACCATCATGCCATCACCGGTAAAGCGTTCCAGCGTGCCCCCATGGGTCATAATAATCTTGCCCATTTCAGCGTGATATTCGCGAAGCAGACCCATCACCTCCTCCGGTTCCGATGCCTCCGCGAAGGCGGTGAAGCCTCGCAGATCAATAAACACTACCGTTATTTCTCGGCGATGGCTGGCCAACGGATCATCGGTGCCCCCCGCCACGATCAACTCGGCAAGCTGGGGCGAGAAAAAGCGTTTGAGCCGCGAAAGGCGTTCAAGCTGGGCAAGTTGTTCGCGCACTCGCTGTTCCAGCTTGCTGTTCCACTCTGCGAGTTGCATGGCCTGAGATTGGATGGTGTCGTAAAGCGATTTAATGCGCAGTAACGAGCGCACGCGTGCCAACAGCTCGGGCTGGTTGATCGGCTTGGTAAGAAAATCGTCGGCCCCGGCCTCCAAGCCTTTGATGCGCTCTTCCTGCGGATCGAGCGCGGTTACCATGATCACCGGCAAGATTTGCGTTTCGCGCCGCGCGCGGATCGCGCGGCACACCTCGTAGCCATTCATTTCCGGCATGACCACGTCTAGCAATACTAGGTCGGGGGGTTCGGCGCTGATAATCTCCAGCGCTTCGCGCCCCGAGTTCGCGGTGAGGATCTCATACCCTTGGCTGCGCAGCGAGTCGGCCAGCAGCTTGACGTTTAGCGGCAGATCATCAACGACAAGGATCCGGGCAGGAGCCTGCATGATCAGGGGCCGCGTTGGGTAAACTGCTCAATGGTGGTCTGGACGAGTGCCAGGAATCCCATGACGTCAATCGGTTTCCTCATGTAGCCGTCGAAGCCCGCCTTCAAGATAGTTTCGCGCTCTGGCTGCATCACTGATGCGGTGACGGCGATTACCGGTATGGTCCGCGTGCGGGCGTCGGCGCGCAGCACCTGAAGCGCGGCAATTCCATCCATACCGGGCAGGCCGATGTCCATGACGATGAGATTCGGCGGATTCGCCTGCGCAAGGGGAAGACCTTCCTCGGCACTCATTGCTGCAACCACAAGGTAGCCTTTCACTTCCAGCAAGTCGCGCAGCAATTTGAGATTTTTTTCGTTGTCTTCGACGATCAGCACGCGCTTCGTATTCATGATAACAATGGAAGCGATACAGTGAAGGTCGAGCCTTGGTTCGGTGTGCTAGAAACCTTCAGGCTGCCGCCGTGCAGCTCGACAAACTTGCGCGTGAGGGCTAGCCCCAAGCCGGTGCCTTCCTGCTTGCGATCCCCCACGCGTTGGAATGCCTCGAAAAGTTGATTTTGGTCCTCAGGCGCGATGCCGACGCCGGTATCGCTGACGGCAATTTGAAGCGCCCCGTTAGCACGAGTGGCGTTGACTGCAACATGCCCTCCTTCTGGCGTGAATTTGATTGCATTGGAGAGCAGATTGAGGAGAATCTGGCGGAACTTGCGTTCGTCACCCGCGTAAGTGCCGACCTCAGGTGAAACTTTCGCCTCGAGTAAAACGCGGGCTCGCTCGGCACGGTCTTGCACAAATGTGAGGGCCTGCTGGACCGAGGTCGCGACGTCGAACGTGCTTATGTCAAGCTCCATGCGCCCGGCCTCGATCTTTGAGAGATCGAGGATGTCGTTTATGAGCGAGAGAAGGTGGTGGCCGGAAGCGCGAATGTCCTCGACGTACTCAGTCTGCTTGGCGTTGAGTTCGCCGAAGAATCGAGCCTGGAGCGCCTCCGAGAAGCCGATGATGGCGTTTAGAGGCGTTCTGAGTTCGTGAGACATGCTAGCGAGAAATTCTGACTTGTGCCGATTAGCGGCTTCGAGCTGCCGGTACAGTCGCCCCAGTTCATCGTTCATCTGGTTCAGGTTTGCTGCAAGCGTTCCCAGCTCATCACGGTTTATCACTTCGACCCTTGCCGAGAAATCGCCTGAGGCAATCTGTCGCAGTCGCGTATCCATGCCTTTGATCGGCTGGATCAAGGACCAGGAGATGGCAAATCCTAAAAGCATGGCAAGGCCGATGCTTGCGAACGCGATACCGATGACGGCCCAACGCGAAGCGAGATACGCCCTGCGGTTTGCTTCCACGCTCTCCACAATGTCGGCCTCGGCCCTGTTGACTAGTTCGTTCATCAGGCGTTCGAGGCGGTTAGCGACGGGGGTCGCTTGCGCGATGTGCAGCTCCCGACCTTCCGCCTCCTTCCCCTGGCGGATCAATTCCACGACCTGCGTGACCACTGCAACAAATTTCTCGTAGTCCTCGCGGACTCGGCCTAGCAACTCTACCTCGTCCTTGGCGACGTATTGGAGCCGATCGACGTCATAACCGAATTCACTGAGCTGGCGCAGCGTCGCATCGAGCGTACGCTCTTGCGGTACCAGCAGGGCGGTGGAGACGCTGTAGAGCTGAGCAGTAATGTCGTGCTGCAGTTGGCGGTAAACGGCTATCTTGCGCTGGAGCTTCACCAATTCGTCGGCATGGCGGCCGGCAATGTTCAGTGTTTCGAGGCCGACGACGCCGACTATGACGAGCAATAGCGCGATGGCCAGAAAAGCGGCGAGAAGTTTCACGTGGATGGTAGCGGGTATTCGTGCGACTAACCGCGGCAGCCGGGTGATCATTGCAGACGGCCTTCGCTTAGCAGGGACTGAATGTCCTTGAGCAATTCATTGGAATCGAACCGCACGCCGAGATACTGGACGCGTAACCAACCGCTCCGATCCACAACTGAGGTGAGAAAACTGTGTTCCACATTTCCGCTAGGCATCTTGCGGAAAAAGGCGCCGTAGCGTCTAACCACGCTCCGGACATTGGCCTCCGGCCCGGTCAGGAACGCCCAACCGGAAAGGTTGGCGTCAAGATCTTCGGCGTATTGCTTGAGAACGGCCGGGGTATCCCGCTTGGGATCCACTGAGATGGACAAAAAGAAAACTTCCGGTCCGAAATCAGCGCCCAGGCGTGGTTGGAGCGCAGCCATCTTGTGTATCAGAAGCGGGCACGAGTCCTTGCAGGATGTGAAGAAGAAAGTGACCACCACCACCTTTCCCCGAAGCTCCTTAAGAGAAAGCCGATTGCCATCCTGGGTGGTCAGGGTGAATTCGGGTGCCCGGCCGATCCTAGACAGGCTAGCGTCCTGCGCGGCAGCGGGGCCCAGCGCAAACCAGCCGGCCGCTGCGAGCGCCGCTATTCGAATTCCGGCGAAGCGACTCACGCGTAACCGCCTGCTGCAAAACTTCATAGGGCCACGGCGCTGGCTTTTCGGGACGAGATGCGCGAAGCGAGCCGCGTCGAATAGCAGGTGCATATTCACGAAGTGAGCGACAAAGCCGACCGCCCGACAAGCCGCGCCCCGTCCGGGTTTGGACGAAAAATGCCCATCTGCTTGGTTGCGCTCCTCGGCTTCGTAGAGCTGGCCACGACCTTCGTCGCGCAACTAGCATCTGTGCATTTTTCGTCCAAACGCGGCTCCCAGCAAGTTCTGCATCAGGCTGTTAAGCCTTCAACTCCCGCTTGAGTTCCCTGATGAAACGCCAGTCGGTGCCCTCAGCGAGGACCCTCTTCGGATCCGATTTGATGATGCCGGCTTCCAGCAGGCGGAGCGACCAAAAGCGCACCGTGTCCTCGGAGTCGTACTCTCGCCATTTCGTGTAACCGATCTCCTTGACCGATTGCAGGACGTACTCGTAATTGTTCGCGACGCCTCTGTCAACCATCAAGCGAGCAGCCCGCTCCGGCTGGCTCACGCATAAATCCGTGGCCTTTAACATTGCCCGTAGCGCCCGTTTCGTGGCGACCGGGTATTTGCGGGCGAACTCGCGGTTCGCCGCCGCCATGCAGCAGAAGTATTGCGACCAGGGCCGATCCGTACCGAAGTCTATCAGAACACGCCCAATTTTTTTCGCCCGTAATTCCTGGGGCTCTGGCGCAAAACCCATGAAAGCGTCGATTTTCCCTTGGGTAAAGAGCTCGATCGACTTGCCCGGCTCGAGGTTAATCCATTTAATATCCCTCTGCGGATCCAAACCGACAAAACTCACTAGGCCGGCGACGAAAGCCTGGCGACTGCTGCGTTCGGGAGCAGCCACCGTCTTTCCTTTCAAATCGCGCAACGTACGTATCGGATCGTTGGCGAACAACTCCCAACAGCCCGTATGGATTCCCCCGAGGATAACGACGGGCGCTCCGACGTCGAGTTCCATTAAATGGCCCGCCGTATCGTTCTGGGTGATGTCGATTTTGCCTTGGGCAAGCGCTTTCGTCGGGCCTTCATTGAGTGGCGTCTTGACATACTGCACCTCCCTAAAGCCCTCGGCCTTCAATAGATCTTCCGCCAAATAGACCGGCGCAAAGCACGTGATCGGAGCGTCGTGAATCCGGATTCGGGTCGTCTCAGGTGGCGGCTCTGCAGCGGCCGACTCGGGCTTCATGCCGAGTAGAGCAGCTGTCCCTGTCAGTGCGACACCACTAAGAAATTCCCGCCGGCTCCATCTTTTCTCTTGTCGCTTGTCCATGGAATCACCTTTCACAATGAGGATGCAATTTATAGTAGTCCTTCAAGCAAGCGTTGTCGACACGGTCCCTCGATCAGCCGGCATCGGTGCTAGCAGCAAACGCGCCCCAAGTTTTCCCTCGCTTCACGGTTCAAAACACACTGTTGCGGTCAACATCACTTAGGTTCTAATATTTGTCATAACCGCTAGGTAAGGGTTCATGCTAGCCAAACTGAAAACCATTTCACTCTTTGCGGGCCTGAGCGACGATGAGATACGGCTCCTAGAAAGCCATTCGTTTACCAAGACGTTCCCCAAAAATACGGTGCTTGTTACAGAGGACGATCATACGGATTCTTTTTACGTCATCCTCTCCGGCAAGGTAAAGATTTACGTTAGCGATCAGGCGGGAAAAGAAGTCGTGCTGGGCACCTATGGCGCTGGTGACTACTTTGGCGAAATGGTATTGGACGAGGGACCTCGCTCAGCCTCGGTTATGACCTTGGAACCCTCGAGCTTCGCCATCATCTCGAAAGCTGAAATTAACACCCTCATCGAGCGGCATCCAGAAATGGCAATTCATATCATGAAAAAGGTTATTCAGCGAGCGCGGATATTGACCGAGAATGTCAAAAGCCTCGCTCTACTGGATGTCTATGGCCGTGTAGCGCGTTTGTTATTAAGCCTTGCTACTGACTTGAACGGCGAACTTGTAATTGCGGAGAATCTTACCCACCAAGACTTGGCCAACCGGGTCGGCGCTTCCCGGGAGATGATCAGCCGCATTCTCAAGGAT
Source organism: Burkholderiales bacterium (assembly GCA_035624535.1). Lineage (GTDB taxonomy): Bacteria > Pseudomonadota > Gammaproteobacteria > Burkholderiales > JAHFRG01 > JAHFRG01. The sequence continues at coordinate 8,112 of DASPRI010000055.1, forward strand.
CTCAGTCTCGGAGGGTATATCACGGTCGAGGGTCGGAAGATCATAATCAACAAAAAACCTCCTTCGGGATGGTGAGCCGCCATGCTTCGCAGGCGCGGTTGGCCTTGAAGGCGCGTGGGCAGATCCGCATCGTGAATATTTCACAAAAAGCCATCGCAACCTTTCACAGAACCAAAGCGCTTCGTTTTGTAAATTGGTAGCCAACACATCGGGAATTTGTATACGATGATAAGTAGGATAGCTTTCCCGATCGTTCACTTTGCATGTGCGCTGACCAGAAATGAAAGTGAGCACAATACTGGGAGCTCATTAGGGTAATCACCTATATAGGAGGAAACAAATGAATGCGAAACCATGGCTCAGTTGGCTCACGTCGTCTTCAATTATGGACAGGCGAACATTCCTAAAGCGGTCCGGCGCCACCGTGCTCCTTGCCGGATGCGCAGCGACCCCGCGTGGACCCGGTGCCAACGGGGATTCCCAGAAGGCGCAAATCACCTCGCTCTATGATGCATTTGGCAAGACATCAAGCATGCAGAAAGACTGGGGTTTCTCGGCGTTCATTGAATATGGAGGCAAACGTATCCTGTTCGACACTGGCGATAACGCTGATATTTTTGCGCACAATGTGAAAGCGAAGGGAATCGACCTCACCACGCTGGATTTCGTGGTCGTTACCCATCGTCATGGCGATCATACGAGCGGTCTGAATTATTTGATGACTGTCAATTCGAAGGTGCCGATATACGTCCCCAAGGAAAATTTTGGCGTTTTCGGCTCTGCATTTCCCGGAACATTCTACAAACGCAATGAATCGCTGCCCCCAGATATGCGCTATTTTGACGGTAAACCACCCGAAAAGCTGCGTTTTGGCACGCCCTGGCCGCAGGGAAACTTCACCTGGGTGACAGAAAACGCCGTGATAGCGCCCGGCTTTCAGTTAATTCTATTAAAGGGTTCTTGGGGCGTCGATTTGGATGTGATGGAGATCTCGCTGGCGATCGATACTCCTGATGGCGTCGTGCTCGTGGTCGGATGCAGTCATCCCACAATAGAAAAGGTCGTCGAGACCACCAAAGCAGTGACGGGAAAGCCGATTCACCTAGTTGTCGGTGGGACACATTTACTGCCTGCGACTAATGAACAAATCACCCGGATCGCGAATTCCTTGCGCGATAACTATCAGGTCAAATGGATTGCACCGGTTCATTGCACGGGAGAGCCCGCGTTTGGAATCTTGAAGCAGACTTTTGGCGACCGTTACATCTACGCCGGCCTCGGCAGCACTATCCTACTTGGCCCGACGGTCACGACGGTTGCCGAAGCCGGGCAACCGCAGATGCAGGCAATGGATGAAGATGATCTGCGCAGCTGCCGCGAATTGCACGCGCAAAGCGACTGCATTTGCTGTCCAAAATCCCCGGTGGCACAAGTGGCCTAGCATCCAAGGCGACAGCCGCAAAACAGGTCAGGGTTAATTTTCTCTGTAGCAGTGGAGAATTGCGGCCCTGGCCTTTTTTATTGCCCTGAGGCGCAATGTCCAGGCGACAGCCTAACAAATGCGATTTGCGGCGAAGGTACACAACTGGAAAGTCCGCAAAGCGACGCGCGGCAGTGTTAAATCACTAACGCCAGACATTATTCCCACTCTATTGTCGCCGGCGGTTTGCCGGATATATCGTAAACTACGCGATTGATTCCGCGCACTTCGTTGATAATGCGATTGGAGATCTTCGACAGCAAATCGTGGGGCAATTCCGCCCACTGGGCGGTCATGAAATCCTGGGTCGTGACGGCGCGCAGGCATACGGTATATTCGTAGGTGCGGCCGTCTCCCATCACGCCTACCGATTTCACCGGTAAGAACACCGCAAATGCCTGTGCGGTTTTTTCATACCAGCCTGAAGCACGCAGCTCATCGATAAATATGGCATCCGCTCGCCGCAGCAAATCGGCGTATTCGCGCTTGACTTCGCCCACAATCCGCACGCCTAAACCAGGGCCGGGAAACGGATGGCGATACAGCATTTCGCGCGGCAAGCCCAACGCCAAACCCAGTTCACGCACCTCGTCCTTAAATAATTCTCTCAGCGGCTCGAGCAGTTTGAGATGCAAGGTTCTGGGCAGACCACCGACGTTGTGGTGCGATTTGATGGACTGCGCTTTCTTGGTCTTGGCGCCGGCCGATTCAATGACGTCTGGATAAATCGTGCCTTGGGCGAGCCATTTTACCTGCCGGAGTTTCTTCGCTTCGCGCTGGAATACTTCGATAAATTCCCTGCCGATGATTTTACGTTTTTGCTCCGGATTGGAAACACCTGACAGCTTTTTCAGGAATCTTGCGGATGCATCCACCAGGATGACCTTGACCCCGAGGTTTCGGCTGAAGGTATCCATGACCTGCCGGGCTTCGTTAAGCCGCAACAGACCATTGTCCACGAATACGCAGATCAGTTGATTGCCGATGGCCTTATGCAGCAGCGTAGCGGCAACGGCCGAATCCACTCCGCCCGATAATCCAAGCAGAACTTCCTCCTTGCCGACGGCTAGGCGGATATTGGCAACCGCCTCCTCCACGTAATTGGGCATAGTCCAATCGCCTTCCAGTCCGCAAATCTCAATAAAGCGCTCGATGATGCGTTTACCCTGCAATGTGTGCGTCACTTCGGGATGGAATTGCAGGCCGTAAAACCTGCGTGCCTCGTCCGCCATGCCTGCAATTGGGCTCGCTTCATTGCTGGCAATTACCTTGAAACCATGGGGAAGTTTTGTTACGCGGTCGCCGTGGCTCATCCAGACTTCGAGTAGCCCGTGGCCTTCCTGGTTGGCCCGGTCTTGGATGTCCTTGAGCAATGCCGAATGACCGCGTACCCGCAGCTCGGCATAGCCGAATTCCCGCACGCGCGCTGTTTCCACTTCGCCGCCGAGCTGTGCTGCCATAGTTTGCATGCCGTAGCAGATTCCCAGCACTGGCACCCCAAGGTCGAAAACTGCTTGCGGAGCGCGAGGCGTATCGCCTTGCACCACCGACGCCGGACCGCCGGATAAAATGATGCCGCGCGGATTGAATTCTTTTATGAATTTCTCGCCGACATCGTATGGATGCAGTTCGCAGTAGACCTTTGATTCGCGCACGCGGCGAGCAATGAGCTGCGTGTATTGTGAACCGAAATCAAGGATGAGAATCTTTTGGTGCGTCATCGCCGGGCATCAGCATTGAGCCGCCTTGTCAAGCAAATTCGGGCATGTTACTCAATCCGGTAGTTCGGTGCCTCCTTGGTGATTTGCACGTTGTGAACATGAGATTCGCGCATTCCCGCCGTGGTGATTTCAACGAACTGAGTCTTCGTGCGCATTTCCTCGATAGTGGAGCAGCCGACATAACCCATGCTCGCGCGCAGACCCCCGGTGAGCTGCTGCATCACCGCTACTACGCTGCCTTTATAGGGCACTCGGCCTTCGACACCTTCTGGCACCAGTTTGTCCGCGTTCATCTCGGGCTCCTGGAAATAACGGTCGCTCGAACCTTGCTGCATGGCGCCCAGGGAACCCATGCCACGATATGACTTATACGAGCGCCCCTGAAACAATTCGATTTCTCCGGGAGCTTCTTCGGTGCCCGCAAACAGGCCGCCGAGCATCACGACGTTGGCGCCCGCTGCGACAGCTTTGGCAATATCGCCCGAGTAACGTATGCCGCCATCGGCAATTACCGGAATTCCACTGCCCTTGAGCGCCTGCGCCACATTCTGAATCGCGGTCACCTGTGGCACTCCGACTCCGGCGACAATTCGCGTGGTGCAAATCGATCCCGGGCCGATTCCAACTTTTATCCCGTCCGCTCCGTGATCCATCATGGCTTTGGCACCATCTGCTGTCCCGATATTGCCGCCAATCACCTGAGTTGCCGGGAATTGTTTTTTTAT
>DASPRI010000068.1:0-37539 GCA_035624535.1 Burkholderiales bacterium
CGGGTATGCAGGGTTTGGTTGCCCAAATAATGAGTAATGATTAACCGCATTAAATTCCTGCTCTGCTGCAGGGTCAGCGGGTCGCGGTAATCCTCGAGAGCCATGTCCAGAAATGTTTTTCCAAGGAAGTGCAACTCATCCTGAGCGCCATCCGCCGCAACCGGTCCTCGCTCGACGACATAGCGGTAATAACGATTCGGTTGAACGGCTGTACCGGTTTCCGCGTCGTGTTGCAAACTCAAAGCATAGCCCAGTTCTCTAAGCAAGCGCATCTCGAAGCGACGCAAGATCGGGGACGGATTTTTTTGCGTAGCGAGGGCCTGCAGCGCTTCCTGGTAGTAGGCAAACAAGCGCTCATGTGGATCATCCCGCGGCAGCAGTCTGAGCAGCAGCTCGTTCAGATAAAACGCGCAAATCAGCGACACACCTGACGGGCGGATTGACCTTCCCTCCCACTCCGCACGGCGCAATGTGCGCAATTCCGATTTGCCGGACCAGGACAGCAAAAGCGGCTGGAACGCCAGCAGCACGCCCCTCAATGCAGACCTTGGCCGCCGGGCGCCGCGCGCCACCAACGCGATGCGGCCGAAATTTTTGGTAAACGCGTCCAACAGGAGGCTACTCTCCCGGTACTGATAACTGTGCAGGACAAAACCGGGCTGCGAATCCTGCATTCCCTTTTCATGGGTTCTCATAGACATGATCAATCGTTCATCATTCATAGCCCAATTTTTTCAACGTCAGCCTGTCGTTTGCCCAGCCCCTTTTTACCTTCACCCAGACCGTCAGAAATACTTTGCTCCCGAATAGCTTTTCCATTTCCTGGCGTGCCTGGCTTGCGATGGTCTTCAGTTTTTGCCCTTTGGTGCCAATGATAATGGCTTTCTGACCGGGCTTGTCCACGATGATCGAGGCGCGAATGCGGCGCAGGTCGTGTTCCAACACAAAGTCATCAATCATGACGCTGACCGCATAGGGAACTTCCTCGCCCAGCAGCCGGAAAACTTTCTCTCTGACTAATTCCGCAGCAAGAAAGCGCTCATTGCAGTCGGTGATTTCATCGGCCGGGAAGATGGGCGAATTTTCCGGCAGCAACTCACGCAGCGCTTGCAGCAACAGGTCGAGCTGCAGGTTTTTCTTGGCGCTTATCGGCACGATGGCTTCGAAGTCGTGTTCGCTGAAAATATTTTTGATGAACGGCAACAGTTGTCTCTTGTCGCTCAGCTTGTCGATTTTATTGATCACCAGCAATTTTGGACAATCAGTCATCAACTTCAAAACACGGCGCTCTGCTTCGCTAAACTGCATGCCATCGATGACGAGCAAGGCGGCATCGACACCCTGAAGGCTTTGCACCACGCAGCGGTTCAGCGCTTGATTGAGCGCGCTATTGTGTTGCTCCTGAAAGCCGGGGGTGTCCGCAAATATGAACTGGGTATCGTCTTGCGTCAGGATGCCGGTGATCCGGTAACGCGTTGTCTGCGGCTTGCGCGATGTGATGCTGATTTTTCCGCCAACTATCCGGTTAAGCAAGGTCGATTTGCCGACATTGGGGCGGCCGACAATGGCGATCAGGCCGGACCGAAAGGAAGCGCTATGCATGCTAGGCGGAAGCGGCGAGTCGATATGCCTGTTTTGCCGCATCCTGCTCTGCGCTTCGGCGGCTCGACCCCGAGCCCAGAACGCGGATCTTGAGTTCGGGTATCAGACATTCCACGCGGAAATACTGCTGATGCGCCTCGCCTTCGGTGGAAATCACGCTATATTGCGGGAGCGCAAGCTTTCTGCTCTGCAGCAGTTCCTGCAGCATGGTTTTGGCATCTTTGCTCGGGTTAGCCGGATCGATTTCGTCCAACAGCGGGCCATATAACGCGTTTATCACCTCCTGTGCGCGTTCAAAGCCCCCGTCCAGAAATACTGCCCCCATCAATGCTTCCAAGGCGTCAGCCAGGATCGATGGCCGGCGGAAACCGTTGCTTCTAAGCTCGCCCTCTCCGAGCAACATTTGTTGTCCGAGGTTCAGCCCCTGCGCCAGTTCAAACAAGGTCTGCTGGTTAACTAAATTGGCGCGCAGCCGGGAGAGCTCGCCTTCACTTAAACTGGGGAACCGCTGATAAAGGGCATAGGCGATGACGCAATTGAGAATGCTATCGCCCAGATATTCGAGGCGCTCGTTATGAGGAACACCGTAGCTGCGGTGAGTTAAGGCCTGGCGCAGAAGCTCTGGCTCAGCAAATGCATAGCCGAGAAGACGGGAGACACCTTGGCTATCCATTTACCTTCAGCCGATTATCTCCGTTTCCCGCTCGACGCCTGGAAATCAATACAGGCGGCCACATTGCCAAAAATTGGCACTTTTACCGAGTAGTTTGCGTTAAGCACCACATCGTTTCCTTGTCTGACGATTTCCAGGTCTTCGCCAGTGATCGTCGTAATGTTATCGATAAGGGCACGCTTGTCGAATTCACCACGCACCTCTCTGGGTGTCGCCGTCTGCAAGTCCAGATCGCTGGCGACCGCATCAACAGCTTTCTGCACATAGAAATACTCGAGAAAGGGGGGCATCAGCCTAAACACGAGAAAAGCCGCGAAGACGAGCACAACCGCCAATGTCAGAAACCCTGTCATCGTTAAGCCCCGCTCCCGCCACATATAACCCCCTATTCGACAGATTTGCCAATGCGCTTCAGGTTATCAAAATTCCACCAGATCATGAATGCCTTTCCAACAATGTTTTGCTGTGGAACAAATCCCCAGTATCGACTGTCGCTGCTGCTATCCCGGTTGTCACCCAGCATTAAATAATGCCCGGGGGGAACGGTGCAGCTGAAACCTTCTTCATTGTAGACGCAATTTTCCCGAAACGGGAATTGCCTCACCCCGGCAGTTTGCAACGGGGGAACCCCGGATTGAACCAGGATGGGATGCACGTGATTGCCGAGGGTTTCGGAAAAACGCTTGGCTTCGACAAAATTCAAACCGGATTCAACGTAATCATATTCTCCGTCGGGCACTGTTTTTACCGCTTTGCCATTAATCCACAGCCTCTTGTTCCGGTAAACTACTTTGTCTCCGGGCAGGCCTACCACGCGCTTGATATAATCCAAGGACGGGTTTTCCGGATAGCGGAATACCATGACTTCTCCGCGTTTGGGCTGATTGATGTCCAGGATCTTGACGTTGATGATTGGCAAACGCAGGCCATAAGTGTATTTGTTGACCAGGATAAAATCTCCAACCAGCAATGTGGGAATCATCGAACCGGAAGGAATCTTGAATGGTTCCACGAGGAAAGAGCGCAGCAGGAATACCACCAGAATTACCGGAAAAAAACTTTTCGGATACTCCACCCACCATGGTTCGACGGATTTCGGCGCGCGCTTCTTCTTGAGCCAAAAATGGTCGATCAATCCGATTCCGCCGGTGACTACCAGAAGAATGAACATTATCAGCGCGAAATTCATTACTTCTCCACTCCGAGGATCGCCAAAAAAGCTTCCTGGGGTATTTCAACATTGCCAACCCGTTTCATCCTTTTTTTGCCGGCCTTTTGCTTTTCCAGCAGTTTTTTCTTGCGGGTAACATCTCCGCCATAGCATTTCGCGAGCACGTTTTTGCGCAAGGCTTTGACAGTTTCGCGGGCAATAATATGCGAGCCGATGGCTGCCTGCACGGCAACATCGAACATTTGTCGCGGGATCAGTTCACGCATTTTTATGGCAAGCTCGCGTCCCCGGAATTGACTGTTGGAGCGGTGCACGATCAACGACAATGCGTCGACTCGGTCGCCGTTAATCAAAATATCGAGCTTGACTAGATCCGCACTGCGGAATTCCTTGAACTCGTAATCGAGTGAAGCATAGCCGCGGCTCACCGATTTGAGCTTGTCAAAGAAATCCATGACCACTTCATTGAGCGGCAGCTCATAAGTCAACATCACCTGACGTCCCAAGTACTGCAGGTTTTTTTGTATCCCGCGTTTTTCGATGCATAGCGTGATAACCGGGCCCACGTAATCCTGCGGCACCAGAATTGTGGCATTGATAATGGGTTCGCGTATTTCCCCGATTTTCGAGGGATCGGGTATTTTCGATGGATTTTCGATTTCCATTACTTTGCCGCTGCGTAACAGGACCTGGTAGACCACGGTGGGCGCAGTGGTTATCAATTGCACCCCGTATTCGCGTTCCAACCTTTCCTGCACGATGTCAAGGTGCAACAATCCCAGAAATCCGCACCGGAATCCGAACCCCAGCGCCTGGGAGGTTTCTGGTTCATAATGCAGCGAGGCGTCGTTAAGCTGGAGCTTTTCCAAGGCATCGCGCAGCGCATCATACTCGTTTGCATCCACCGGGAAAAGGCCTGCAAACACCTGCGGCTTGATTTCCTTGAAGCCGGGCAGAGCCTGCTTGGCCGGATTGCCGGCAAGAGTAATCGTATCGCCGACCTTCGCGACCTTGAGGTCCCTAATGCCCGCGACGACAAATCCCACTTCGCCCGCTAATAATGAATCTTTCAGCTTGGACTTTGGCGTAAATACGCCCACCTGCTCGCACAGGTGACTTGCTCCCGTGGACATCAACAGGATCTTGTCCTTGGGTTCGAGCGCCCCGTCCACTACACGCACCAATATCACCACGCCGACATAGTTATCGAACCAGGAATCGATGATCAGGGCTTTGAGTGGGGCGTCGGCATTGCCTTTGGGAGGCGGAATGCGGCGTATGACCGCTTCCAGGACATCCTCCACGCCTTGGCCGGTTTTGGCGCTTACCTGCACCGCGTCCTTGGCAGAAATACCGATGATGTCTTCAATCTCTTTTTTGACGCGCTCCGGCTCTGCGGACGGGAGATCGATTTTGTTCAACACCGGCACGACTTCCACACCTTGCTCGATCGCGGTATAGCAATTGGCTACCGTCTGGGCTTCCACGCCTTGCGACGCATCCACAACCAGCAGCGCGCCTTCGCAGGCGGCAAGGGAACGCGACACTTCGTATGAGAAATCCACATGACCGGGCGTATCAATCAGGTTAAGAAGATAAAGACGGCCGTCGCGCGCCTGGTAATTCAGCGCCGCGGTCTGCGCCTTGATGGTAATTCCTCGCTCCCGCTCCAGTTCCATCGAGTCCAGCACCTGTGGGCCCATTTCGCGCTCGCTCAAACCTCCACAGATGTGGATGAAACGGTCCGCAAGAGTGGATTTTCCATGGTCGATGTGGGCAATAATCGAAAAATTGCGAATCTGGTTCATAAATCAAAAAAGGGCACTATGGTGCCCTTTGACCTTTGCGAACTGAATTCTAGCTGAATTCGGGATTGCCGTGTGGGCATCGACCCTGAAGTTCAAGCGGCGCGGCAATCATATTCTTGCAGCGGCAATGGTCATTGCTTGCTGCTTTCTGATAACCGGCCGCAGTTTTCAACCACTTTCGGTGCGGAGCGGTATGTATAAGGCGCTGTCGCCGCGTCGGACCAGCAATGCTATGGCGCGCCCTTTGCCCAGTTTATTTAGCAGCTGGGTGAACTGCTCGACCGACTTAACATCTTGGTTGTTTACTGCGAGAATTACATCCCCGCGGCGTATCCCGGCACGTGCCGCAGCACCTTGCACGTCCTCAACCAGGATTCCGCCTCGGATTCCCAACTCGCTGCGCTGGTCTGGCGTCAAATCAGTCAATGCCATTCCCAAGCGGCTCTCCAGCGTTTTGCCGCGCTTGCTGGGCCGCTGCGCTATTTTCTCATCGGCCGGAAGTTCTCCGACGGTCAATGTAAGGTCCTTGGTCGCCCCTTTGCGCCATATTTCCACCGTTACTTTTGATCCCGGCTTGGTGGCGCCAACGATCCGTGGGAGATCCGCCGAGCTCTCGATCGGCTTGTCGTCAAATTTGAGTATCACATCGCTGGGTTCGAGACCCGCTTTGTCGGCCGGACTTCCTTTTTCCACTGAATTGATCAGTGCCCCAACCGGCTTGCTTAGACCAAACGACTCGGCAAGCTCCTTGGTGACCTCCTGAATTACTACGCCGATGCGCCCTCTGCTGACCCTGCCGGAAGTACGAAGTTGCTCGGTGACGTCCATCGCGACATCGATGGGGATGGCAAAGGACAAGCCCATGAAACCGCCTGTGCGGCTGTAAATCTGCGAGTTCATCCCGACCACTTCGCCTTTCAAGTTAAACAACGGGCCGCCCGAGTTGCCGGGGTTGATGGCGACGTCGGTCTGGATAAATGGAACGAAACTTTCCTGTGGCAGCGAACGACCCTTTGCGCTGACAATTCCCGCAGTCACGCTGTTTTCGAAACCGAAAGGCGAGCCAATGGCGACTACCCACTCCCCAACCTTGAGCTTGGCCGGGTTGCCCATGGTCACTTTTGGTAAGCCGGTCGCATCGATTTTGAGCAAAGCGACATCGGTGCGGCGGTCGCTGCCAATCACTTTGGCCTTGAATTCACGTTTGTCGGTCAACTTGACGGTTACTTCATCTGCCTCGGCCACCACGTGCGCATTGGTCAGGATATAGCCGTCCGAACTGATGATAAAACCGGAGCCGAGGGATTTCGATTCAAATTCGCGCGGAACAGGTGGCGCGAAGCGTTTGAAGAATTCGTAGAAGGGATCATCTTCGGAAAAAGGCAGCTGAGGCATACCCTGCTCGGTTTGCACAGTCTGGGTGGTGCTGACATTGACCACGGACGGTCCCTGTTTCTCCACCAAATCGGTGAAGTCCGGCAGTTCCTTGGCCAAGACAGGCGCAACAAAGCAGAATAAAAAGCTAGACGCTACCAACAGCTTTTTCATTGATTGGGACCCTTAGTCCAGTACGAAAACTTCAACACCGCAATGGGAGAATTATAGAGTAATTCTAGAACAGAAAAACGACTGTTTTTATGTAGACTTTTACTTACCCGTGGGGTACACGGAATTCCCTAACTCCATCACCGTCATCATCGGTACTTCACCGAGTACCGTTACCTGGTAATCATCCAAAGGTCTCGCATAAATATTAAGAGCGCCCCGTTTCGACACGCCTTTTCGCGGCTTGTCCCCGGCAGCGAGCGGTTCAATGAATATCGATACCGCTGCCAGTCCATCAGAATAAACGATATGTGAGATCGGGACCGATTTACCGCTTATCGTGCGCTTTGCATCCAGAATCTTCCTGAATCCCGCGAGCGGGCTTCTGATATCCCACCCGCTTTCCGTGGAAATCGGTTCAGCCTGCGGCGAAAGGTCATAATGCCACCCCGCGGTTTTGACCGGATATTTGGGTTTCAGCATTTCCTCATCTATCGGTCCGCCAATATTAAGTTGGGTGAATTCCATTTGCTCCACAACATCATTATGTTCGTCCAGCATGCTGGCCTTGAGCAGCAATCCGGAATTACTTTCGGCCCAAAGGCGGTGTCCGTAGCGCAAGCCATCCTTAGGTTCAAGCAGCAATGTTTGGCAATCGAAACCCGCGATCCGCTCCCGGTCACCCAGTTTGATTAGATAACTTTTATTAAGATCATTCAGCTCTTCCGGAAGCAGCGCAGGAAACGGTTTCCTCTGAAGTCGTTTTTCTACCCTTACGGTCTTGCTACTCGGCAGAAAACATTGCACTTCGTCGTTATTGCGAACGATCTCGCGCGGCAAACCGTTCAGGATTTCAAGCTTCTCGTGTTCCCCCGAGCTGTCCACCGCATGGACAATTCGCGAGGTTTCGACGTGGCTTCCGTACTGGTATATGAAAGTGCCGCTGTAATTGAGCTCGTGTGCCGCGGTTGCGATTTTCTGCAACCAGGCAATCCCCTCATTAGAGGTCGCCGGCGTGTCCGCCAGCAAGCTTGCGGGCGACACAAGGAACAGGCCAAACAGCAGAATCCTCATCGGTTGGCTTCCTCGCCCCCGTCTGAGACTGTGCGTATATAAGGGGCGACGCCTTGCATCGTAGTGCTGGGTGAAAATTCTTGGTGGGCTAAGAGGTACTCATGGAATGTGCTGCTGAAGGGATATCGAGGAAGGCTGGCGAGCATGGCTGCGGAATTGGGTTGCGGAGTGGCTGCCATCTTATCGTTCGTCTTGTCGGCGTTGCCTTGCAGCACGACCCAGACCACCAAAGCTACTGCAGCAAGCGACGCGGCGGCCGATAATGCAGCGATCTTGTTGTTTATCAATATTCGCTTTCGCGGACTAAACACGACCGGTTCCCCGGCCAATCTTTCTTTGAATCGTTCGCTGATATCGTGCGACGCCATGCCGGTCTGGCCCAGCAAATCGCGAATCAGATGGTAATCCATCCAGGCACCGCGCAGCTCGCTGTTCCGTCTGAGCTCGGCGAGCACCGCTTTTGCCGCATCGGGGTCCAGTTCGCCGTCCATGAAGGCCGATAAGTCTTGTTTCATAGTCACCACCTCTTGTCTTTGCCAGTGCCGAGCATAGGGCGTAGCTTCCCGGCTATTGCCTCGCGCGCCCGGAAGATCCTCGAGCGCACAGTGCCAATCGGACACCCCATTATCGTAGCAATCTCCTCATAACTCAAACCTTCAATTTCACGCAGCGTAATTGCCGTTCGCAGCTCGTTAGGCAGGTCCTCCAGCGTTTGATTCACCGTTCCGGCGATCTGCTTGCTCATCAATTCATTTTCGGGCGTGTTCACGTCCTTCAGTTGCGCTCCTTCGTCAAATGTTTCAGCATCGGCTACGTCAAACTCTGTCGTGGTCGGCGCTCGCCGCCCCATTGCCACCAGGTAGTTCTTGGCGGTATTGATTCCGATCCGGTACAGCCAGGTATAAAACGCGCTATCGCCCCGGAACGATGGCAGAGCGCGGTACGCCTTTATAAATGCTTCCTGCGTGACATCTTCTATTTCCGCGGCATCACGGATGAAGCGCGATAACAATCGCCCAAGTTTGCGCTGGTATTTGATTACCAGCAACTCAAAGGCATGTTTATCTCCGTGTTGTGCGCGTTCAACCAGCTGCTGGTCGATTTCACGATCACCCATGTGCAGCGATTCAGTCCCTGAAATCTGTTCGCCATACTTGCAGACACCTTCGCCTACCAGCAATTCTCGAACAGCGGGCTAGTATACCCTAGTTCAGCGTGCTCTCAAGAATGCGCGCACCAACACATAGCACTCAAGACAGCATCAGTGCTCAATAGTTCATTCAACATCAGGGCTATTTCAGTCGCCTGGTCCGAGCCGCTGACGCCACGTCTGCTATATTATTAAGTGTCGGAAAACCGGGAGCCAGGATGCAGCGCTTTGACGTGGTGATTATCGGCAGCGGGCTGGCCGGCCTCACGGCTGCGCTAAATCTCGCGGACCAGAAAAAAATTGGGCTCGTTACCAAGAAAGACCTGATTGCCGGCGCGAGCGATTGGGCGCAAGGCGGAATTGCCGCAGTGCTGGGCAATGACGACTCGTTCGAGGAGCATATACAGGATACTTTAAGGGCCGGCGCAGGGCTGTGCGATGAGGCGATGACCCGCTATGTCGTTGAGCGCGGCCGAGACAGCGTGCAATGGCTGATAGACCAGGGAGTGCGGTTCACCCCAGACGCGGAGAGCAACAGCGGCTACCACCTCACGCGTGAAGGCGGTCACAGTCACCGCCGGGTCATTCACGCGGCAGACGCCACGGGGCATGCAGTACAAACGACCCTGGAAGCCAAAATCAAGGCCCATCCCAATATCAGGGTACTCGAGCACCATATGGCAGTAGACCTCATCGGTGGCAGAAAAATCGGCCTTCCCGACCACCGCTGTTACGGAATGTACGTTCTGGACAGCCGCGCCGATAAGGTTAAAACGGTCGCCGCGGATCATATTGTTTTGGCGACCGGCGGAGCGGGCAAAGTTTATCTCTACACTACCAACCCGGATACGGCGACCGGGGACGGAATCGCCATGGCCTGGCGCGTGGGTTGCCGCATTGCCAACATGGAGTTCATCCAGTTTCACCCCACTTGCCTTTACCATCCGCACGCTAAATCCTTCCTCATTTCCGAGTCGGTGCGGGGTGAAGGCGGCGTATTACGGCTGCCTGACGGCACCCGCTTTATGCCGGCACATGATGAGCGCGCCGAGCTTGCGCCGCGCGATGTCGTGGCGCGCGCCATTGACTTCGAGATGAAAAAACGCGGTTTGGACTGCGTCTACCTGGATATTTCGCACCAGCCTGCGAATTTTATCGTAAAGCATTTTCCCACAATTCACGCCCGCTGCCTGGAATTGGGCATCGATATGACCCGCGATCCCATTCCGGTGGTACCCGCCGCTCATTATATGTGCGGCGGAGTGGTTACCGACCGCCACGGGCGCACCGATTTACCCGGCTTGTATGCAATTGGGGAGACTGCTTATACGGGCTTGCACGGCGCCAATCGCCTTGCCAGCAATTCGCTTTTGGAATGCCTCGTTTTGGGCCGGGCTGTGGCGCACGATATCCTGGCGCAACCCGACAAATCACGGGTCAGCCTTCCTGAATGGGACGAAAGCCGGGTAACGGACGCCGACGAGGAAATCGTGATTTCCCATAACTGGGACGAACTGCGCCGCTTCATGTGGGATTATGTGGGCATTGTTCGTACCACTAAGCGTCTGGAACGCGCGCAACATCGCATCCGGTTATTACACGAAGAAATCGATGAGTATTACGCGAACTTTCGGGTGAGTGGCGATTTGCTGGAATTGCGCAACTTGGTGATGACCGCCGATCTTATAGTGCAAAGCGCCTTGCTGCGCCATGAGAGCCGCGGACTGCACTTCAGTCGCGACTATCCAGACTTCCTCCCGGAAGCGCGGAATACCGTCTTGCAGCAGAAAACCGAGCCGCTAGGTCAAGCGCTACGGGCTATATAGCTCCGATCGGTCGGGACTTGAATCTCCAGCGTAGCAAGACACGGAGCTTGCGGAAATCTTCTGCATTCACCGCGTCTGGAAGAATCACCAAATGCTTCCGGAGAAGCTTGCCATCAATCTTGAGATTTAGAATCGTTAGCGAGGCAGATACGTAGCTTGTGGGCAGCACAGTACATGGACAGCGGTTTCCATTTCGTGTTTCTACTGTGCAGGCACAGTCTTCCTTGATCTCCAACGCGACCAGCGAATTTGGTGCGGCGAGCCTGGCGTTCCGCCGGAAATAAAATGCAAAACTTATACAAACCGCCACTACGGTTACCAATTTCGACCAAATAGGCAACGGCACAACCAACACCAGGCCAATAGCGCTTGCGTGGGCTAGGACTAGCAATAAGCCTAGAATTACAGAAGGTTTAAAGCGGATATTGAGCATAGAATGTAGCTCCGGCCACGCACAGCTTTGATTCAGCTATTGCAGCCGCGCGTGGGCCATTCGTTCTTTTCTCAAATTGTAATAAGCACGCAAATCGTATATTTTACTTGTTCCGTGTTTCACACCCGGCGCAACCATGCACAGCAAACGCACGGCTTTTTTTATTTCCGACCGTACCGGCATCACCGTGGAGATGCTGGGGCACAGCCTGCTAACCCAGTTTGAGGGGGTCGATTTCAAACAAATCACAATCCCATTCGTTGATACGGTAGAAAAAGCCGCGGAAGTTGCAAAGCAGATTAATCAGGTGGGCCTCGCGGAAGGCAGTTGTCCGCTGGTATTTAGCACGCTTGTCAATCCTGAAATTAGTGCGACAGTGGCCGGGGCAAACGGCCTTTTTATGGATTTTTTCCAAGTATTTACCGACCCATTAGAAAGCGAACTGGGTGTCAAGTCCTCGCATACCATCGGCCGTTCGCACAGCTTCAGCAATAGCTACGGCTACCAGGCGCGCATTGAAGCCGTTAACTACGCCTTGGGTCATGATGACGGCGTTTCCACCCGTGACTTGAACCAGGCGGATGTAATTTTGACCGGCGTGTCGCGCTGCGGCAAGACTCCTACCTGTCTATACCTTGCTCTGCTGTTCGGCGTGCGTGCTGCCAATTACCCCCTAGTGCTTGAAGATTTCAGTTCCATGACGCTGCCGGCCCCGCTCAAACCATTACGCGACAAACTATACGGGCTGACGATCGATCCGAATCGCTTGCAACACATTCGCACCGAACGCAAGCCGGGTAGCCGCTATGCCACGCTTGCTAACTGCCAGTTTGAAGTCAAGGAGGCAGAAGCGCTGATGTATCAGGAGGGAATCAGCTACATCGATACTACAACCAAATCCATCGAGGAAATCGCCACGACGATTATGCAAAATGCCAATTTGGAAAGGCATATATACTAGCAACGGTCAGTCTGGCCTCTGTTCCTGTCTGATTTTCTCAAACAAGCAGATTGCTGCTGCCGCAGCAACGTTCAATGATTCCATCTTTCCCGGCATTGGTATCATGACGCGTTCGTGGGCAGATTTCAGCAATGTGGCTGATATCCCTGCCCCCTCGTTACCGATCACAAACGCAATCGGCCCGCGGCAATTTGCCTGATACAGCGTCTTTTTTGCATCTGCGTCTGTCGCAATGATTTTTCCTTTAAAACTTTTTGCCACAGCCAGAAGATCGGCGTCCTCGAAAATCGGCAGCTGAAAGTGCGCCCCCATGGCGGCGCGCAAGGTTTTCGGCGACCAGGCAAAAGCGCAGTTTTTCGAAAGAAACGCACAGTCCACGCCCGCCGCCGCGGCTGAGCGCAGTATCGAGCCCAGGTTTCCTGCATCCTGGATGTCTTCCAGCAGCACGCCGAATCGACATTTTTCCGGACGCATTTGTGGTGTTGGTACGGGCACGATGGCGAGAATGCCTGACGGCGAGACCACTGGAGAAATCTCACTGAACAAGGAATCAGGCAGCGTATACAGATTTGAGGCAGGAATTCGCCGCAGCACGTTGCGTATCTCGCGGTGATTCATTCCGCTGGTGCTCACCACTGTGGTTTGCGGCGCGCCGAATGCCGAACTATAAGCCGCGACTAAATGCGGGCCATCGAGCACGGCTTTACTGGCTTTTCTTCTTGCTCTTGATGAATGCGCGAGCTGCAAAAGCAACCGAAACCGCGCATTATGGCGCGATAAGATATGTTTCACGCGCCTTTCACCAAGGCTGGACCGCGCACGTGCGAAAACCGCCGAATATATCGCGTCGATCTGGGGTATAAAAATTGCGCCAGCTGTTGCGCAACAGTCTCGCTCGCGTCGCGAAACATCCGCCGCGCAGCACTTTATGATTTCCAAACCATGGCAGGGAATACTCCGCATAGGGATCCGCCACGAATCCTGGATACGGAAGAAACCAATCTGCCGACCATTCCCAAACATTGCCCATCATCTGCCTTAGACCCCAGGCGCTGTCGCCTTCGGGAAACGCGCCGATGGGAGCGCTGCCAGCCATGAAACCGTCCAGGTTGGCGCGCTCTTGAGAGAACAAATCGTTGCCCCAGGGGTAGCGCCTCTTACGCACTAGATCATCGGGCGAGGTTGCCGCCGCCATTTCCCATTCCGCCTCGGTGGGAAGACGCCGGTTGGCCCAGCGGCAATACGCTTCAGCCTCGAACCAGTTGACATGAACCATGGCATGACTCCGAGGCAACGGCATCCATTCGTCGAAGCGCCGCAATAACCATTCGCCGTGCTCTTTTTTCCAATACGCAGGCACATCCGCATGCGCCCGCTCTTTCCACTGCCAGCCTTGCTCCGACCAAAATTGGCGGCGCTGGTAAGCTCCGTCATCTACAAACTGGGCGAAATCCCCGTTGCTCACCGCAGCGCTGGAAATGCCAAACGGTTTAACCTGGACTTCATGTGCCCACTTTTCATTGTCAAAAACAAATCCATCCCGGGGTGTCGCACCCAATGACAGCGTGCCTCCGGGTATGGCTATATCTTTGCCGCCGTCGCCCGGTATGCTTGCTGTTCCGGGAACACGGGCATGCTTGGGTTTGGGGTAACCCAAGGTTTGCCTAGTGTAGAAAAATGCCTCCCCATGCATGTCTTCGTGAAATAAGGCGAGCTGCGCGAAATAATTGAGTCTGTCATCACCGGGGCCAGATTTTTCGAGAACGCGTTGCAAAACGGCTTCCAAATAGGCCAGCGTCTGATCGAGGTTGGGTAACGGTAGGCCCCATCGCGTGTCGTGCGCGACCGTTGCCGAATCGTATAGTTGGTCCGCTTGAGGCATGATGGATGGTGATAACGCTGCCGAACCGTTATAACGCAGGCACCAGCGCTCCTGAAACCATCCGACGTGCCCGAGCTCCCACAAGGGCGGATTAACAATGGCGAGCTTCGGACCAAGCCATTGGTTTCCGTCGAGATCCCTGACCAGAGCCAAGGTGCGTTCTCGCGCGTCTCGCAGCTGCTTGCCGAGTTCCGTCTCGCGAAGAGATAATGGCGCGTTCATTGCGGTTTGGCGTTCTTAAAATGAAGCTGTAATTATTATCGCAAGTTTATTTGTCAATGAACATTGTCATCGTTACCCCTGTCGCCGGCCCAGCTCTCAGTGGCAATCTTAACACCGCGTACCGATGGGGCCGCTTCCTGAAGCGTTCCGGACATGACATCAAGATTCAAACAGAGTGGGATGGCGATCCCGTCGACCTGATGATCGCTCTGCACGCGCGCAAGAGTCATTCCTCAATTAAACGTTTTGCCACCCTGCTGCCCCGGGCGCCCTTGATTGTCTGCCTGACCGGCACGGATCTGTACCGCGACATTAAGACCGATGCCGCGGCACGGGAATCGCTGCACTTGGCGGCCCGCATTATCGTGTTACAAGAAATGGCGCTAAACGAACTTACAGGCGATGGGCGGGACAAAGCACGGGTCATTTACCAATCTGCGAAGCCCGTTAATCCTGTGGCACCGCTTAAAAATCATTTTGAAATTTGCCTAATCGGACATCTGCGGGAAGAAAAAGACCCTTTTCGTTGCGCGATGGCCCTCAGCCATTTGCACCCGAAGTCGCGCATTCGAAGTTGCCACATGGGGGCGGCGATGAGTGCAGAGATGGAGCTGCAGGCTCGGGAATGGATGAGGCGTGAGCCACGCTACCGTTGGATCGGTCAAATTCCGCATTGGAAGGTGCGCAAGCTGCTGGCCCGCAGCCGGGCCATGGTCATAAGTTCGCGAATCGAGGGCGGAGCAAACGTTGTTTCCGAAGCGCTTGCAGCGCAGGTGCCGGTGATTGCTTCGCGAATTCCGGGCAATATTGGAATGCTGGGTGAAAACTATGTCGGTTATTACGCAGTAGAGGATGAACGTCAACTTGCGTCTTTGCTCGAACGGGTGGAGACCGACAGTGATTTTTACACTGCCCTCAAAAATCAGTGCCGCAAGCGCATGCCGCTGGTTCAGGAAAAACGCGAGTCAGAGAGTCTTGAAGTGCTGCTCGCAGAAATCAAGCGCCAATGGCTGGGCCAAGGGTGGCTACCGCGATATTAACCAAACCCAGGATCAGATTGGCGGCCACCAGAATGCGAATCTGGTTTAGGGCGTTACCGGCGCTGTTCCAGTCCTGAGCAGCGACTGAGAGTCGCAAGCGTCGAAAGGGAGCAAAAAACACGTGCATGAAGATCAGCATCATGAGCAATCCGGTGCCCATCATTGCATAGGCGTACCATGGCACGCTTGCGTCACTCAATTGCCACATCATGTACCAGCCGCTGCCGAGTATCAACGCAACAGCAAACCACACCCAGGAAAAGAACCGCTGCAGCACGCGCCGCCAAAGTCTGAGCCTTTGTGGCGGTTCGAGCTCCTGCGCAGCGGCCGGGCGCAGCGCCAAGTAGGCAAAAAACATTCCCCCGACCCATACCACAATTCCAAAAACATGCAGCAGCCTGGCGAGCGCCATGTTTTACCTTTACGACTGGATCAAGACCTTCACCGGCGCGAAGCTGCGTCGGTGTATTTCACTTACACCGAAAATTTGCAATGCCACGAGATGTTGTAGTGTCGGATAGCCTTTGTGCCGGTCGAAACCATATTGTGGAAAATGCCGGTGCAGTATGAGCATCTCGGCATCGCGCGCCGTTTTCGCCAAAATCGAAGCCGCCATGATTTCGGGAATCCTTTGATCGCCTTTAACAATGGCGCGTGCCGGATATTTAAGCTGCGGGCAATGCAAGCCATCGACCAGCACTTCCGCGGGTTCCATGGCAAGGCTTTCAACCGCGCGCTTCATTGCTAGCAAGGTGGCCTGCAGAATATTTATACGGTCGATTTCCTCGACACTCGCCGAGGCAATTGCCCACGCCAATGCGCAGGATTTTATTTCCGAAGCGAGCCGTTCGCGTCGCGTTGAACTCAATTGCTTGGAATCCGCTAAGCCAGTTATTTTGCTGTATGGCTTCAACATGACGCAGGCAGCGTACACCGGACCGGCAAGCGGCCCCCTTCCCGCCTCATCCACCCCGCAAATTCGCCATCGAGTCACATTTCACTCCATGACTTTCAAGATACGGCAATATGGCCTGTGCCGCCCGCTGCGCGGTATTTTGCCTCAATTTGGAGTGAATTGCGCTGAATTTTCGGCGCAAGCGCTCGACGACTATTTGATCTGCCGCCAGATTCATGAGGGCCTGCGCCAGGTTTTCCGGAGTTGCATCGCTCTGCAGGATTTCCGGAGCTATGAATTCCCCGGCCAGGATATTCGGCAGGCCGACATACGGCAGGTGATATTTGCTCTTGACTATGCGAAAGCTCAGTTCATTAGCCTTGTAGGTTATAACCATTGGACATTTGAGGAGCAGCGCTTCCAGAGTCGCCGTACCCGAAGCTATCAGCGCAGCGTCAGCGACTGTCAGGGCGTTATGCGTATGTCCAAATAATATCGTCAAAGGTAAATCCTGCGCATGGTTTCGGTATAAGGCGCTTTCGAACTGATCGCGTGTCTCGCGGCTGTGCAGCGGCACGAGAAATTGCGCGTCGGGCTGTTCCTGTAAAATGCGCTTTGCTGTTTCGATAAAGGTATCCGCCATGTAATGCAACTCATTTGGTCTGCTACCGGGCAGGAGCGCGAAAATTTTCGCGCTGGGCGTCAGGCGCATTTGCTCGCGGGCGGCATCCCGGTCAGGCGCATCAGGAAGCATTTCGGCAAGCGGATGGCCGACATAGGTCACGGGTATCCCGGCTTTTTCATAAAGCGGAGCCTCAAAAGGAAATAGGGTCAGCATATGTGAAACCGCACGCTTGATTTTATGAATACGTTCGCCGCGCCAGGCCCAGATTGACGGGCTCACGTAATGAATCGTGGTTACGCCCCGTTGCTTGAGTTTTTCCTCCAGGCCCAGGTTGAAATCTGGCGAGTCGATGCCAATCAAAATCTGTGGTCGATGCCGCAAGAAGTAGTTCCGAATCTTTCGCCGGATCCACATGATCTGCGGCAAATGCCGCAAAATTTCTACATAACCGTGTCTGGCGAGCTTGTCCAGGGGAAACAGCGAATCGATCCCCGCGGCTAGCATTTTAGGCCCGCCTACGCCTACAAATTGCGCTTGAGGAATATAGGCTTTCAAGGCGTAGATCAAATGAGCTCCGAGTTGGTCACCGGATGCTTCTGTGGCAACCATGCCGATGCTGGGGCGCGGCTGATGCGCTGGATTCATGAAATTTTAGCGGATAACCCCGCGCTGGCTCTGTTCAAGGAATTCGACCAGAACGTGGAGCTCAGGGCATCTTGGCAGGTCTGCTGCTATCGCCTGTTTTGCTTCGTCCAAGGCAAGCCCGGACTTATATAAGGTCTTATAGGCGCGCTTGATGCTGGCGATTGCCTCAGACCCGAACCCGCGCCGTTTCAATCCCTCGGAGTTGATGCCATGGGGTTTGGCGGTGTTTCCGGAAGCCGTGACGTAGGGCGGAACATCCTGTCTCACAATGCTGCCGGCCCCCAACATGCTGTGCGCTCCGATGTGGCAGAACTGGTGAATCCCTACAAATCCGCCGAGCACTGCATAGTCACCCACGTGAATGTGGCCGGCCAGATGCACATTGTTGGCGAAAATGGTATGGCTGCCAATCTGGCAGTCATGCGCTAAATGAACGTAGGCCATAATCCAGTTGTCGTCACCGACGCGGGTGACACCCACATCCTGTACCGTACCCCGGTTAAATGTGCAGAACTCGCGGATAGTGTTGCCATTGCCGATTTCAAGCCAGGTCGCTTCTCCGCCATATTTCTTGTCCTGCGGAACATCCCCGAGGGAGACAAACTGGTAAATCCGGTTGTTGGATCCGATGCGTGTTGGACCGAGAATCACCGCATGTGGGCCAATCCATGTGCCCGCGGCGATTTCCACTTTATCCCCGATTATGGTGTATGCGCCCACCTCGACATCCGGCGCGAGCTTGGCCCCAGGATGAACAATTGCAGTCGCGTGTATCATTTCGCCCGCACGGCACAAATCAACTCTGCTTCGGCGACCACCTCGTCACTGACTTTAGCTTGAGCGGTAAATTTCCAGAAACCCTTGATATGCCTTGTGAGGGTAGCATGAAGAAACAATTGATCTCCAACCACGACCGGCTTCTTGAAGCGCGCGTTGTCAATGCCGACAAAATAGTAAACCGAGTCGTCGTTGACTTTAAAATTGTCCGTCTTGAAGGAAAGGATCGCCGAGGCCTGTGCCAAAGCCTCGAGGATCATCACGCCTGGCATGATGGGTTGCTGTGGGAAATGACCCACAAAAAACGGCTCGTTGATAGTGACATTTTTTATGGCAACGATGCTCTTTCCCGGCTCAATGGAAATGACGCGGTCCACCATTAGGAATGGGTAACGATGGGGCAAGTATTGCATGATTTCACCGACGTCCATGCCAGTCACTTTGTTTTCCTTTTCGGTTTTCTGCTCTGTTTCTCAAGTCCGCGGATTTTTTTCGCCAATTCATGCAGGTGTCGCAGGTGCACGGCGTTCTTCAGCCATTCATGGTGCGGCTCGGCCGGATAGGCCGAGGTATAGATTCCGGCTTTGGTTATCGTTTTGCCAACTCCAGTAGCCCCTGATATCGTCACGTTGTCAGCGATCTCCAAATGCCCGCTGATCATCGCAGCGCCGCCAATTCTACAGTAGCGCCCGATTTTTGTACTGCCTGCAATGCCGACGCAGCCAGCGATCGCGGTATGTGCCCCAATACGCACGTTGTGCCCTACCTGTATCAGGTTATCGAGCTTGACGCCGTCCTCAATCACCGTGTCTCCCATTGCGCCACGATCCACTGTAGTGTTGGCACCGATTTCCACGTCGTTGCCGATGAGCACCCTTCCGATCTGCGGAATTTTGATCCAGCGCCCCGCGTCCATGGCAATTCCGAAACCATCGGCTCCAATCACCACGCCAGATTGAAGGATGACCCGGTCGCCGATTATGCATTGGTGATAAATCACTACCCGAGGATGAAGAAAACACGCGTCTCCTATCTTGACGCCGTCACCCACGAAACAGCCGGGACTGACCACCGTGCCCTCCCCGATGACAGCGTTTTCTCCGATGCACGCGTGGGCACCGACGCTTGCCGAAGCCGGAATTCGCGCGCTGCTTGCCACCACTGCGCTGGAGTGGAGTCCGGGCGGCGGTATCTTTACCGGGTTGAAAAAAGAGGAAACTTTGGCGAAATAAGCATACGGGTCAGTACAGACAATGCGCGGCAGCGAGGTTAGATCGCGGGCTTCGGGTCCGAGTATCACGGCTCCGGCTCTGGTTGTTTCCAGCTGGTTCCGGTATTTGGCTTGCGAAAGAAAGGACAGATGCCACGGCTGCGCGAGCTCCAGCGGGGCAACCTGCGTCACGGAGACATTCTTGTCGCCGATAAGTTCTCCGCCGAAGCGCTCGACGATACTGCCTAAGCTGTGGCTCCTTTCCCCGGAAGACATCAAGCAAAGGTGCTACTCATTTAGAGGGCGGTTCAGCCAGCGCCTTAATTACCTTGTCGGTTATATCTATTCGGGGGCTGATGTACACCGCATCTTGCAATATTAAATCGAATTTTTCCGTCGTGGCAATTTCCTGAACCACTTTGTTGGCGCGCTCAAATACCGAAGCAAGCTCTTCGTTTCTGCGTAAGTTCGCGTCCTCCCGATATTCCCGCTGCATACGCTGGTAATCAAGGTTCATTCGGGCCAGATCTTGTTCCTTGGCGCGGCGCTCGGATTCGCTCAGCGTTGCGTTTTCCTTATCGAGCGCGGCTTGAAGGTCCTTGATCTGCTTGCTGGCCTTTTGCAGTTCCTGCTCCCGCGCTGCAAATTCTTTTTCAAGTTTCTTTTGCGCGTTAATTGCCGGGACCGCCTCCCGCAACACGCGCTCAAGATTCACCACGCCGATCTTGAGATCATCGGCAGCCGCAATATTGATGGCGGCCAAAGCCAACGCGGCAGCCACCGCAAAATTTGAGGATTTCAACTTAGATCTCCTTGCCAACAGGCCTAAAACGAAGTTCCAAACGTGAACTGGAAATGCTGTATTTTATCACCGTTAAACGTCCGGAGTGGTTCGGCAATGCTGAATTTGAGCGGTCCGAAAGGCGAGCTCCAGGAAACGCTCACCCCTGTTGAAACGCGCAGACTGCTGAAATGCCATGTATCCGCCACTGTGCCCGTGTCTACAAAGGTGCCAAGTCTCAGTGCCTTCACATCTTCAAAACCAGGCATGGGGAACAGGAGCTCACCGCTACCCACTATGCGCCGAGTGCCCCCCACCGCGTTGCCCTCGATGTCCCTTGGGCCGATAGAATTGGTATCAAAACCGCGCACCGACGTGCTGCCTCCCGCAAAAAAGTTCTTGAAAAAAGGTAACGACTGACCGCTGTAACCATCTCCCATTCCCAGTTCTCCGTCTACCAAGAGAGTAAATATTTTGCTGATTGGAAAATAATACTGCTGCTGCAATGAAAGTTTGTAATATTGCAGCTCAGCGCCGGGCAAGGCTATTTCTGCCCCGAGCCTGAGCAGCCCGCCACTGGTTGTGTAGATCACGCTATTGCGCCCATCATGGGAAAAACCAACGCTGCCTAGAAACGTTGTTGTAACGCTGCCAAATTGCTGGACAAATTGAATATATTCTGGCGGACTGTTGATGAAGACCGTGGTGCTCGTCTCTTCGTAACCCAGAGCGTAATTGATGGTATCAAAATCCGTGACCGGGACGCCAAAGCGGACTGCCCCGCCAAGCGTTGAGGTCTCGTACGGGGCGCTAGACAGCGATGTGGTGTTAACGTTGCGCTTGTAAATATCAAAACCTGCGCTCACCCCGTCCACGGTGAAATACGGGTTGGTATAGGACAGCGAATAGACCTTGTTTACGCTACCGCTGTTGACCTGTACTGAAACGAAATTACCAGAACCGAAAATATTGTTTTGCGACACCGATGCGCTGAGGATGATGCCTTCTGCATCGGAATAACCTACGCCTAGCTGAACACTGCCTGTTGCTCTTTCAGTGACGTTGAAATTCACATCGACCTGATCCGTAGTGCCGGGCACGGCCGGGGTCTCAACATTTACATCTGAAAAATAGCCGAGTTTGTCTATCCGCTGTTTGGAACGATCGATAAGGCCCGCGTTATACCACGCTCCTTCAAGTTGCCTGATCTCACGGCGTATAACCTCGTCGCGCGTGCGCGTGTTACCGGTAATATTTATGCGCCGCACGTACACCCTGCGACCTGGATCGATAAAGAACGTAAATGCGACTTGTCGTTTTGCTTTATTAAGGTCAGGCACCGCGTTTATGTTGGCAAAGGCATATCCTTCATTGCCCAATTTGTCCGCTATCAACTTGGAGGATTCGGTAAGTTTCTCCCGTGAGAAAACCTCTCCAGGTTTAATTTGAACGAGTTGGCGCAGCTCTGCCTCAGGCAGCAGAAGCTCGCCTGCGAACTTGATCTCAGACACGGTAAATTTTGGACCCTCGGTAATGGTAACGGTGATATATATGTCCGCTTTGTTGGGAGTAATGGAAACCTGCGTGGAATCCACATTGAACTCGATGTATCCGCGGTTGAGATAGAACGAGCGCAAGGTTTCCAGATCAGCCGCAAGCTTTTGCTTTGAGTACTGGTCGTTCTTGGTAAATATGGTTAGCAGCCCGGGGGTAGTCAGGGTGAATAATTTCACGAGTTCTTTTTCCGGAAACGCATGATTCCCAACGATATTGATTTGCCTAATCTTGGCGACTTCTCCTTCGGATATGTTGAAAGTAATTGCCACGCGATTGCGTTCCAGAGGCGTTACCGTGGTGGTGACCGTGGCAGCATATCTGCCGCGGGAAATATACTGGCGCTTCAACTCCTGTTCGGCCTTGTCGAGCAGCGCCTTGTCAAAAATTCTCGATTCCGCGAGACCCACCTGCTTCAAACTTTTTTTCAGGTCATCACTGCTAATATCTTTCGCACCTATAATTGTTATTTGGGCAATCGCCGGGCGTTCTTCCACAATGACAATCAACACATCATTTTCGACTTCTAGCCTTACGTCCTTGAAAAATCCGGTAGCGTACAGAGCCTTGATCGATGCCGCCGCTTTCTCGTCGTTCATAATGTCGCCCACCTTTACCGGCAGGTAGCTGAAGACCGTTCCGGCCTCGGTGCGCTGTATTCCTTCGACCCTGATATCTTTGATCATGAACGGTTCTATCGCCTGCGCGGTTGCCGTATAGAAACACAGCAACAGAATTACCAGACAAATTTTTTTCATTATGTTGGATCAACCGGTAATCAGGCGATTGATGTCATTGTAAATGGCGAAGGCCATCAATATAAACAATAATGCAATGCCGATGTGCTGCCCAATCTGTTGGACTTTTTCGGAAACCGGTTTTCCCTTTAGAATCTCCACAACGTAATACATTAAGTGTCCGCCATCCAGCAGGGGGACCGGAAGCAAATTCAACACTCCGAGGCTGATGCTGATCAACGCAAGGAAATTCAGATAGGCCTCCCAGCCGATCTGCGCCGACTGCCCTGCGTAATCGGCGATAGTGATGGGTCCACTCACATTTTTCCAAGAAATCTCCCCGACCAGCATTTCACCCAACATTTTCAGGCTGAACGCGGACGTTTCCCAGGTTTTTTTCAGGGATTTTAAAAAAGCCTGCCCAAATGGATACTTCTCTTCAGCGAGCAGCAACTGTAGAGCAGCGCGGTCGATTTTCGGTGCCGCTCCAATTCTTCCTATCTGTTCACCGTTATCCTTTACCGTTTCGGGTGTGAGCGTAATCGCCAGTCGCTGTTTGCCGCGTTTGATCTCAAACTCTAGAATTTGAGAAGGATGACTACGCACTAGGCGCACGACGTCATCCCAAAGTGCAACTTTTTCGCCGTTGATGGCAAGAATTTCGTCATCAGGCATGAGGCCGCCGCGTTCAGCCGGTCCGCCCGGGACGAGCTGCCCAATGATGGGCTCCACCTGCGGCTGGTACCGGCTCAGGCCAAGGGATTTCATGAAGTCAGTATCGAGGTCGGAAACGGTCAAGCCGCTTAAATCGAGTTTGTGCCACGTGATTTCACCACGCGGGTTAGTGACCTCGACGTTCACCACGGATTTTTTCACGGCCTGTTGCAAAAGAAGCCAACGCACGTCCTGCCAAGTAACCATGCTTTCCCCATTTATCTTGAGTATGGTTTCTTCTTCCTTGAAGCCGGCAAGCGCTGCCGGGGACGCTGCAGGAACCGGGCCAATGATCGGCTTTAGCCCGGGCACACCGTGAACGTACAACACCCAGTACAGCAGTATCGCCAGCAGGAAGTTGGCCACCGGACCGGCCAGTACAATGCCGAAACGGCGGTAGACTGGCTGCCGGTTAAATGCGCGAGGCAGATCCTGGGGCGCAACCTGACCTTCGTTTTCGTCGACCATTTTGACATATCCGCCGAACGGAAATGCCGCCAGCACCCATTCTGTACCGTCCTTGACAAAGCGCCGCTTCCATATCGGTTTGCCGAACCCGATCGAAAAGCGCAGAACTTTCACCCGGCATAGCCGCGCCAGCCAATAATGCCCCAATTCATGAAATACAATGAGCAAACCGAGGGCCAACGCAAATGCGGCCAGAGTGAACAGCAGCTTCATAACGAGTCCGAGATTAACGCTTAACTGAACTGCATAAACAGGCTTACGGCGCAACCCGAGCGGCAAACCCGGGGCGCGATGCGGCGAGCCAATCCTCCGCAAAAGCCCGCGCCATACGGTCCGCCTCTAGCACGTCGTCAAGACTGGTGATGGCTTTCACAGTCATCTTCTCCAGCACCGCCTCGATCAGCAAGGGTATATGTTTATAGGGCATACGCTGGGCGAGAAAATGGGTCACTGCGACTTCGTTTGCCGCGTTCAGAATTGCGGGAGCCGCCTCTCCGCGCTGCAAAGCCTGGTAAGCAAGCCGCAGGCAGGGAAAGCGGTTCAAGTCCGGCGCCTGGAAATTGAGAGTGCCGATCTTGAATAAATCCAGTGACTGCACCCCGGCTTCAATCCGCTCGGGATAGGCCAGGGCGTAGGCAATCGGGGTGCGCATATCCGGGTTGCCAAGTTGCGCGATTACTGAACCATCCACGTACTCAACTAGGGAATGGATTACGCTCTGCTGGTGTATCACCACTTGAATTTGATTCTCTAAAGCATTAAACAACCAGTGCGCCTCGATGACCTCGAGGCCTTTGTTCATCATGGTTGCCGAATCCACGGAAATTTTGCGCCCCATAACCCAGTTGGGGTGCGCACACGCTTGGTCCGGGGTTATGTGCTCCAGCTCACTGAGCGGGGTGGAGCAAAAAGGTCCGCCTGAAGCGGTAAGTAGAATCCGCTTGACTCCAACTGCGGCGAGATCGCCACTGAAGTTGCGAGGCAACGCTTGGAAAATGGCATTGTGTTCACTGTCCACCGGCAGCAGCGTGGCATGATTACGCCGCACCGCCTCCATGAAAAGACTTCCGGACATCACCAGTGCTTCTTTGTTGGCTAGCATCACCCGTTTGCCGGCATTCGCCGCGGCCAGCGTGGGGCGCAATCCCGCGGCTCCCACGATTGCCGCCATTACCCCGTTCACTTCCTGCAAAGTTGCAACTTTTTCGAGTGCCCCCACGCCCTGCAACACCTGGGTGACAAGGCCCGCTTTCCTCACCAAACTTTGCAGCCGCTCGGCACCGTTCTCGTCGCGCAGCACCGCATAAACCGGAGCAAAGCGTCGGCATTGATCGAATAAAACCTCGACTTTGTTTCCTGCGGTCAGCGCCACCACCCGGAAACGGTCGGGGTGGTGCGCGACAACATCAAGCGTATTGACACCGATGCTACCGGTGGAGCCAAGTATGGTCAGGTTTTGCATGTCGCGTTTTCAAGCCCGATAAAATATAAAAAACGCCAACACGGGCAAGGTCGAAAGTATGCCATCTATGCGGTCTAGTATCCCACCATGGCCGGGAAGGATCGACCCGCTGTCCTTGACGCCGGCTTGCCGCTTGAGCAACGATTCAAACAGGTCTCCAATGATACTCAATCCGGTGATGAACCAGTGCGCAATTAGCAGCAGATAGGCCGGGACTGCCCTGTCAAACGCGCTAATGTTATGATTGCCGCTGAGCGCGACAATAGCAATAGCGTAGACCGTCACAGCGAAAAAAGCGCCGTACACGCCTTCCTGCGTTTTGCCCGGGCTGATATTGGGAGCAAGCTTGCGCTTGCCGAATTTTTTGCCGCAGAAATATGCCGCGATATCCGCCACCCAAATCACCGAAAGCAACCACAGAACCAACCATGGCGAAATCTCTCGCAATTGTACTAGCGCAAGCCAAGCAGTTACCAGTACCAGCAAGCCACTTACCGCGAGCCCTATCTTATTTGCGCGCCATTTAAAGCTTAGCCATAGTGGAGCCGCAACCAGCCAGAAGGGCAAAGCCACCGCATAAATAGCGAGGCGCAAATCTTCAACCGTAACGTTATTAAAGAGCCCCAACGCACGAATCAAAACCGAGCAGGATGCAATAACCGCAATTACGTACAGCCACACTGAGGGCTCCCGCATCTGCGCCAGTCTCGCCCATTCCCGTGAAGCAAACGCGATAATCACCACGCCCAGCACCACCCAGCCTTGCGCCGGCAAAAAAAATAATGCGGGAAGGAATGAAAGCAACAGAACTAATGCTGTGATAACGCGAGTCTTAAGCATTCTGCTTGGCGCGCCGTAGCGGTTTAGCCAGGGCCACCGCATCAGCTTTTGCTGCAGGTGACCGTGCCTCTTCAAGCTGCTCGCTAGTGCGGCCAAAGCGTCTCTCGCGCTGCTGGTAGGACAAAATGGCAAAATCGAGGGATTTTGAATCGAAATCGGGCCACAAGGTCTCGGTAAAATACATTTCGGTATAAGCCATCTGCCACAGCAGGAAATTGCTGATGCGCTGTTCTCCGCCGGTGCGGATAAAAAGATCCGGTTCGGGCGCATAATGCATTGCCAGGTACGGCGCCAGGTCGTATTCGTCGAATCCCTTGGAAAGCTTCGGGTGATCCACAAGCATGCGCTGCACTGCCTGCATAATGTCCCAGCGCCCGCCGTAATTCGCGGCAATGGTCAGGGTGAGCATGGTGTTGTGCGCGGTCAAAGATTCCGCTTCACGGATCAGTTTGCTTAGCCGCGGCTCAAAACGGTTTATATCACCCACTACCTTGAAGCGGATATTGTTTTCGTGCAGCTTGGCGACCTCCTGCTCCAAAGCGCGAATGAATAATTGCATCAGGACCGAAACTTCTTCTTTTGGCCGCCGCCAGTTTTCGCTACTGAAGGCAAACAAGGTTAGAAACCCGACACCCTGTTTGGCGCAGGCTTTAATGACTTCCCTCACCGCTTCGACTCCACGCCGGTGGCCAGCGACACGCGGCAAAAAACGCTGCTTGGCCCATCTGCCGTTTCCGTCCATGATTATCGCGATGTGGCGCGGAATTTTGCCTGCTTGCGGGATCTCCTTGGTTGAATTGGGAAACAGGTTCACTGTCTTACACCGCCAGCAGCTCGGCTTCTTTGCTCTGAAGCGCCTTATCTATTTCAGTAATGAAACTGTCGGTGAGTTTTTGTATTTCGACCTGTGAGCGTCGCTCTTGGTCTTCGGAAATGGTTTTCTGCTTGAGGAGTTCTTTCATCGCATTATTGGCATCGCGCCGGATGTTGCGCACCGCCACCCGCGCATTCTCCGCTTCATGTCTTACCACTTTTATCAGGTCCTTGCGGCGTTCCTCGGTGAGCGGTGGCATGGGTACGCGTATTACGTCGCCGGCTGTTGCGGGATTCAGACCCAAATCGGATTCACGAATTGCTTTCTCGATGAGGCTCACCATTTTTTTTTCCCACGGGTGAACGCTGACCGTGCGTGCATCGAGCAGAGTCACATTCGCCACCTGGTTGATCGGCATTTGTGTTCCATAATAATCCACCGTTACGTGGTCGAGGATCCCGGCGTGCGCTCTTCCAGTCCGCACCTTGCTGAGATCAGCTCTTAGCGTCTCCAGAGTCTTCTGCATTTTCTGCTCAGCGGATTTTTTTAAGTCTGCGGCCATGCTGTTTCCTTATCGTTACCGGGATTATAGCCCAGCCCGATGTTCAAGAGTGCACTAGTGTTCCTTCGTCCTCGCCCAACACCACGCGCTTCAGTGCATGGGGCTTCAATATGCTGAATACGTTGACCGGGAGCTTCTGATCGCGGCATAGCGTAAGTGCGGTTGCATCCATCACCTTCAGGTTCTTTACAATGGCTTCGTCAAAGGAGAGTTTCTGGTAGCGCATGGCATCAGAGTGGGTCTTCGGATCTTCCGTGTAAACGCCGTCCACCTTGGTCGCTTTGAGGACGATGTCCACATTCATTTCCATGCCGCGAAGTGCCGCCGCGGTATCAGTCGTAAAAAAGGGATTACCCGTTCCTGCGGCGAAGATTACTATTTTCCCCTCGTCCAGATAGCGTATCGCCTTACCGCGGATATAGGGCTCGACCACTTGTTCAATGTTGAGTGCAGATTGCACCCGGCCGTTGAGTCCTGCTTGGCGCATTACGTCCTGTAATGCCAATGCATTGATCACGGTGGCAAGCATACCCATGTAATCCGCGGTCGCGCGGTCCATGCCGGAGGCGCCTGGAGCGACACCCCGAAAGATATTGCCTCCGCCAATCACGATTGCAACTTGCACCCGCAGTTTTACCACTTCGGCGATTTCCGAGACGATACGCTCCAGCGTGGCCCGATTGATGCCGTATCGGTCCTCCCCCATAAGCGCCTCACCACTGAGCTTCAGCAAGATGCGCCGGTATGCCGGGGCAGTCGAAGTCATGCACGCCCAACTTGCGCCATGACCTCGGCCGCAAAATCGCTACTTTTCTTTTTGATACCCTCACCTACTACAAAAAGATAAAACGCGTTTACTTTGGCACTTTTCTTTGAAAGCAGGTTCTCCACCGTTTGCTCGGGGTCTTTGACAAAAGGCTGGCCCAATAATGTAATTTCAGCAAGGTACTTTGCGATTTTGCCGTCCACCATCTTCTCAATGATGTTTGCGGGTTTGCCGGACTCGGCTGCCTGCGCCGTGTAGATCTTGCGCTCTTTGGCGATGTTTTCACTCGGCACCTGTTGTTTGGACACGCACAGCGGCTTGTTCGCCGCGATATGCATGGCCAAGTCCTTGCCCAGAGCTTCGTCCCCGCCCTGGTAATCCACCAGCACACCGATTTTATTTCCATGCAGGTAAACGGCCACACGGCCTGCAGTCTCCACTCGAGCATAGCGGCGGACATTGATATTTTCACCGAGCTTCATCACCAATGCCCGGCGTGCGTCCTCGACGGTTTCTCCGGAATGGAGTTTAGACTGCGCGAAAATTTCAGCATTCGCCGGGTTCGTCTCTGCAACGCACTGCGCCAGGGTCGACACGAACTCCTTGAAATGAGTGTCTTTCGCTACAAAATCGGTCTCGCAGTTCACTTCGACTAGTGCGGCGGTTTTTCCTTCGGGACTCACGTACGCACCGACTGCGCCCTCTGCAGCAACGCGTCCCGCCACTTTGCTTGCCTTTGCCCCGCTCTTGATACGCAGCAAGTCTTCCGCCGCTTTGATATCGCCGCGCGCTTCAGTGAGCGCCCTTTTGCACTCCATCATGCCTAGGCCCGTCATTTCGCGTAACTCTTTCACCATGCTTGCGGTGATCTCTGCCATGCTGTGCTCCGGACGTATGTTTTAAAAAAGGGGCTTGCGCCCCTTTTTTGCTTTACTCAATAGACCGCTCGTCGGCGGATTCGAGTTCCACGAACTCGTCGCTTACAATCTCCCGGACAATCTGGGCGCGTCCTTCCAGGATGGCATCAGCCGCACCGCGGGCATAAAGCCGTATCGCACGACTCGAATCATCATTGCCGGGTATCACGTAAGCAATGGTTTCGGGATCATGGTTGGTATCCACGACACCGACCACCGGGATGCCTAGCCTGTTGGCTTCGGCCACCGCGCCTTTTTGGTAGCCGACGTCGATCACGAACAAGGCGTCCGGAAGCCCATTTATGTCCTTGATACCACCCAGACTGCGTTCGAGTTTCGCCATTTCACGCTGGTAGCCGAGCGCCTCTTTTTTAGGCATTTTATCCAGGGTGCCGTCGTGCGCCATGTTTTGCATTTCTTTTAGACGCTTGATGGACTGCTTTACGGTCTTGAAATTGGTCAACATGCCACCCAGCCAGCGATAATCCACATAAGGCGCGCCGCAACGCAATGCTTCTTCCTTGATAATTTCACGTGCTTGGCGTTTGGTCCCGACAAACAAAATCGTACCCTTGTTGGCCGCAAGATCCCGCAGAAACTTGAGTGCCTCATGGTAAAGCACTAAGGATTTTTCCAGATTGATAATATGAATTTTGTTGCGATGACCAAAGATATATGGCGCCATCTTGGGGTTCCAGTATCGGGTTTGATGCCCGAAATGGACGCCAGCTTCCAACATCTGCCGCATGGTGACCGACATGACAACGTTCTCCTGTAAGGGTTAGGGAGCCGGCGAGTTCATCCTCATCCGTGGCTCCAGGCCTCCACCCGCTTAATCATCACTCGCGAACGAGCACCCTGTACCTCGCGGGTGTGGGAATTTTTAGCTTAGCTGGAATAAGTGCCACTGAGCTAAATTGGCGGTGGATTATAGCATCCCTGATTAGCGACGCTCAATAACGGTGCAGTAGAGCTTTCTTGCGACCTGCTCATTTTCCCCGGGACCGCGTGAATTGCCTTATATGATGCGTTCCACTATTCTTAAAACTTTTGGCAAGCGGTGCATATGGCGATCAGCATCAAATCCCGGGAGGAAATTGAAAAAATGCGTGTTGCAGGAAAGCTCGCGGGCGAAGTGCTGGATTACATTACCCCGTTCGTCAAGCCGGCAATCACAACCGGGGAACTGGACCGCCTTTGCCACGACTATATGGTCAATGTACAGCACACGGTACCGGCCCCGCTGAATTACGCGCCACCTGGATACGCGCCTTATCCATGCTCCATTTGTACTTCGGTGAACCACGTCGTGTGTCATGGCGTACCAGGAGACAAAAAGCTGAAATTCGGGGACATCCTCAACATCGACGTCACGGTAATTAAAGACGGCTATCATGGCGACACCAGTCGCATGTTTTGCGTGGGCGAAACCTCGATTCAGGCCACACGGCTTTGCGAAGTCACCTATAAGTGCATGTGGCTGGGAATAGAAGCAGTTAGACCCGGAGCCCACTTAGGAGACATAGGTTACGCCATCCAATTTCACGCGGAAAGCAATGGCTACAGCGTAGTGCGTGAATTCTGCGGGCATGGTATCGGTCAAAATTTTCACGAGGAACCGCAGATCCTGCATTACGGAAGAGCGGGAAGCGGTTTACTGCTGACGCCCGGCATGACCTTTACTGTCGAGCCGATGATCAACGCCGGGAAACCCGACATACGCCAGCTTAAGGACGGATGGACCATAGTTACCAAGGATCATAGTCTGTCTGCGCAATGGGAACACACGGTACTGGTCACTGAAACTGGATACGAGGTGCTGACGCTATCGGCCGGTGCGCCCGCGAAGCCGGCACATTAACAGCTTATGCTTACCTCCACTCCTGTCTCCAAATCGCCGCAGACTGAAGGCACGCTCAGCCAGTGGAAGCAACTTCTCGTTAAGCGCCGTTCGGAATTGCGAGACGAGTATCAGCATGACCCTTTCCCTCCGCGCCTGACCAATGCTCACCGCCGATTAGTTGACGGAATCTTGCAAAACATTTGCCGAGTTTTGGATTTGCCCCGGACACTCGCGTTGCTCGCGGTAGGCGGTTACGGGCGCAAGCAGCTGTTCCCCTACTCGGATATCGACCTCTTGGTTCTGCTCAGAAATGACGCAGACCTAGTCTTACGCGAGCAATTAGAGCGATTCATTAGTCTGCTTTGGGACATCGGTTTGGATGTGGGCCACAGCGTGCGCACCATACCGGAATGTCAGGAGCAAGCATGCAAGGATGTCACTGTGCAAACTAACCTAATGGAAGCGCGTTTGCTCTATGGCAGTGCCAGTCTGTATAAAAAGTTTGCAGAAGCAATGCGGACAATAATGGACAGCGCGACTTTTTTCCAGGCCAAACAACTGGAACAGGATCAGCGCCACGCGCGCTTTTACGATACCGCGAATAACCTGGAACCCAACCTGAAAGAAAGTCCCGGGGGCCTGCGCGATTTGCAGAACATTTTATGGATCAGCCAAGCTTGCGGTTTGGGCACGTCCTGGCAAGCCTTGGCGAAGCATGGCCTGATTGCCCGGCACGAGGCGCGACAGATCAAGGGCCATGAATTGTTCCTGCAAGACTTGAGAATCCGCCTGCATTACCTCGCCGGACGCCGGGAAGACCGTCTGCTGTTCGATTACCAAAACGCGCTGGCTCAGCAATTGGGGTTGAGCGATACCAGTAATCACCGGGCAAGTGAAATCATGATGCAGCGTTACTACCGCACAGCCAAATCGGTCGACCAGCTCAATACCTTACTGCTGCAAAATCTCCGGTCTAGAATCATGCCCACCGTCTCGGTCCCCGCCTTGCCGCTCAACGAGCGCTTTCAGCAGCGTGGCGAACTGCTAGAAGCCCGCAGTGAGGGTTTATTCGAACGGCAGCCGTCAGCAATACTCGAAAGTTTCCTGCTGCTCCAGCAGCACCCGGAACTTAAGGATATGAGCGCTCCAACTCTGCGCGCGTTGTGGCGCGCCCGGGGGAAAGTCAATCAAGATTTTCGCCGCGATCCGATAAATCGTGCAACATTCATGGAAATATTGCGCCAGCCGAGCGGCATTACTCGCGAGCTGCGCAGGATGAACCGTTACGGCATTCTCGGGCGCTACCTGCCGGCGTTCGGACGCGTTGTCGGCCAGATGCAGCACGACCTGTTCCATGTCTACACGGTAGACGAGCACATCTTGCGGGTGGTGCGCAACTTGCGGCGCTTTACCCTGTCCGAATTCGCTCACGAATACCCCTTGTGCAGCCAGCTGATGAGCGAATTTCAAAGACGGGAGGTATTGATCCTCGCAGGTTTGTTTCACGACATCGCCAAAGGCCGCGGCGGCGACCATTCGCATCTGGGAAGCATCGACGCTAGGCAGTTCTGCA
Organism: Burkholderiales bacterium; assembly: GCA_035624535.1. Taxonomy (GTDB): domain Bacteria; phylum Pseudomonadota; class Gammaproteobacteria; order Burkholderiales; family JAHFRG01; genus JAHFRG01. The sequence continues at coordinate 32,571 of DASPRI010000068.1, forward strand.
GGCAGCACGGGTTAAGCGCCGATGATACCGATCTGGTAGCGTGGCTGGTGGAAAATCATTTGACTATGTCATCTACGGCTCAGAAAAGCGACTTGTCCGATCCGCAAGTGATTTCCGCATTCGCATCACGCATGGCCAGCGAGCGTCGCCTCACCGCCTTGTATTTGCTGACCGTGGCCGATATACGGGGCACCAGCCCTCAGGTGTGGAATGCCTGGAAAGCCAAGCTCTTGGAAGATCTGTATTGGGCCACGCGCCGCCAATTAAGCGGAGAAAGCGCGCCGCACGAAGTGCATTTGCAGGCGAGACAAACTGAAGCGCTCAAGATTATCCGCCTTTACGCTTTGGGCGAGCACGCACATGAGGCGCTGTGGTCAGAGCTCGATACCGCTTATTTCCTGCGCCATGACGCTCAGGAAATTGCCTGGCATACCCGACACCTTTGGGCCAAGGTGGTCACGCAATTACCGGCGGTCAAAGCCCGGCTTTCCCCCATCGGTGAAGGCCTGCAGGTATTGATTTATACTCCCGATCAAAAAGGATTGTTTGCTCGCATTTGCGGATTTTTTGACCGCATCAATTACAATATCGTTGAAGCCAAGATCCATACCACGCGGCACAACTATGCGCTCGACAGCTTTTTAGTGCTCGACCCGTTAAATAAGACCGGACACTACCGGGACTTGATTGGTTTCGTTGAGAAAGAGCTGGCCCGCCGCATCGCGGTACAGGCGCCGCTGGAACCACCGGTGAAAGGTCGCCTGAGCCGGCATGTGAGACATTTTCCCATCGCACCTGAAGTCAGCATCAGGCAGGACGAAAGAGGTGCTTATCACGCGCTGTCGGTCACTGCCGGAGACCGCCCCGGCCTGCTGTATAGCATTGCACGGGTCCTGGTGAATTACGGCATCGATGTTTATTCTGCGAAAATCAATACGCTGGGTGAGCGGGCCGAGGACGTTTTTCTCATCAGTGGCGACGTGCTGAATGATTCCAAAGCTGTAGTGCGACTGGAAGCAGATCTGCTGGAGGCGCTGGCCGTCTCCTAAGCGCCTACTCCTCCTGGGCGAGCTGGCCGGGAAACAGCACTTCGTTAAAACCAAAATTGCGCATGTCGCGAATGCGCATCGGATAAAGAATTCCCTGCACATGATCACATTCATGCTGCACTACCCGCGCATGAAATCCGCCTACGCTGCGTTCTATGACCTTGCCATACGGATCGTAACCCTGGTAGCGCAAGTGCTTGTAACGAGGCACCAAGCCGCGCATCCCGGGGATACTCAGGCAACCTTCCCACTCCTCTTCCATTTCTTGGTCCAAGGGCGTGATCTTGGGATTTATCAGTACCGTATAGGGAACTTCCTCGGCGTCTGGATAGCGCGGATTGCGTGTTACGCCGAAAATCACCACTTGCAGGCCTATGCCGATCTGCGGCGCGGCGAGTCCCGCTCCATTGAGCGCCGCCATGGTATGCTGCATGTCCTCGATCAGCTCGTGCAACTGCGGCGTGTCAAACGCCGTAACCGGTTTCGAAATTTCGAACAGCCGCGGATCGCCCATTTTCAGTATTGCTTTAACTGCCATAGTGCTCAATCAATTTTTCGAGAATAGTTCTGACCCGGTCCAACGATTCCTGCATGGTGGATTCCAGGTGCTCGAATTGGATTTCGCGTTTACTGGTACCCTTGCCCGCGGCGTAATTCGCCACCACCGCAATCGTCGCATAGCATATCTCTAGTTCCTTGGCGAGCGCTGCCTCGGGCATGCCGGTCATGCCCACCATGTCGGCGCCGTCCCTTTCAAGGCGATTAATTTCCGCCGCGCTTTCCAGACGCGGGCCCTGAGTAGCACCGTATACTCCGCCATTGACGGTTTTTTGCTTGGCGTTTTCTGCGGCGATTATCAGTCGCTGGCGCAATTGCTCGCAATATGGCCAAGTGAAATCGATATGCGTTACCGGTTTTTCTGTGCTATCAAAAAAAGTCGATTGGCGTCCGTGCGTATAATCGATAATTTGCGCGGGAATGGCAATGGTGCCGGGCGTCAAATCCGGTCGTATGCCGCCAACCGAGGCCACCGAAACCACGTGGCTGACGCGCTGTGTATGTAGCGCCCAGATATTGGCGCGGTAATTTACCTGGTGCGGAGGTATGGTGTGGCCATAGCCGTGGCGCGCGAGGAAAATCACGTCGCGACCTTTAATCTTGCCGAAGGTTAGCGCGCCCGACGGTTCGCCGAACGGGGTGCGGATTACCCTTTGAAACGACATTTCGAGGTTGGCGAGCTTGGTGAGGCCAGTCCCGCCAATAATTGCCAGCATGCTGAGCGAATCCAGAGGGGTCTAGAAAATTATCATTTTAACGCATAGATGGCCGGCAAATTGCGCCATGCCCCGTAAACATCCATGCCGTATCCAAAAACATAGCGATTGGGCACGATCACGCCCACGAAGTCAGCCTGTATCGGTTTGGGTTTTCCAGTGTCTTTATTGGCAAGCACTGCGCTGAAAAAGGACTTTGCGCCCGCGCCTAAAATTCTGTCGCGAATCGCGGCCAAGGTCTGCCCTTCATCCAGAATGTCGTCCAGCACCAATACCGTTCTTCCCTTTACGTTCTCCCGCGGCGCGACTTTCCAGTCAATTTCCCCACCCTTGGTATTGTCGTCGTAGCGCGAAACATGGATGTAATCAAAATCCATCGGAAAATTGAGAAGCGGAAGCAAATGGCCGGTAAACACCACCGATCCGCCCATGACACTCAGGACCAGGGGCTGCTTTTTGGAAAGCTTGGCGGATATCTCCGACGCCACGCGTTTTACCGCCTCGGAAACGACCACGGCGGAGCACACCTGCTCAGCGGATTCAAGGATAACCCGGGCTTTTTGGTAGGTAAGCTTCACTCGAGTTTTAGCAGCCGATGGGCTTGCAGACTACACTCGGCCCGATCTCGGCAACCGGCAGCCTAGGGACGCGAGGTAGGAACTGAATTCCTTTCCCACCTCTGGATGCTTTACCGCATACGCCAAAGTGGCCTTGAGGTAGCCCAGCTTGGAACCGCAGTCGTAACGCGTACCAGCAAATTCGTACGCCAACACTTTTTCCTCCCCGAGCAGCGAGGCGATGCTGTCGGTGAGCTGAATTTCCCCGCCTGCGCCAGGTTTCGCTTTACGCAAATGGCGAAATATCCGCGGGGTCAGAATGTAGCGCCCGACTACACCGAGATTGGACGGTGCCTTGCCGGGCTTGGGTTTTTCCACAATCCCGGCGATGACATGAAGTTTAGGCGCCGTGAGCGACCTGCTTTTAACGATTCCGTATTGCGAGACGTCCTGCCGCGCAACTTTCTGCACGCCCAATATCGAACAGCCATGAACACGGTAAACTTTTATCATCTGCTGAATCGCGGACGGATCGCTGTCTATGAGATCATCTGCGAGGATCACCGCGAAGGGTTCATCGCCAATGACGTTTGCTGCACAGAGCACCGCGTGTCCCAGTCCGAGCGCCCTTGGTTGACGAACATAAGTACAGCTGGCGTAATCCGGTATGATGTTGCGAACGGATTTGAGCAATTCCTGTTTACCTTTGGCTTGCAGTTTTGCCTCGATTGCATCATCTTCGTCGAAATGGTCCTCAATAGCCCGTTTCCCTCGGCCAGTAATGAACACCAGTTCGGTAATGCCCGCATGAAGTGCTTCCTCAACCGCATATTGAATCAAAGGCCGGTCGACGACCGGCAGCATTTCTTTGGGGCTAGCCTTGGTTGCAGGTAAAAAGCGCGTGCCCATCCCGGCGACCGGAAATACCGCTTTGCGGATCGGGTTGGGTGGGTATTTTGCAAATCCCATGTTAGCTTGCGAGTAGCCTTAGCAAAGCTGCTTCATCGATTATCGTTACTTTTAATTGCTGCGCCTTAGCAAACTTGCTGCCGGGATCTGCACCCGCCACCACAAAATCGGTCTTGGCCGAAACACTACCCGTCACCTTGCCTCCGAGTGCTTCAATCTGGTTTTTTGCATCCTCACGCGTCAGCTGCGGCAGCGTGCCGGTCAATACAAAGATTTTTCCGCTGATTGCGCTTTGTTTCGCAGGCTGCAGTCTTTTGCCCTCAGTCCACGTTACCCCTCGCGCGCGCAGCTGTTCGATTACCTGGCGATTATGCGGCTCGGAGAAAAACCGCACAATGCTCTGCGCCACAACCGGGCCCACGTCAGGTACGTGCTGCAGACTTTCCTCGTCGGCCCGCATCAACTTATCGAAGCTCGCGAAATGCCGCGCCAGATCCTTGGCTGTCGCTTCACCCACGTTGCGTATTCCCAGAGCATAAATAAAGCGCGCTAAGGTTGTGCGTTTACTCTTCTCGATCGCCGCGATTACATTAGCAGCGGATTTTTCGGCCATTCTTTCCAACTTGGCGAGCATTGCTTCGTCCAACTTGTAAAGATCAGCGGGGGTGCGCGTGATCGCCTTGTCCACCAGTTGATCCACGAGCTTTTCCCCCAGTCCTTCTATATCCACTGCACGCCTCGACGCGAAGTGTAACAAAGCCTGTTTGCGCTGGGCACTGCAATACAGTCCGGCTATGCAGCGCGCTGCCGCTTCGTCTTCAAAACGTACTACTTCCGAGCCGCACACCGGGCATTTCTCCGGCATGACGAATTTGCGCGCCGATTTTGGCCGCCTGTCGCTCACTACGGCAACAATTTCGGGAATGACGTCACCCGCGCGTCTGACAATCACCGTGTCGCCGATGCGAATATCCTTGCGCCTGATCTCGTCTTCGTTGTGCAAAGTGGCGTGAGATACGGTGACGCCGCCCACATACACCGGCTTTAGCAGTGCAACTGGGGTGAGAACGCCAGTGCGGCCTACCGAGACCTCAATGTCCCGTATTTCGGTGAGCTCTTCATGCGCGGGAAACTTGTGTGCGATCGCAAAGCGCGGCGCGCGTGCCACGAATCCCAGTTT
>DASPRI010000083.1:0-41194 GCA_035624535.1 Burkholderiales bacterium
CACTCACAATTCTGCGCGCAGCATTATGGCGGAGGCCATCCTTAATAGTCTCACCATGAACCGGGGCCGGTTTAAAGCATACAGCGCTGGCAGTCATCCGGCCGGGCAGGTGAGCCCGTTGGCGATTAAACAGCTTCGCTCCGCGGGTCTGCAAACCGATGGGCTGCGAAGCAAAGACTGGAATGAATTTGCGAATTTTGGCGCGCCGGTCATGGATTTCGTGTTTACCGTTTGCGACGACGCGGCGAAAGAGGCATGTCCGGTGTGGCCAGGCCAACCAATGACAGCACATTGGGGGCAGCCGGATCCGGCTGCCGTGGAGGGGACAGACGAGCAAAAGCGACGCGCCTTTCTCCAAGCGTTTGGCGCGCTCAGGAACCGGATAAGTATTTTTGTCAGCCTGCCATTGGACAAGCTCGACCGGCTTGCCATCAAGAAGAAACTGGATGAAATCGGCAAGAGCTAGCCATGCACATCCTAAAGCGCGCAGTCGCGGAAACAATAGGCAGTGCATTCCTGTTGGCGATTATTATCGGTTCGGGAATTATGGGTGAGCGCCTTGCCGGCGGTAATATCGCTATTGCATTGCTTGCAAATTCAGTTGCTACGGGCGCAGCATTAGCAGCCCTTATTCTCGCGCTCAGTCCCATTTCGGGCGCACATTTTAATCCCTTGGTGTCGATTGCAGCCGCGCTGCAAGCCAGGTTGCCTTGGCGGGATGTCCCTGCCTATATGGCGGCACAGCTTGCGGGCGCATTTGCCGGAGTGGCTGCAGCGCATTTAATGTTTAGCGAACCAGTTTTTTTAGCATCCCAACACACGCGCGAGGGATTCTCGCAAGTCTGGAGCGAGTGTGTAGCGACATTTGGATTGCTCATTGTCATTTTAGGTTGTGCGCGGCAGTCTTTGACTTCGGTGTCCTTGGCAGTGGGCGGGTACATCAGCGCCGCCTATTGGTTTACCGCGTCAACGTGCTTTGCCAACCCCGCAGTGACACTGGCACGATCTGCAAGCAATACGTTTGCAGGCATAAGACCTGACGATGTACCAGGGTTTCTACTCGGGCAATTGACAGGAGCGGCGCTCGCGCTAATGTTTTGGCATTTTGTCGAACCAATTTCGGGCGAGATTCAGGGTGCCGAAGAGGAACGCGATTGAAGCGTCATTCCTAAGTGGCTCCAGTAGTCCTGTCCAATGCGCTGCTTTCATCGGTCTCGGACCCGCTGCAATGTCTTTCATTCAGTTTTTCCGGCCGGCACCCCTGAGGTGTATTTGATCGCAATCGCCTTTAGCGTTTGTACCATGCCGCCCGAGGTCCAACCGTAGCTACCAGGCGGATATGGACCGTAGTAAGGTAGGTAATAATATGGGCCATAGGGATAGCCGCAGCCCCAGTATGTGGGACCGCCGTAACCCCCGAAGAAGACCGGTACTGGTGGTTGGTAGGCTGATATGACTTCGAGCCGGACCAATGCGTCGGCACCGAGCGCCTGTGCTTTTTCGCGCGCGACATCAAGCAATTGTGCTTCGCTGCCGCCGGCCGTGCCTTCCGCTTCTATCAGTGCGATGTTGACATGCGGCTGTGACGGAAAAGCTAACAGAATAACGACATGCTGCGTCGGCTGGTAATGGACCGTCGGGTCAAATACCGTGACATGACTGGTGACCGAGGCGCAGCCGGAAACGGCGACAATGGCAATTCCCGTTGCAGCTCGGAGCATCGACCTGACCATTTGCAATTTGACATTCCTGGAGCGAATCGCGTTCGTCGGCCACAGAAAGTAGGCGGCGACCGTTGTTTTTCCGCTAACTTCGCAGCCCGATCTCGGCGAACGGCCGCGAAACCAAGGCAAGCCCAAACCCGTTTGGCGATTATTCACAAAATCGCATTCCTTGACTTGTTAAATGATAGTATAGGTCGAAACACAGTGTTGCCAATCCGAAGGCAGATAAATGAAGGCAATTCATTTCGTATACTTGGTCAGTTTGTTCGTCGCACTCTCTGGATGCGCAACTGCTCCTCGAAGCGGAGAGGAGCGCCTTGAAGCGAAGGACGTTAGGCTTTATGAACCAACACAGTTGACCCTCGATCGATATGATACGGTCGAACACCTGTGGGTGGAATCGTGGCGCACCGCGGTGTGGTATCCATCCAATTCAAACGAGGAAGAAGGCGTGAGGGCACTCAAGGACGAGGCGGCACGGCTCGGCGCAAACGGGGTGACTAATGTGAGTTGCTCCGAGAACGCTTGGCTTTTCTCGTCTAAAGAGCACCCACCGCTCATCTGTTACGGATTGGCGATTCGCGTACGCTGAATTGCCAGGATTTATTCTAAAAGCACCAAAATTTCCTTTCGGCAATCCGCTTGTGAAGAGAAACTAAGTCTACGACCCCGTTACGCGGTACTTCGGACGCTTGTGCTTTTCACAATGTAAGTTTCGTTTCCGGTACGCGACTAAGTTGTATTGGTGGGCGTTCGCATTTATATGGCTCAGGCTCGAAACTCTTGCGACTGGGCCACTGTCGAAAGTTTGTTATGTGCTTTGAAAGGATGCGAAGGTGAATTGTTTAATTTTGCGTTGTGCGGTAACTCTGTTTACGGCGATTACGGTATGTGGGTTCTCTGGGTGCAGTTATGCAGGCGGTGACGCACAGGTAGTACGGCTTCCCGACCCCGAGATCGACGCCCCGTTGGCGAAGACTGGTGGCCAAGAGACGGCAGTGCTCGCGGGCGGATGCTTTTGGGGCGTGCAGTTGGTGTTTCAGCATGTCAAGGGTGTGACTTCCGTAACCTCCGGTTACGCGGGGGGCTCCGCGCAGCAGGCCGATTACGAGTTGGTAAGTACGGGAACGACCGGCCACGCGGAATCCGTGAGGATCACCTATGACCCGTCGAAGATTTCTTACGGTCAGTTGTTGAAGGTTTACTTATCTGTCGCCCACGATCCGACGCAACTCAACCGTCAGGGACCGGATGTCGGAACCCAATACCGCTCGGAGATTTTCTATACCAATGGCGAGCAGCAAAAGATTGCCCAAGCCTATATTAATCAGCTCCAGAACGCCAAAGTCTATTCGCGGCCGATCGTGACCAAAGTGGCGCCCTTGTCAGGGTTTTATCCCGCGGAAGGGTATCATCAGGATTACGCAACCCTCAATCCGCATAGCCCGTATATCGTGATTAATGATCTTCCCAAGCTTTCTAATTTGAAAGCGACATACCCGCTGCTTTTTCAAACTGCGAAGGCTCCATCTAGTTGATCGCCGCCCCACGTAGCGCATAAGCTGCAGCTCGCTCCAAAAAACGGAGAGTATTTGTCGAGCTAGCTAGCGCTCGAACCTGCAAAGCGCCGAGACCCCGAGCGACTAAAACCGAATCGCCGAGGATTGCGGCATTACAGTCTGTAAAAGCCGTGCTGATGTAAAAAAAAAACGGGAAGCGCGGCTTCAGGAATGCGCAAATTCGCTCATGCTAGAATACCTTGCAGCAACGCCCAGTCTCGGCTTTCAGTGCTGAACGATGCTGCGCGCAATGATAAGGACCTCTCGACCCAGAAATGATACTCCGATGGTTTAGGAAACAGGCAAAAAGCCGCCCGGTGATCAGCATCTCCCTAGTGACCCTGGGTGCATCGCTATGGCTTTTGCTGCTCGACAACTGGTCATTATGGAATGCGCTTTTTCGGATCGTGAACGGCCCGGGAAGTGCGTTGGTTCTGGCAAGCCTGCTGGTGGCATTCATTCTGCTGTTCAATATGGCGCTTTGCCTGATTTGCCAACCGGGGACCACCAAACTCGTCCTGATCTCTTTGCTGATCGCCAGTTCCGTCGCGGCATATTTCATGAACCAATACGGCACGATGATTGACAGGGGAATGATGCAAAACGTGTTCGCTTCAAATTGGCCTGAGATTCGTGAGCTCCTTAGTTTAAAACTGCTTGCCTATGTCTTGATTCTCGGATTTCTTCCCGTTGCGTTCCTTTTGTCGATCGATATCGATTACCATAGTGTTTGGAAAGGCGTCTTGCAAAAGCTGGCATGGATATCGGGTTCCGCGCTTTTAGTCACCGGTATTATCGTTCTGTTCTACCAGGATTATGCTTCCATTTTCCGAAACCATCGTGAAATTCGCTTTCTCCTCACCCCGACGAACTACTTGAGTGGCACCTATGGTGTGCTTAAAACCAAATATGCGCAGCCGCAGGAGCTTCGCGTGATCGGCCGGGACGCACGGCTCAAGATGCCGCAATCATCGACGGGAAAAAAAGCGCTGACCATCATCGCGGTTGGGGAAACCGCGCGTGCTGCAAACTTCTCGTTAGGGGGCTATGCGCGGCAAACCAATCCACTGATGGCGCGCGAAGACATTATTTATTATTCAAATGCGACTTCATGCGGAACCGATACCGCCAGTTCTGTTCCATGCATGTTTTCGGATCTCGGCCAGGACGGTTTTTCAATAAGCAAAGGCGCCGAACAGGAAAACCTGCTTGACGTGTTGAAACGTGCCGGAGTTGCGGTGCTGTGGCGCGACAATAACTCGGGCTGCAAAGGCGTTTGCAGCCGGGTGGCTTATCAGGATCTCTCGAAAATGAATGACCCTGGGCTTTGCCGCTCTGACGAATGTTTCGACGAAATCCTGCTGAAAAATTTGCAGGAAAATCTCGATAAATCGGATCGCGACACGGTGATTATATTGCACCTGAAAGGCAGTCACGGACCCGCGTACTATTTGCGCTATCCCGACCAGTTTGCGGTTTTCAAGCCGGTCTGCAATACCAATCTCCTCGAAAAATGCAGCCGCGAGGAGATCGTGAATGCTTACGACAACACGCTCTTGTATACTGATTTTGTGCTGAATAAGATTATCGCTTTATTGAGGCGCAACGCTGAACGCTTCGATGCGTCGCTCATTTATATGTCCGACCATGGTGAATCGTTGGGGGAAAATAATATCTATTTGCACGGATTGCCGCGCATACTCGCACCATCGGAGCAAACGCATATCCCGGTGATAGTTTGGTTATCGAAAGGCGCATTGCAGCGCAATAATATCGACTTGAAATGTCTTATGGCGCACCGTGGCGACGCCTCGTCTCACGACAACCTGTTTCATTCGGTTCTGGGCCTGATGGATGTGCAGACGAAAATATATCGGCCCGGACTGGACCTTTTCCATGCGTGTGAACGCAGTGGGAAAGTCGCCACAAGTTAAAGCGGAGCACCACCGTCCGCAGTTTGACGCAACTGGCGCTGCATGGAGCTGGCGCGGTTAGCCGAATTTTTTGGGCTGGTTACCTAGGCGGCAACGCGCCTGGTCGGCAAACAAGCAGCGCACTGATTTCGAATAGGTCTATGACTGCCATATATCTGTCGATCACGACTTTTTTTTCAACGCTTGGAGGCGGCCTGTTTGCGCTCAGGTTTCGCGACCGGCTGCACCTTGTTTTAAGCTTCACGGCGGGTGTGTTGCTGGGTGTCGTCAGTTTTGACCTACTACCAGAGATTTTTGAGTTGGCCCAACAGCACGGGCTAAACGCCAGCGATGCGATGATTGCACTTGTGGTCGGGTTTTTGCTGTTTCACAGTTTCGAAAAGTTCGTACTGATCCATCAAGTCCGCGAGTCCGATTACGCCGAACATCATCACCCCAGGGTGGGAATACTGTCGGCTATTGCGCTCGCTGGACATAGCTTTATGGATGGCGTCGGAATCGGTCTGGCGTTTCAGGTCTCGGAATCGATCGGAATTGCGGTCGCTGTCGCAGTCATTTCCCATGATTTCTGTGATGGTCTAAACACGGTCAGCCTGATGCTGGTGAATCGCAATACAACGCCGAGAGCGCTGGCCATGCTTGGGTTGGATGCTGTAGCTCCCGTCCTAGGCGCGGCTTCCACCTTGTTCTTTGAAGTCCCGCCGTTCATTCTAATGCTCTATCTGGGGTTCTTCTCGGGATTCCTTCTGTATATCGGGGCATCCGATGTTCTGCCTGAAGCGCATTCCCAGGCGCGCTCAAGCACCGCCGTCAGCCTCATCGGCTTAACCTGCTTGGGTGCCGCCTTCATCTTCCTTACCGGCCGCTTGGCTGGATAGCCAAAAATTTGATTTAGAGCAGAGGTACGCTTTGCGGCCTGCCGCGCAACGAGAGCCTGCAACGGCCGTTTCTAAACTTGCACTAACGAGCGATTTGGCTGTGCCTAAGCCCAATTTGTGTTCAGCAAGGCCACGTCCGGGAAGAGTTTTTTCACTGATCAAAAATAAAACCGATATTACGCTTGACAAATAAAATTATATGCATATACTTAGATGTCATGAATAAGCGAGTTGACACTTCTGAACATGCGCTCTGGTCCGAAATGAGCAGGGTATGTGTAGGATTTAATTTGCGAAGAGCCGCACGCGCTGTCTCGCAGATCTATGACAGCGCCCTGCAAGGTACTGGCCTGCGCGGCACGCAGTTCTCAATGCTGGTGGCAATCTCTACGTATGGGCCGTTGACGATCAATGACCTGGCGAACGGTGGGGTGATGGACCAAACCACGGTTTCGCGCAACGTGCGGGTGCTGCAGAAACAAGGCTATGTCGAATTAGTCCCGGGTACAGACAAACGGACACGGGCTGTAAGCATTACCGACAAGGGAAAAAGTGTTTTGAGAAGCGCGCTGCCTCACTGGAATAGAGCTCAAGCCTCCATAGCAAAAAAGCTGGGGGATAAAGAGGTAAAAGTGTTGTTGGATGGGTTGCGGTTGGCCACGAAAGTAGCCAAGCAGCTCTAAATTTTTTAACTGCTACATGTATATGCATATTGTCCTGACTAAAGGCGAGATATGAAAATTATTGAAAGGAGGTCCTATGCGAAAGACTTAATGAGTGAAGTTGTTGTCGGAAGGACTGCGGATGGCCGCAAAGGTCGTCAGCTAAGTTCCATATTTTTTAATCAGTACATGCATATACATGCGTCTATACGATAATCGGAAGGCGCGATATGCAATTTTTTGAAAGGAGTATCACCATGTTTAAGACGTCTATTGTTAAACCCGGCCTGGTCACTGCCAGCGTCCTGCTGTTGGCTGCTGTGCTCGCTGCAAATAATGCAAAGGCGCAGCCAAGCGCTTATGCCGATCCTCAGGAACAAGCGCGTAATCTCGTGCAACTGGGAGAAGTGTCCGGATTTTCACCGGCAATCGTGACCGTGAAAGTTATCGGAACCACGCAGATGAATGCTCAGGAGCAAGCAAGAAACCTGATTGCTGGCCCCGGCGAAGGAAATAGCAAAGGTCCGGCGTACGTGGGCGCGGTAATGATCTCAACTCCGGCGGTCGATGCTCAAAAGCAGGTTGCGCATGTTCTTTCGGCGCCGCTTCCGCTTTGAGGCGAGCGGTTTGAGAAAGCGTCGTGCGGGTACGGGAGTGTTGTAATTCTTTGGATATGCTCTTCGTGCCCGCATCAACGCACTTCTGACGGTATTGAATAAAACGTGACTAATCTATTCGCGGTTTTGCTTTCGTGGGCGGTGTGGTTGTCCGGATACCCCGCGCCGGCTGTACCGCCCGAGGTTGTGTTCGTAAGTCATCAGCAGCTTACCGGGATGGCATGTAACGGTACCGAGTGCAAAGTTATGGGGTTCCACCATCCCGGATCAACCCGCGTGTTTATCGACAACCGTCTGCATCCGGACGAAAGCATATTTGCGCGTTCGATTATCGTTCATGAATTCGTCCACTACCTGCAGCAGTCGGGGGGCAAGTTCGCACTCAAATACAGTTGTAACGATGCGCTGGAAATGGAACGAGAAGCGTACTTCGTGCAGTCGCGCTTCCTGGAAGCTCACGGCGTGTACATGGTAGTCGGGAGCGCTATGCATTTTGCGTTATGCGACCGCTGATCTAACTGAGGGCGACACTATGAACATAGATACTCGAGCGGATTTGGTCTTGGCGTTGATCCTGTCGGTGCTCGTTGCAGGGTGCGCAGAACAAACTGAGCCTCAAACGGTCGTTCGCCCGGTGCGCGTGTTCACGATCGGCGATCCGCAGGCAGCGGGCAACGGGGAGAGCTATGCCGGTGAAGTCAAAGCGCGCTTTGAGACTAAGCTTGCGTTCCGCGTTCCCGGAAAAGTAGTCGCTCGTCGCGTGGAAGTTGGCGACCGCGTGCAGAAAGGGCAACTCCTTGCGCAACTCGACTCGGCTGATTATCGTCTTGCCGTACAAAGCCTTGCTTCACAACTTGCCGGCGCGCGCGCGGAACGGAATTTCAGCAAGGACGATCTCGTTCGATATCGGGAATTGCTGGAGCTGAACTATATCAGCCGTGCTGAATACGATCGACATGAAACAGAGTATAAGACAGCGGATGACCGCGTTGATGCTCTGCGGTATCAACTCAATCAAGCCAACAACCAGTTTAGCTACACAAATCTTTACGCGGACCGGAACGGCGTAGTGACCTGGCTCGATTTTGAAACCGGGCAGGTTGTCAGTGCGGGTCAGGTGATAATAAAGATCGCCCAACTCGACGACAAAGAAGTCGTAATCAGTGTCCCCGAACAGCGTATTGCCGGGCTGCGCGACGCCACTAGGGTTACCGTATCCCTTTGGGCTGACGGCGACAGCCGGTTCACGGGACGAATCAGGGAAATTTCGCCTAGTGCAGATCCAGCAAGCAGGACCTATACGGTAAAAGTATCGTTACTGAGCGGCGCGGAGCTTGCCAGGCTCGGAATGACCGCAACCGTCTACTTCCCACCGCAGCAAGCCAGACAGCCGACGGTGCCCCTAAGCGCTGTATTTCAACCGCAGGACGCTCCATCGCAAACCCGCGTTTGGCTCGTGAATAAGCGCACGAGAACCGTCAAGTCGGTTCCAGTCAAGATTGGCAAGGAAGTATCGGATGATCAAGTGACGGTCTACGGACTTGCTCTAGGGCAATCCGTGGTAAGCGCCGGCGCCAACCGGTTGTTGGAAGGGCAGAATGTGAAGATTCTCGGCGGGGGGGATGCGTCGACGCTGGCACAATCGAACTCTGACCATGCTGCGGAAAGCTCCGCGTCATACGCATCGCGCGAAGTCAAATGAAGAAATTTAATCTCAGCGAATGGGTATTGAACCATCGCCAGTTCACCGGCTTCGTGATGGCTTCGTTGATGCTAGGCGGGATTTTCGCTTATTTCCGCCTTGGTCAGCGTGAAGACCCCGGTTTCACATTTCGGGTCATGGTGGTTAAAACGTTTTATCCAGGGGCGACCGCTCGAGAAGTCGAAGAACAGGTCACCGATCGGATTGAGAAAAAAATTCAGGATTTGCCAGATCTGGATTATGTGAACAGTTATTCCAAGCCTGGTGAATCAACGATCTTTGTCACGTTGCGGCAGTACGTGCCACGCGCCGACGTACCCGACCTGTGGTACCAAGTGCGCAAGAAAATCGGCGATATTCGCGATACGCTGCCAAGGGGAGCGATTGGCCCGTACTTCAATGACGAGTTTGGCGATACCTACAGCATCATCTACGCATTCTCCGGGGACGGGTTCAGCTACGCTGAATTAAAAGATTTTGTCGATTCAGCCCGCCAACAACTTTTGCGCGTGAAAAATGTGGAAAAAGTCGATCTCATTGGGGCGCAGGACGAGAAAATCTATGTCGAGTTCTCGGACAAACGGCTCGCGGAGCTCGGTCTCGATGCTCGGCAAATTGCCGTGGCATTACAATCTCAAAACGCGCTTACTCCGGCGGGCAGCATTGTCACCCCGTTTCGCGATTTGCCTTTGCGCATCTCCGGAACGTTCGAAAGCGTCGCGAGCGTGGAAAATCTTCCAATTCGCCTTAGCGGCAGAACTTTTCGTGTGGCCGACATTGCAAAGGTCTCGCGCGGCTATATCGATCCTCCGGAATTTAAGATGCGCTTCAACGGCAGGGAGGTTATCGGCCTGGGCGTAACGCTGAACAAGGAAGGCGATGTCCTGGAAGTTGGCAAGGAACTCGGCGCGGCAATGCTGAAAATCAAGGCCCAGTTGCCGGTGGGCATCGACGTGGAGCAGGTCGCCAACCAGCCTCGGGTGGTCAAAGCTGCCGTCGGTGAGTTCATGCGCACATTCTTGGAAGCGGTTGTCATTGTGCTGATGGTGAGTTTCCTGAGCCTGGGCATTCGCACCGGAATGGTGGTCGCGCTTACTGTACCCTTGGTGCTTGCGGGCACCTTTCTCCTGATGCTAGTGCTCGGCATTGACCTGCAGCGCATTTCGTTGGGCGCATTGATTCTCGCTCTCGGATTGCTGGTGGATGATGCCATGATCGCAGTAGAGATGATGGCCCGCAAAATGGAGCAGGGCTGGGACCGATTGCGTTCTGCCATACATGCGTACAGCACGACTTCATTCCCGATGCTGACCGGAACTCTGGTGACGGTTGCCGGTTTCCTGCCCGTCGGGCTGGCGCGCTCCAATGCCGGCGAATACACCGTGGCGATTTTCCAGGTAACGGCCATTTCATTGCTGCTTTCCTGGATAGGCGCGGTTGTATTTACCCCCTTGATCGGCTGGTTTCTACTAAGAGTCAAGCGCGCCGCGACAGAGCCGCTGGAAATTTTTAATACGCCGTTCTACACCCGTCTGCGCGCGTGGGTCGAGTGGTGCGTCGCGAATCGTTACAAGGTGATCGTTGCTACGGTTGCGCTGTTCGCGGCAGGTATGGTCGTCTTCATTCATCTTCCCCAGCAGTTTTTCCCTCTTTCCAACCGGCCCGAAGTAATCGTTGACATGTGGTTACCGGAGGGCACCAGCTTTGCGCGAACCGAAGCGGCGGCGAAACGATTTGAGGCTGTGCTAGCGAAGGACCAAGACGTTGTCCATTATGCCGCCTATATAGGCGGCGGCACTCCACGTTTTTTTCTGCTGATATCGCAAGAGCTTGCTAACACTAACCTTGCGCAGTTTGTGGTGATGACGAGAAATAATGTTGCCCGCGAACGGGTGATTAAGCGAATCCGCGCCGAGTTCGCTGCTGACTTTCCTGATGTGCGTGCCCGCGTAGGCCGCCTCAGTGTGGGTCCTCCGTTCGATTATCCCGTGGTATTTCGCGTACTCGGGGAAGATTCGCGGGTTGTCCGGAAAATCGCCGAACAGGTGAAGCGGGTCATGCGCGCCAACGTGAATACCGTGGATGTAAACGACGACTGGCGTGAACGTATTCCCTCGCTGAGTTTGACCCTGGACCAGGAAAAGGCGCGCGCGTTGGGGGTAACGACAGAGAGCCTTGCAGATTCGCTACAAGCGCATTATACCGGCATTCCGGTGGGTCAGTTCCGCGAGCGGGACAAGCTGATCGACATTATCTGGCGGGCCCAAGCTGATCAGCGGTTCGCTCCAGACGAATTGCCGGATATCGCAATTCGGACCGGTAATGGAACGGCAGTCCCCTTATCGCAACTTGTTAGGGTCAAGACCGATTTCGAGGACGGGGTAATCTGGCGGCGCAATCGCTTTCCAACTATTTCTGTGCGCGCCGATGTTGTGGATGGAGCGCAAGGACCCGATGTAGCACGCCAGATCGAGTTGGCTTTGACGCCGATTCTGCAACAACTGCCATTCGGCTATGTGGTCGAGACCGGCTCAATGCTCGAAGACAGCAGAATCGCGCAAAGATCAATATTCATGTGGATTCCGCTGGTCGCCGTAGTGACACTGCTCCTGCTCATGATTCAGCTCCAAAGCATCGCGCGTACCATGCTGGTATTTACAACTGCGCCTTTGGGAGTAATCGGTGCCGCTTTTGCGTTAGCGCTGTTCCGCATGCCGTTTGGTTTTGTAGCGCTGCTCGGCATTATTGCGCTTGCCGGAATGATCATGCGTAATTCTGTGATCCTCGTCGACCAGATCAAGCAGGACGAAAAAGCGGGTCGCGACACCTCGACTGCGATCGTTGAATCCACGGTGCGTAGATTCCGGCCGATCATGCTTACCGGATTTGCCGCCATTCTTGCCATGATCCCGCTTTCACGAAGCGACTTTTTTGGCCCGCAGGCGGTTGCGATTATGGGCGGGCTCGCGGTTGCGACCGTACTCACCGTTTTTTTTCTCCCCGCACTATACGCTACCTGGTTCCGCGTTAAGCGCGCACCCAATGGTCCGAGCCGCGACACACCGCTAACGCCACTGCAGCCAACCGGAAGCGCGCGGCCGGAACCGGTATTCACCGCGACCAAAGGTACGGCATGAAACGAACCTTACGCATATTCTCGTCGTTGCTCGTCGCAAGCTGGCTCGGTGCGTGTTCGTCAACTGCGTTGCGTGACCCGGTTTCGGTCAATATTCCAGGCCAGTGGAGCAATGCGCCAAAAGCGGACAACGCAGCAACCACTCGAGACCTTGCGCACTGGTGGAAGGGTTTTGAGGATCCGGTGCTCGACGACCTCGTCGCCCGCGCGCTTGCCGCAAATCAGGACCTGAAGCTGGCCGTTGCACGCGTTCGCGAAGCGCGCGCGTACCAGACTGTTGCGGAGTCAGTCCTATTTCCTACCGTTGACGCAACCGCAGATGTTGGTCGCAATAAATCATTCGAACGTTTGCCCAAGCCGACCGTTGGTACAACATGGAACATTGGTGTTGCGGCTGCTTGGGAGATTGACTTGTTCGGCGGTAATCGCTTCGAGGCGCAAGCAGCATCAGCGCAAACGCGGGCTTCCCAAGAAGCGCGCCGTGCAGTGCAAGTCGGCGTCCTGGCGGAGGTTGCGACCAGTTATTTGGAACTGCGCGGAGCGCAGAAACAGATCGATATTGTGACGGAAAACATCGCGGTGCAGCGCAAGCAATTGCAGTTCCTTGAAGCGCGTTACCGCGCAGGGCTCTCTAGCGAACTTGACATCGCAAGGCAGCAACAACTCATTCACACGAGTCAAGCGGCGCTTGCGTTACTTACGAACGCGACGGCGGCGCTCAGTCATCGGATTGCTGTTCTTTTGGGCAAGCCCGCCTCTGACCTTGAGTCGCTGCTTGCGCGGCCTGCGCCATTGCCCTCTACGCTTCCGGAGATTCCGGGTCTTCTGCCTTCTGACCTCTTCGCGCAGCGACCGGATATCAGGCGCGCCCAAGCGGAACTAACGGCGGCTGCCGCAAAATTAAGTTCCGCTAAAACGGATCTTTTCCCCAAATTTGTCCTGTCCGCCCGTGGGGGACGAGGCGCGCTCGACCTTGACCCGTCGCCGAACGCTGTCGGCAACATTTTTGCACTTGGGCTTGGAGTGGTCCAGCCGCTGTTCAATGCGGGTCGCATTAGAGCGAATATCGAAGCGGCGGACGCGCGTTTGTCACAAGTCGCCGCGCGCTATGAAAAAACGTATCTCACTGCCTTGGAAGAGGTCGAGGACGCCTTTGTCGCGCACACCACCGCGCGCGAGCGTCGCGAAGAACTCACGCAAGCAGCGCAAGAAGCGGCACGTGCAGAACACCTGGCCGAGGAATTTTACAAACGGGGCATCACTGATTTTCTCGCGGTGCTCGACTCCGAGCGGGTGAAGCTTACCGCCGAAGACGAGCGCGCCAAAGCAGAGACCGCGGTTTCGGTTTCCATGGTGTCGCTGTATCGCGCCTTCGGGGGTGGTTGGACCAGCGCGGACACAGCAGTCGCGCAAGAAAAGTAAATGGCGAAGTTGATTCTAACAAACGTAGGTTGAAAGGAGGTTGTCATGAAGCTGAAATTGTCGATGTACATAGTTGGGCAAATCTTCGGCTGCTTAGTGGTTCTTGCTTGGAGTTTAGCCGCATCGGCAGAACCTTTCGATTCCCCGGTCGGATTGTGGAAGATAGTCGACGATCAAACCGGTCAGCCACGCGCAATAATCCGCATTACCGAAACCAACGGTGAGTTTCAGGGGACAATTGAAAAAGGTCTGCGGCCGGGTGAAAATGAAAATTCCATCTGCGAGAAATGCGAAGGTTCTCGTCACAACCAGCGCCTGCTCGGGATGGCGATTGTTACTGGAATAAGAAAACAAGGAGACGAATATGCCGGCGGCGAAATACTCGACCCTGACAATGGCACGGTTTATCGCTGCAAAATGAGGCTGGAAGATGGTGGCACCAAGCTCCAGGTGCGCGGCTTCGTCGGTGTATCTTTGTTTGGACGCACGCAAACATGGGTCCGAGTAGAATAAGCAAGGCAGCGAGCCATACTAATTTGTTTGTAGCACAAGGTTCAGAAAATAATCTATTTATGGAGATACATCAATGAAGATTTCCATGTATCAAGCGTCGGTTCCGGTATTCATCCGCATTTTGAAAAACCTCAGGGCAATTTTGCAAAAGGGACAGGCTTACGCCGAGGAAAAAAAAATCGAGCCAGCGGTGCTGATCAATAGTCGTCTTTACCCTGACATGTTTCCCTTGGTGCGCCAGGTTCAAATTGCCTCCGACGTGGCCAAAGGGTGCGGTGCCAGGCTGGCGGGGCTAGAACCGCCGAAGTTCGAGGATAATGAAACTACTTTCGCCGAGCTATTTGCGCGCATCGACAAGACAATCGTTTATCTAGAGACCTTGAAGCCCAATCAAATTGACGGCTCGGAGGAGAAGACGATTACCATGCAGATCCGCAGTAACACGATGAGCTTTGCGGGCATGGCGTTTCTTTTGAATTTTGCTTCGCCTAATTTCTACTTCCATGTGACGACCGCTTATGACATTCTCAGGCACTGCGGTGTCGAGATCGGCAAGCAAGACTTCATCGGTGCGCTTTGAAAGCAAAATAAGAACGAATTCTGCTTGGGAGTAATGCTTGTGGAACTTGAACCATTGAGAGGCCGATGCCACGGCTTTTCCCGCGCAATTAAAGCGAACTTTGGGCTTGTGATCAATTTGGTTCGCATTGACACCTTACCATAAAAATTACTTGCTATTGAGACCGGGTTGGTTCAATCATTGGAGGAGGGTTTATTAGGAAGGAGGGACTATGCCAGCAATACTTGAAGGGAAAGTTGCTCTGGTGACCGGAGTGAGCCATGAAGGACAGGTCGGACAAACGGTCGCTAAAACTTTAGCGGACAAGGGTGCCGCGCTGGCGATTTGCGCGCGGACTCAAAGCAATGTCGAGGCCCGTGCTAAAGAGTTACGGCAATCCGGGGCGCGTATTCTTCCGCTGGCGGCGGATCTCACTGACGAATCCCAGGTGCGCCAGCTGATAGAGCGTGCCGTGAGCGAGTACCACAAGATTGACATCTTGGTCAATCTGGCGGGTGGACTTACGCGTTACAAGTCCGCAGTTGAGCACAGCTTGGACGATTGGAATCATGAACTCGATAACAACCTGCTGAGTGCTTTTTTAATGTCGCGCGGCGTTTTCCCGCACATGAAAGACGGCGGGGGCGGAGCCATTATTAATTTTGCGCGGGCCGGGCTTGCTCAAGCGAACATGGTTGCCTATAACTGTGCGAAAGCGGGGATCGAGGCGCTCACGCGCACCTTGGCGCTGGAAGGACGCGATTTCGGGATTCGAGTTAATGCAGTGGCGCCCGGGCTGGTGGATACGGCATCAAACATTGCCGCGATGAAACCCAAGGACACGAAACGCTGGGCCAAGCGTGAGCAAATTGCCGAGGCGGTGGCTTTCCTCGCTTCGGATTCCGCCGCCGGTATTACCGGTCAGATGGTCCCGGTAACGGGCTGGGGATTATAGCGAGCGAATGGCTTTGGAACCGAATTATTTCACGCGCTGCTGTTGCGTGTTTAAAGCCTAGGATTCAGCGGAGAAAAAGCAGCCGCCGGCCTTCTGGATCTCCCCGTGTTCCGGTGATGTGCGAAGCGCGGAGCTCATGTCCACCGTCGGTCCGATGCTATAAAAGGTTTTGTTGCTTGCCGTCAAATTGCTTGTAATCATATCGGCAAGCGGATCAGTCGGTAGCGCGGTACCGTTGGGTTGAGACAAGCGTTCGTAGGACTCGAGACGAGTCAAGGCTACACCAAAAACTTCCAGAGCTTCCTTAATCACGGTGCAAACCGAGTCATCCAATCTTTTAGATGCGGCGTCCAACTCGGCAACAAGTTTTACGGATCTTTGCCTAAGTTCTTCCAGGCCGCTTAGCGGTAAACGTGTCAAATTTTCGGACAGGCAATTCAATCGGTCAGCGAACTGAACGGCTTCGATGTATGCAGTCAATAAAAAGTAAATTTCCTGCTCGGTCTTGGCTTCTCGAATAATAGTAGCGATAGTCATGGGATTTTTACCTTGCTCGTTAACTTAAAGATAACCTAGGGTACGCGAATAATGTGACAGCGTGATGGCACAAAAATTACACGCATTCAATGCGTTTGCTTGGTGCGCGGCAACATTTCGCTTGACCAAACTTTTGCCGCCCTAAGTCAGCGCTGGTCGAAAAATGCAGCCGGCGCTTTTACGTCCACGAGCATATTTGTTAATAATTTTTTCACGTGACGGAACTTCTACTTGCACCTTGCCACACGACTAAGTCGTGTATTAACGGAAGCGGACCCTATCAGTCGCTTTGAGCACATGGCAGGCTACTAGTTCACCAACTCAATATTTTCGCGCTGTCTCTCGGCGGCGACGCTGTTGTTGGTATCGCCGGCACCTGGGCTGGTCGCAAGTCCGCCAAGCAAATTTCGGCACGTCATTGTCAGTTCATTGTCAGCCACTAAGAAAACCGCAGTTTTGCCTGTACGGACAGATTCCCGGCGTCTGCGGCTTCGACCTGATAAAAATTTGACTGCGACCGTTAACGCGTTCAAATTAAGCTTGACAGTAAACGTAGGCGAGGGGGACGTCGGTGGAGAAAAGGCATCAACAGTTCTCAATCTGGTATTTCATCGTTGTGTTCATGCTCATCGTGTGGATGCAGCAGGCGTTTTTCGGCCCGCGTGTCGAAAACCTCTCATATAGCGATTTCAAGACCTTACTCAATCAGGGAAAGATCGAGAACGTGGTGATCAGCGAGAACGTGATCACTGGCACGTTCAAAACGGAAGGGCTGGAGGGCGTGTTGCCGAAAGAGCGGCTTGAGCAATTGAAAAGCGCCGGTGGAAACGCGCGGCGCTTTGTGGTCGCGCGCGTGGAGGACCCCGCACTCGTTGGTGAGCTGGAAGCTGCGAAGGTGCCGTTTGCCGGGCAATTCGAGAACAAGTGGTTCTCGAACCTGCTCTCGTGGATTCTGCCGGCGGTAATATTTTTTGCCATCTGGGGCCTGCTGATGAGGCGCATGACGGGTGGCGCAGGCGGCTTTCTTGAGATTGGCAAGAGCAAGGCCAAGGTGTACATGGAGAGACAAACCGGCGTAACCTTTGATGACGTAGCCGGCGTGGACGAAGCGAAAGAAGAGCTGCGCGAGGTCATTGAGTTTCTCAAGAACCCGGAGGAATACGGGCGCCTCGGGGCACGCATTCCCAAGGGAGTCTTGCTTGTTGGCCCACCCGGCACCGGAAAAACATTGCTCGCCCGGGCGGTTGCCGGCGAGGCCAATGTACCGTTTTTCTCGATAAATGGCTCCGAGTTCGTGGAGATGTTTGTCGGGGTCGGCGCGGCACGAGTGCGCGACCTTTTCGAGCAGGCGCGCGCCAAGGCTCCGGCGATCATCTTCATTGACGAACTCGACGCGCTCGGGCGCGCACGTGGCGCTTATCCCCTCGGCGGCCATGACGAGAAGGAACAGACGCTCAATCAACTGCTCTCCGAGATGGACGGCTTTGACCCAAGCAGCGGAGTAGTGCTACTCGCAGCGACCAACCGACCCGAGATACTTGATCCGGCGCTGCTTCGCGCCGGGCGTTTCGATCGTCAAGTGCTGGTTGATCGTCCCGACAAGAAAGGGCGTGTGGCGATTCTTGCCGTGCACCTTAAGAAAGTAATGCTTGCACCGGAAGTGGACTCGGAGAAAATCGCAGCCCTGACGCCGGGATTCTCCGGCGCGGATCTCGCCAATCTGGTAAATGAAGCGGCGCTTCTGGCCACGCGCCGCAAAGCTCAAGCGGTGACAATGGATGATTTCACCAGCGCGGTTGAGCGCATCGTGGCGGGACTCGAAAAGAAAAACCGCTTGCTCAATCCTCACGAGCGCACGGTCGTGGCGCACCACGAGATGGGGCACGCGTTGGTGGCGATGTCGCTGCCTGGCACAGATCCAGTGCACAAAGTTTCGATTATTCCACGAGGCATTGGCGCGCTCGGCTACACCATCCAGCGCCCAACTGAAGACCGCTTTCTCATGACGCGCGAGGAGCTTGAGAACAAGATGGCGGTGCTGCTCGGGGGGCGCGCCGCGGAACAACTCATCTTCGGGGAAATCTCAACTGGCGCTGCGGACGATCTTGCAAAAATCACCGACATTGCACGCAATATGGTCATGCGCTTTGGAATGCACGAAACCCTTGGCCATGTGACCTACGAGCCGGAACGACCGCTGTTCCTGCAAGTGCCTGGGGGACCGGCGCCGAGCCGCGAGTACAGCGAGGAAACCGCGCGCGAGATCGACCGCGCAGTGCGCGCGCTGGTCGCGGCGGCATTCGATAAAGCGCTCGCGATACTCAAGCGCGAGCGCCCGCTGCTCGAGCAAGGCGCACGCGAATTACTGCAGAAGGAAACCCTCACAGAAGAAGACCTGGTGCGCCTGCGGCCCCGGGCGCGGGCAGCGCAAGGCGAGGCGAGCACCGCATGACGGCAGCGGTAGGCGCTTAACCAACTGCCGCTGCAGGGGCGGACGCAAGATTGCTACTCGACGTCCCATCTACAAATAGAACGAACCTAACGCAGCGTAACAGTTGACGCCGGTTTATCGTTGATATTATCGGACAAGGCATCTGATTCGAATATTCCCTGCAGTTCTCGCGCGGCCTCTTTCGTGGTTTGTATCAGTTTGGTCTCGTCGTGGTAAATCGCGTGTTGCGCGAGCAGTGCCTTTTCATCATGACTCTTAAACATTGCAATGGTGCTTTGCGTCTTCTCCTCATCAACGCCGAGGCCGCGCAATACCTGCCCGGCCAGTTCCAGCGAGGACAAAAGTGTTTCGCGAATCAGCCCGTCTACCCCTATATCCATCAGCTGGTAAGCATGAAAACGATTACGAGCGCGCGCGTAAATCGCCAGATTCGGAAAGTGCTTTTTTACCGTCGCGGCGGTTTTGAGGGACGTTGCGACATCGTCAATCGCCAAAACAAAAATTTCCGCCTTGTCCGCTTTTGCGGCGCGCAACAAGTCCAGGCGTGACGCATCGCCATAGTAAACTTTACTGCCAAAACGCCGTATCACATCAAGTTGTTCCTGACTCAGCTCCAGGGCGGTGAAGCGGATTTTTCTCAAGCGCAAAATGCGGCCCACGATCTGGCCTACACGGCCAAATCCGGCGATTATCACCCGGTTATCGCCCTCATCTACTTTGTCGAAAACCGCTGGCTCAGCACGCGCCAGCCAATGTTTTTCGATCGCCTCATTTAGGGAAAAAAATGCTGGCGTCAGAGCCATGGACAATGTCACTACAACAATCAGCAAGTCGGCATCGGCCTGGTCCATGATTTGGAGAGCGGCGGCGACGCTGAAAAGCACGAACGCGAATTCGCCGCCCTGGGACAGCGCAACGGCGAGATTGCGGGCTGAATTACTCGAACACCCCGAAATTCTTCCAAGCGAAAACACCACAGCGGACTTGATCGCCATAAGGGCGACGACCGTCGCCAATATTGCGACAGGCCGGGACTCGATGAGGCCAAGATTGGCAGACATTCCTACCGCGATAAAGAACAAGCCCAATAACAAACCCTTGAAAGGCTCGATGTCGGCTTCCAGCTCATGCCGGTATTCCGAGTCCGCAAGCAGTACGCCGGCAAGGAAAGCACCGAGCGACATCGACAAGCCCGCGAGTTGCATCAGCTGCGACGTGCCAATCACGACCAGCAGCGCAGCAGCGGTAAAAACTTCCTGAATGCGGCTCGCTGCGATGGCCCTGAATACCGGGCGCAATAAATAGCGGCCTCCGACAATTACCCCTGCTATTACCGCCAGGGCCTTTAATGCGGCAAATCCCGGGCTCGCTTGGCCGGAAGTGATGCCTTTGGCTGCGAGCAGCGGAATCAGGGCCAAGATGGGGATGACTGCAAGGTCTTGAAATAGCAAGATGGCAAATGAAGTTCTGCCGTAACGCGTTGTGAGCTGATTCTTTTCCGCAAGAATCTGCAAGACGAACGCCGTCGAAGAGAGCGACAGCCCCAGGCCCGCGATTAAGGCACTCTCAGGTGACAAACCGATGCCATAAGCTATTAAACCCAGCAGTGCGGCCGTGACCGCGACCTGGGCTCCGCCGAGTCCAAAAACCGATTTGCGCAATACCCAAAGCCGCGACGGTTGCAATTCCAGACCGATGATAAACAGCAGCAGCACCACGCCCAGTTCGGAGAAATTCAATATGCTTTGCACGTTGCTGACGAGACCGAGCACATGGGGTCCAATGACGATCCCGGCCGCAAGGTATCCCAACACGGCTCCAAAGCGCAGC
This sequence comes from Burkholderiales bacterium, assembly GCA_035624535.1. GTDB lineage: Bacteria > Pseudomonadota > Gammaproteobacteria > Burkholderiales > JAHFRG01 > JAHFRG01. The sequence goes on from DASPRI010000083.1 coordinate 20,481, forward strand.
CTCTTAAAAAGTGGCACGGCAATCACAGCCGCAGAAAGGTAGATGGCAGTTTCCGTTAGTGGAGACATGGTTTTCCCGATATGGTCAAAAAGCAATGTAAGGTCAGAGAGCATTCGTTCGGCATAGTGTAAATTTACCATTCTCGCTGCCATCCGGCACATTTTCGTTTTCAGTATTGGATCACGCGGAACCAGCCAGGGACGTTCGACTGGAGCGAACAGATTCTGCAGACGCCGACACCCTGCACAGTTATACTGTGATTACGTTTTTCAGCACGCGCGATGCTTTGTATGGTTTGCAGCAACTGCAAAAAAGTACGCTGGACGCGGCAGGCTGGGTATACCGATGGTTAACGTCGTTCGTCATTCCTCGGCCGCGCCGTCGACAGACCAGGCGGCGATTCAGTTTTTTCGCACGCAATGGGCCACGTATCGCAAAATCGTCGATTTCAACTATCTATATCATCGCGAGGCCTACGAGGTTTTGCACCAGGTCTTGATGGAAGAGGTGGCAAGGCCGTTCGAGTTTGTGGATCTCGCTTGTGGAGATGCGAGTACCTCGATCGCGGCGCTTAAGGGAACACTCATAACGGATTACCATGGAGTGGATCTCGCCGAGCCGGCGCTCGAATTGGCGCGGAACAATCTGAACGGAGTCGACTGGAAAGTCAAGCTCGAGCAGGCGGACTTCGTTGAGGCGATGCGCGAGCGCCGGGTGCCTGCCGATGTAGTTTGGATCGGGCTCTCGCTGCATCATCTGTGCGCCGAGGAAAAGTTGTTGGCCCTGCGGGAAATCCGGCAGGGTCTCAGCCCGGCAGGATTGTTGCTGATTTATGATCCTGTTATCCCGGAAGGCGAAACGCTTGAAGCCTTTCTCGGTCGCGAGATCTCAAACGTCAAGGACGAGTGGACCGCACTCACCGCGGAGGAGCGAGATGCCGCCGCAGTACACATTCAAACCCAGGACCATCCCGAGACAATAGCGAGTATAACAGCGCTCGCCCGTGCAGCTGGCTTTGCGCGGGTGCGGGAATTATATGTTTCTCCAAACAAGCTCTGGAGGATGTATTGCTTCGGAGTCTAGGTTGCACGTTGCAGGTGCCTGGAATCATGTCGGGGTAGCGGCCGCAGCAGTATTGGGTCCCTCTCGCGGGCTTTCAAACCGAGGGTTGTATGCCTGACTGACAAAAAAAGGCGCTTCATGCGAATTATTGTCCCTCTGTCAGTTTCCTGTAAGGCGCGTCCAGAAGGAAAGCACGGATTCCGCGCATGGCATGCCTTTTGCTCGAGTGAATTGCGAAGTATCGGACGGGTCTCAATTCTAATCTTACTCAGGGAGAATCGAAAAATGTGGAAGCAAACGACAATAGTTTTAAGCGTAGCACTTGCTTTGGGGGCGTTGCCGGCTATTTGCGCTGCTGACGGCGACGTCAAGCAGGACACGAGGGACATTCGCCAGGACAGGCGAGACTTAAGGCACGACAATCGTGATGCGCACCAAGGCCGGCGGGAATTGAACGGCGACCTCCAGGACCGCAGGCAAGACCGGCGCGAACTGGCTCAAGACCGTAAAGACGGCAACAAGACCGGTGCGGCGCAAGAGCGTAATGATTTACGCGCCGATAACCGGGATATCCACCAAGACCGGCGTGACCTCCACGCGGACAGGATGGATCGCAGGAACGACCGACGTGACCTGCACTCCGACCGCATGGACCGCCGCGCGGACTTCCGTGAGCGTCGTGACAGGTAACAGGAGATCAAACGGCAACCACAAGATCCAACTGCACTTGATTACCAAGAACCCCGCTTCGGTGGGGTTTTTGTTTAGCTATAGCCTGCATCTGTAAACGCTGCGCTACCCGCGAACGTTATTGGCTGGTATAAAAATCTTCATTCAGGAATTTAGAGTAATACAGAAAAGTGCTACCCTGAACTCCTAGAATTTCATATTAGACTTAAGCTGGCAGACCAGGACTTATTTCGTAATTTGACAAAACCGCTCGATGCTTATCGATGCTCGGTTTCTCGCCGTGGCGCGGGCGGTTGGCGCTGCGCGCTGGCCGCGTTCGGCCTGATGCTTTGTTTATCCGGCTGCGCGGCATTCCGGAGCTACGACACCGAATTGCGCGATACGCTTGACCAGGCATCCAGCGGCAATGTGGACGGTGCCATCAAGGTTCTGAATTCAAACAATCGTGGCGACAAGGATCTCCTCTACTACCTCGAGCTTGGCATGCTGGAGCGTCTCGGCGACCGCTATCCCGACAGCCAAAAATCCTGGATGACTGCGAATGCCTATGTTCAGGCTTGGCAGAATACGGCTCAAACCAATCCGCTTAGGCTGTTTCGGGGCGCAGCAAGCTATTTGATCAACGACAAGGTGCGCCCTTACGAGGGCCACGACTATGAAAAAGTGATGCTGCTCACATATATCACACTCAATTTTCTGGCCATGGGGGACTACGAGAATGCGCGAGTAGCGATAAAGCAAACGCATGAGCTGGAAGCGGTAATAGCAGATCTGCGTAGCAAGGAGCTCCTTTCGGTTGAGCAAGACGCCTCGAAGAGGGGTGCACGAACCAGCTTTAAGGAACTGAACGGATATCCGGTCGAGACTATCGACAATCCCGCCGTGAACGCGCTAAAAAATAGTTACCAGAGCGCGCTGGCGCATTATCTGGCGGGTTTTGTTTACGAGTCACTCGACGAACCGAGCCTGGCGGCACCCGGTTACCGGCTCGCGAATGAACTGCAGCCCAACCAGCCGTTGCTGGAACAAGCGCTGCGCGGCTTGGACCAGCGCGTGGGGGCAGCTGATGACGGGCTAACCGACGTGCTGTTCGTGATCGGATCCGGTACCGCTCCCGCCTTGCAGTCGCGTCAATTCCGGCTGCCTGTTCCGATAAATGGAACGCTGATTCTTATCCCGGTCTCGTTCCCGGTAATGGTGTCAACCTCGTGGCCTTACCTGCCGCGCTTCCTAAAGGTAGATGATGGGCAGACGCTGACAGTGGCGCCGATAACCAGCATTGACCTGATGGCACGCCGCGCGCTTAAGGACGACATGCCCGGGATTATGCTCCGGGCTACGATCCGCTCCACCTCCAAGGCTGTGGCCCAGTACCAAATGCAGCACCACGCCCAAAAACAAAAGGATAATGCCACTCAACTGGTCGAAATGACCGCCGCTTTAGCGCTCGCCTTAGGCTCGGTGCTGACCGAATCGGCCGACGAACGGACCTGGCGCACCCTTCCATCGGAAATCGCCATTGCTCGTGGCCGGCTCGCTCCCGGTGCCCATACTGTCAGGCTCCAAACCCTGGAAGGCGAACGCAGCGTGCGGCTTGAGGTATCCGGACGCTACTCCGTGGTAGACTTACGTTTATTGCGACATCAGCTCTTTGTGCAGCCCCCGGTAATGGTCCGTGGGGGCGGTGGGGAACTCTCTTCCACAAGCGCCGCAGCGGGGTTGTCAACCGGGAGCGAGCAAGGAACGTTGGAACAGCAAACCCAAACCATGGAGGGCCCAAAATGAACCGGACTTGGATAATCATTCCACTGGTGGCGGCCGCATTGGCGACTGGTTGCGCCACCAAAAAGGGTTTCGAAAAACCCGGTTTTGCCTTCGGTTGCCCGATAGGCGATGCCAAGGTCAGCTCGATGGAGGACCTGGAAAAACTAAAGGTTCTGACCGAAGGGAAGCGCACCACTGTCATCCCGACTGACATGCGCTGCACGATGACCGGTGATTTGCTTAGAGTCGATGTCAATCTGAATAACGATAGCTCCCATGTCAAACGCGTTGCCTATAAATTCCGCTGGATCGACCAGGAGGGCATGCGAGCTTGGGAGGAAGAAGTGTGGAAGCCGATCTTGATGAACGATAACAGCAATTTTCCGGTCAGCGGGGTGGCGCCCACGAACAAGGCGGTCGATTTCCGATTGATCTTGATGGGCCAGGAGTAATCCTGGCTGATCCAGGAAACGAAGCGTCGGGCCTGGACCGTGGGTCCGCCTTCTGAAAGGAGAACAGATGATTGAATCGAGCCACAGCCGCCGCCTAGCGGTATTGCTCGTCGCCGCGGCACTGGTTGCGGGTTGCGCCGAGGAGAAGACCCGCTACGGCGAAGAAAGAGGCATAGAAACCGTAACCAACCAGTTCAGCTCCACTGATTTGCAAATGATCGCTGAATCGATGACACGCTCCATGCTGCAGGCCCCGGTCATCGTCGGCAGCAACCTACCCATCGTGACCGTGCAAGAGGTCAAGAACAAGACCAGCGAGTACATCGACACACGTGCCATTACTGACAGCATCCGTGCCGAGCTGCAGAAGAGCGGCAAGGTGCGTTTCGCTGTAGACCAAGCCGCAATGCAGCAGCAGGTCCAGGAGTTGGAGCGCCAGCAAAGCGAACTCTACGAGCCGGAGCAGGCGGCAGAAAAAGGTCGTATGGTGGGTGCCCAGTACCGCATGGAGGGAAACATCGTCTCGATCGTGAAGCAAACGAAAGACGTGAAAGATGTCTTTTACAAGTTTAACCTGCAGCTATGGAACATACGCAACGGGCTGCTCGAGTGGTCCGACGAAAAGGAAATCCGCAAAACCACAACCAAGGGTTGAACACCTCAACACTTGTTTTGTAAGCTGACTGTCAGGTTTTTCCTTCAGTGGCCCTTCCTGTGAATTAAGTTCGCGGGCAAAAACGGCCCCCAGATCTTTTAGTACTGCTTAAGAGTTTATCGATAATTTTCGATTAGAACCGGCTGCAAGATTACTATTCCAGCGACGGAAGGTCGATGATGAAGCGGCACCTGACGTCGCCCTGCAAGCTGCGATTGAGACCTGGCTGTTGATAACTGCGATACCACAGCGGAGCGTCATTTGGTAATCTTTAGCTATGGCGATGGGCAAGTCTTCGCGACTTTGGGCCAATTCTGAAAAGGAATCAACATGACGCTTTTGACTGTCAATGGAAAACGCCGAACAGTCTCGGCGGACCCGAACACTCCTTTGCTTTGGGTATTGCGCGATCAATTGAGTTTGACTGGAACCAAATACGGTTGCGGCATAGGGCTGTGCGGGGCGTGCACGGTTCATTTGAATGGAGCGCCTGCGCGATCCTGTGTCGTGCCAATTTCTGCCGTGGCGGGAAAGGAGATCATTACGATTGAAGGATTGAAAACCAAAGCCGGCATGGCGACTCAGGCCGCGTGGCAACAATTGGATGTTGTCCAGTGCGGCTACTGCCAGCCGGGTCAGATCATGAGCGCAGCCGCGCTTTTGGCAAGCAATCACAATCCTAGCGATGCGGATATCAATGCTGCGATGGGTGGAAACATTTGCCGGTGCGCGACTTATGTGCGAATACGCGCCGCCATCCATAAAGCGGCCAAGACGCTGACCTGAGGAAAGACGTGATGGACGGGACAGAAATCTTTAACGAAAGCCGCCGCAATTTTCTTAAGGCCGGTGCAGGTTTGACTTTGGCTTTTTATCTGCCAAACGCGTTGGCCGAAGGCGGATCCGGCAACACGGAGGCAGCGAGGGGATCAGACTTTGAGCCGAACGCCTTTGTGCGCATAGGCAACGACAACACGGTTACCGTAGTCGCAAAGCATCTGGAAATGGGGCAGGGCACCTACACAGGACTTGCGACACTGGTGGCCGAGGAGTTGGACGCGTCTTGGTCGCAAGTTCGCGTCGAGGGCGCGCCCGCGGATGCCAAGCGTTATAACAATTTACTCTGGGGTCCGATGCAAGGAACCGGAGGGAGCAGTGCAATCGCAAATTCCTTCGAGCAAATGCGGCGTGCCGGTGCAACAGCGCGCGCCATGCTGGTGGCGGCCGCAGCCCAACTTTGGAAGGTTGCGCCCGATTCCATTGCGGTGGGGGAAGGCACAGTAAGGCATGAACAATCCGGCCGCAGCGCGACATTTGGCCAGCTTGCTGCGAGGGCTGCGGCATTGCCGGTGCCGGCGGATGTCAAGCTCAAAGATGCGGCTGATTTTGTATTCATCGGCAAGCATGTGCCGCGCAAGGATTCGCATGATAAAACCACCGGGCTTGCGGTTTTTACGCAAGACGTGCGGCTGCCCGGTTTGCTGACTGCCGTAGTCGCTCATTCGCCGCGCTTTGGGGGAAAAGTCAAATCCTTTGACGCCTCCAAGGCCAAGGCATACAAGGGAGTGGTGGCGGTGGTGGAAATTCCCACCGGCGTAGCGGTGCTCGCAACTGATTTCTGGTCAGCGAAACAGGGCCGCGACGTCCTGTTGGTGGAGTGGGACGACTCCGAGGCGTTCAAGCTCAGCTCGGCGGAAATTATCTCCCAGTACCAGGAACTCGCGAAACTGCCCGGGACGGTGGCGCGCGAGGAAGGCGATCTTGATTCCGCTTTCGCAGCTGCAGATAAAAAACAGCAGGCCGCATTCGAGCTGCCGTATCTTGCGCATGCCGCCATGGAACCCCTGAACTGTGTCGCGCGCTTATCCAAGAATGGCTGTGAAATATGGAATGGCGAGCAATTCCAGACAGTCGACCAGATTTCCTTGTCCAATGTAATGGGACTAAAGCCCGAGCAGGTGAAGCTGCATATGCTTTACGCGGGGGGCAGCTTTGGCCGCCGCGCAAATCCTCACTCGGACTACCTCGTGGAAGCCGCAAATATCGTCAAGGCCATCAAGGGCCGTGCTCCGGTGAAACTGGTTTGGACCCGCGAAGACGATACTCGAGCGGGATATTACCGGCCGATGTATTACCACGAGATGAAAGCCGGCCTCGACGCAAACGGCAAGCTTGTGGCTTGGGGACACCGCATTGTTGGCCAGTCGATCATGGCCGGCACGCCGCTGGAAGCCGCGATGGTAAAAAATGGCATAGACGGCACCTCGGTGGAAGGGGCGGCGAATCTGCCTTACGAAATTCCTAACCTGTTGGTGGACCTGCACTCGCCCAACATCGGTGTGCCGGTGCAGTGGTGGCGCTCGGTCGGCTCAAGTCACAACGCATTCGTGACTGAAACCTTCGTAGACGATATGGCACAATTGGCTGGTACAGACCCGGTAGCGTTTCGCATTTCGCACTTGGAAAATCACCCGCGGCATATCGGGGTGCTTCAGCTTGCGGCTGAAAAAGCGGGGTGGGATTCTCCGCTAGACCCAGGCCGGGAGGGCGAAAGGCGCGGGCGGGGAGTGGCAGTGCATGAATCGTTTAACTCCTTCGTCGCGCAGGTAGCCGAAGTGACGGTGAAGCAGGATGGCAACTTTCGTGTCGATCGAGTGGTTTGCGCGGTGGATTGCGGTTTCGCCGTTAACCCCGATATCATCCGCGCCCAGATGGAAGGCGGAATTGGTTATGGATTGGCGGCGGCGTTGCACGGCGCGATTACCTTGACCGACGGTAAAGTCGATCAGTCCAACTTTCAGGACTACCCGGTGTTACGCATCGCGGAAATGCCCCGCGTCGAGGTGCACGTCGTGCCTTCGAATGAAAAGCCGACCGGTGTGGGCGAACCCGGAGTGCCTCCCATTGCCCCCGCTGTTGTCAACGCGCTGTTTATGGCGACTGGCAAGCGCATTCGCCAATTGCCGATAGGAAAGCAACTGGAAAAGGCCTGAGCATTTTATGGATAGCGTCGACTTGGAAGTGCTCAAAAGCGCAATAACCTGGGGCGAGGCCGGCCACCGGATTCTACTGGCGACAGTGGTCAGTACCTGGGGTTCTGCGCCGCGCGCGCCGGGTGCGTGGTTGGTGATTCGGGATGACGGTCAGGTAAGCGGATCGGTTTCCGGCGGCTGCATTGAAGACGACCTGATTTCACGGGTACGGGAAGGCAGATTAAGCGGGGGGCGGCCCGAGCTTGTGACTTACGGCGTAACCCAGGACGAAGCGCTGCGTTTCGGGCTGCCGTGCGGAGGCACGCTGCAGCTGGTACTGGAACCTGCGCCGGAGATTGCGGTTCTGCGCGAACTGCAAAAGCGCATTCAACAGCGCGAGATTGTTGCACGCAGCCTGGAACTCAGTAGCGGACGCGCCCTGCTTTCACCGGCAAAACGCAGTGACATGATGCAGTTTGACGGTGCGTGGCTCAAAACGATTCATGGACCGCGCTGGCGCCTGCTCATCATCGGTGCCAGCGAGCTTGCGCGCTATTTGGCGCAGATGGCGCTGGCGCTCGATTACCATGTGATCGTGTGCGACCCGCGAGAAGAATATTTCAAAGGCTGGCGTGTGCCAGGCACGGAATTTTCCAGCAGCATGCCGGATGACATGGTGCTGGCTCTGGAACCGGATGGGCACACAGCAGTGGTTGCCGCGACGCATGACCCGAAGCTGGATGACCTGGCGCTACTCGAAGCGCTCAAATCCCCGGCGTTCTATGTCGGCGCGCTGGGGTCCAAGATAAATACTGCGAAACGCAAGCTCAGGCTGAAACGACACTTCGACCTGAGTGATGACGAGATTGCCCGGCTCAACGGGCCTGTTGGATTGCACATCGGCAGCCGTACTCCGCCGGAAATCGCGGTGGCGATTCTTGCAGAGCTTACTGCACTGCGTAACGGCATCAAACTTCTTCCTGCGCAAGAGTCGCCGGCAACTGCAGCATTGCGCGGCGCCTTGGCCGGGCCGTGATTTACGGAATTTTACTTGCCGCGGGGGAGGCTCGCCGTTTTGGCGGCGAGAAACTGCTTGCCCCGCTTCCGGACGGAATACCCATAGCTGTTGCCGCGGCACGCAATCTCCTGCGCGGGCTGGGTCATGCGCTTGCGGTTGTACGCCCGGACGACGCCACGCTGAGTCGCCTGCTGGCTCAGGAAGGACTGGAGCTTGCCATATGCGCCGATGCGAAACGCGGAATGGGAGCGAGCCTGGCTTTCGGCATCAGCCGCGTGCAAGATGCCGATGGCTGGATCGTGGCGCTCGCCGATATGCCGCTCATTCAGCCTCAGACCATTGGCAAGCTTGCCAGGACCATTGTCGATGGCGCGGTGCTCGCTGCACCTTATTTCGCCGGTCGGCGCGGACATCCAGTGGCGTTTGGCAAAAAATACCTCGATGATTTGCTCAATTTAGACGGCGATCAAGGCGCTAGAAAATTGCTAATACGCGATTCCCAGGAACTGGTACGCGTGGATACAGATGATCCCGGGACCGTTATCGATATCGATACCCCCGATCAGCTCACGCAGTGCTGATAATTTTCGAGTTCTAATATTTCGCCTGGATTCCCGGTTATTCGAAAAGGCCTGCGTCAGGCCGACGGCTATTATCCTGCGGCGGGATTAGCCGGTACGAAATCACCGCCGTTCCACCACCCTCCGCCGAGGGCGATATAAAGGGCCACGGTATCCTGCAAACGTTGAGCCTTTGCTTCCAGATAGCCGATTTTCGCCTGATGGTACTGGGTGGTCGCAATCAGAACTTGAAGATAATTTACCGTGCCGGCGCGGTAATTTGTCAGTATCAGGTTTAGCGCTTCCTCGGCCGAATTAAGCGCATTGGATTGCGCTTGTAAAGCCTCGGCATCGTGTTCCAACGCGCGCAGCGTATCGGCAACCTGCGCGATACCGCCGAGGACCGTTTGGCGATAATTGCTTAGTGATTGCTGGTAGCCTTCAATAGCAGCCTCACGCTGGTAGTACAGGGTACCGCCGTGAAACAATGGGGCGACCACGCCTCCGCCGATACTCCAAAATTTGCTGTTGCTATTGAAAAGATTGCCCGTGGAAGTATTTTGTACACCATAACCACCATTAATTGTGAAACTGGGAAATAAAGCGGCAGTTGCGATTCCGATTTGAGCACTGCTACTGTGCAACAGAGCTTCCGCTTCGAGAATGTCCGGGCGCTGACGAACGACCTCGGAAGGCAAGGTAAGCGGCAGGTTTTCCGGAAGCGCGAGCTCGGTCAAGCTGATTTGTTGAGGTTGCCAATCCGCCGGGGCACGACCAGAAAGGGTAGCGAGCAGATGATCAGTCTGACTTAGCTTTTGTTTGATTGGTGGCAGCGTCGCCTCGATGGCAGCCAACTGGGTCTGTAAACTGGCCAGGGCCGAGTACGGTGTGGTGCCCGCTTGCGCCTGGGCCTCGGTTATCTTGACCTCTTCTCTAAGTGAGTCGACAAGCTGCTGGGTAGCCTCGATCTCCGCAGCATAGGCAGCGCGTGCGATATTGGCATTGACGATATTGCCCGTGAGAGTGAGATAGGTCGCCAATACCGTGTAGCGCTGATAATCGACTAAGGACTGCAGGTTCTCAATCGTTCGGCGTTGCCCGCCAAACACATCAACCGTATAGCTGACCACCGCCGAAAGCGTGAATAAATTGAATACACTGCTCGTGACATTTCCGTTTATGCGGGCCGGGGAAGACCTCTGGCGCGAAGCGCTGAATCCCGCGTCGATTTGCGGATAGAAGATGCCGTAACCCGCCTGCAATTGCGCCTGGCTTTGGCGCAAGCTGGCCTGTGCCGCCTGCAGATTCTGATTCTGGGCAACGGCTTCCCTGACCGCAGTGTCCAGCTTGTCGGAGTTAAATAATCGCCACCAATCGCCCACGATGTCTGCGCCCGGTTCGAAGTGCTGTACTTCGCCATCCGCAGATGCCGTGGTACTCGGCTCTTCGCCATACGTGTACTGCTCAACCGATGGCTTGCTGGGACGGACAAAATCCGGACCAACCGCGCAGCCGACCATAGAACAAAGTGAGGCCGTGCACAGTCCCCAAAGCATGCGCTCAGCCGCTCTGTAGTTCGTCTGGCACTTGATAGCATTACCGAAAGACATTTTTACTGTCGCAGCACATCGCTGCATGAAGTGCGTCTTTAACATGACCGTCCTCCATCAGATCGTCTATTTCTCCGCCAAATAAACATCCACCAGCTGGCCGGGATAAAGATTAACGTTATCGGGTTTCTTGAATCTGAAGATCAAAGGCAGCACTCTTACGTCGACTCTCTCTGTCCTCTGGCTCGACAATTCAATTTTGGGCGAAACGTAGGGCTGGGAGCGCACGTACTCCAAAGGAATGATGACATTAGTGCCTCGGATCGACATTTTTGCATTCATCGCCGTTCCTTGAGGGAGTCGGTGTATCAATATCTCATCGATGTAACACCTCACTTCAAGGTAGGTCTGGGTAGCTCCCATGACAATCATCGGGTTAAGGTCCCCGGTGTAAGTACCATAGGCGCCTTGTGGTGAAACATAGCTTCCCACTGCTGCTTTGATTGCAAGAACAACTCCATCTACTGGCGCCCTTATGGCGTACTTTGCCAGCAGAGCACTTGATGCCGTAAACGCCTTGGACAATGCGTTGTACTGTTTTTCCTGGTTTTGGATGTCGTATATCCACGCTCCGGCTTTTGTGAGTTCGAACTGTTTCTGGACAAGCTCCAGGTTGGCCTTGGCTACGTGGACTGCATTAACCGCATTATCCAGAGTGTCCTTGCTTACCGATTTCGGCTCCAGCTCGTACGACCTCCTTTGCTTATCCAACTGGTCCTCTGCGGTTTTCAAATTTGCCTTGGCCAATGCAACTTGCGCTTCTGAAACCTGCAAGATTTCTTTTCTTGGTTGGGCCTTTAGTTCCTGGAGCAGGGCTAGCGCAGCCTCTGCCTGGGATTTCTGTTGCTGCACGGTTGCTCTCTGAACCGAGTCATCTATCGTGATCAGTGGATCTCCTTGGTGCACAGTTTCTCCTTCGCTGACCAGGATCTGGGTGATTGGGCCGGAGATCTCAGGGTAGATGTTAATATTCTCGCCATTTGTCTGATAGCTCTCGATAATGCCGTTGGCGTAAATTCCTTTTTCGTAGGGATTTACAGCCGGATTAAACGCAGGTGGCAAGGGAATCTTAGGAGAGCTGTAAAGATACGCGCTCAGCAGGCCAGCCAGGATGCCTGCAGCGCAGAGCAGGATTAGAATCTTGTTTCTCACCTAGTTAACCCTTTCGATTCCCACTATTCGTCCATCTTCCATTTTCATTATTTCATTCGCGAATTCAAAAATCCTGATGTCATGTGTCACGATTAAAATACAACGCCTCTCGTTGAGGATGTTTGCTTTTACGAATTGGATAATCGCTTTGCCTGTGTCCCCATCCAAGGAAGCGGTCGGTTCGTCCAAAATCAAAATATCCGGGCGGCTAACAATGGCCCGCGCGATCGCGACCCGCTGTTGCTCTCCGCCGCTTAGCTTGACTGGGCGCAGTTGCGCCCGGTCCTTTAGCCCGACAACTTCGAGGCATTTTGTCGCCTCCTGCATTGATTCATTCCAGTCGCGCTTCTTGAGAATCAGCGGAATTGCAACGTTTTCAACCGTTGTCAGGCGTGGAAAGAGGTGGTAGTCCTGGAACACAAAGCCAATCGTGTTCAGTCTGAAATCAGCGATCTGATCTTCAGGCAAATTCCAAAGGTCCTTGTCTTCGACGATCACACTGCCGGAATTAGGGCGGAGTATGCCTGAAATCATGCTTAGCAGTGTTGTCTTTCCGCTCCCCGATGGCCCGACAATATAGAGCATCTCGCCGAAGTTGGCCTCGAAACTGACGTCCTTGACAGCTTGGGTCTTGGCTTCACCTTCGCCAAACCATTTGACTAGCTGGGTTGCTTTAACTGCCGTATTCGGCATCGTTAGCCTCGGAAGATATCAAAGGGCTCTATCTTGAGCACCCTTCTTACGCCGAAATAACTGGAGACGCCGGCTATGATGAGAACGGTGATAAATGCAACCCCGATATTGGTGAAGGTAATTACCGCCGCATAACTGGGAAGCCTGAATTTCGCTAATGTTATTAATATCGTGCACAAACCAATTCCCAGACCGAAACCGATGAGTGCGGTAAAACCGGCTTGAAAAAGGATCATGTAGACAAGCTCGTATCCCTTTGTGCCTATCGCTTTTAAGGCCCCGAAATGTTCAAGGTTCTCGAGAATAAACGTGTAAAAGGTCTGCCCCGATATGGAAAGACCGACGATAAAGCTGATCAGGGTCATGAGCAGCAAATTTGTTCCTAGGCTTGTTTGGTAAATGTAAAAATCGGCGATGCGCTGTACAAACTCGTTTTTTGTCAGGGCCAAGTAGCCCAGCGCTTTTACCTGCTGCTTAATGTGTTGCACATCGTTAAGGTTTTTCGGTTCGACGAGAACATAGGTAAGGGTATATCTACTGTTTGGCAGATATTGAATTGCCCGGTTGTAGGTCGTATAAAGGGTCGGGATTCCAAACAGTCCGGCAGCAGCGACTTTCGCAATGCCGACAACAAGTCCGCGGTGCTCGTTAATTTCAAACTCCGTGCCTACTTTTGGATATTCGAATTTTGGAAACTCGGAATCCTTAACCACAATGAATGCGTTTTCAGCAAAGATATTCTCGATCTTTCCCTCGAACAGGCCAGGTCTCCCTACCAGGCTGGAATCGTCCAGCCCAAGCACGCTTACCGCCTGGTAAGTACCGCTTCGAAGCTTGGCTAGAGCAGTACCAGAATAGAGAGGCACGGCATATTTGACCCCGTTTATGCTGCGTATGGCGTCCAGCACATAATCCGGCATTGGAATACTGTTCGCTACCGTATTAACGGCCGGGTCCATCACCCAGATGGTTGAGCCGATATTGGTGACGGTCGCCGATGATTTGTCCAGGACGCCGGCAAATATCGAGGTCATTTGGATCATTAAGAATGTCGCGAACGTTATTCCGACAAGCAGCGCGGTGAATTTGGCCGTATCGTTGGTCAATAGCTTAAATGCGAGTCTTAGAATTCCTTTCACCCCAAAACTCCTTTTTCCCGGCCAACGGCCCAATATCGCTTGCGTGGGCGCAAGCACAGGCCGGCACTGCATCGAGACAGGCCCGGCATGTGATTCTGAATTCTACTGATGCGAAGCTTTGTCCAATGACAGGATCCAGCGCACCAGCTTCTCGGCATCTGCTTCACTGATTTCGACGGCGTTTGGCGGCATGGTCGCCCCGCTGGCCTTGCCACTCCAATGGCGGTCTTGAGACCCTGAGCCCTGAATAACAATTTGTACCAGACGGTCCGCCGCATCCTTCTGGCCCCGGTACTTTTTCCCCACATCTTTCCATGCCGGGCCAATCGGTAATAATTCGTTTCCCGTTTGCGGTCGATGCTCAAGGGAATGGCATAGATCGCAACCGCTTTCTGCTGATAGCCTTCGCATCTCTACGTCCTGCTTGGTTTTCAACGAGGATTGCCCATTTGCGCCAGGAAGGGCCAACAAAACGGCCAGCCCTGCCAGCCACTCGATTGCGGTCTTTCTCATAACAGACGCTTTGAGCATTTATTGATAAAGAGATTCAATTTCCGATTTTGGCGGAGTTTTTCCCCCATTATGCGCATCGAAAGCCTGTTGCTTCTGTGGATTTCGATCAGCGTTGGGGATCATTGACGCCAAAACCAGCCTCCGGCTTTAGATAACAGAAATATAATCGCCGTTCGGGATAATTCCTTGACTTAGATCAATTTCTGCATGGTACTAGCTTCAATTCGCCGGTCGCCAGCCGTGTAGCAGGTGCAGATATCAAGCCATTTCAGTTTGCTTGTCTCAAGCTCGACAGGATTTACTTTCGTGCGACGTTGGAAGAGTCCTGCCCAACCTGCGCAGACGATTCGCGATGACTCGCAAAACCTTGTGCCCCGTGTCGCAAGCCGGTGCAGAGATCGACAATATGCTCGAGCTGGAGAAAGAAAAGCATACGCAAGCGGCTTGTGCGCGGATTGCCGATTCTTATTTGGGCGAATGCGCATCATCAGCGCATCGCCTTTGGCCTAAATACCGGCCCCCGGCCGGATCTATTGGGGAGCATTGAAGCCGGCCGTCAAACGGGCGCTCTATGCGCCGCGCTGTGTGCTGCCGCGTTACTTCGGTTGTGCCACGGTGCGCAGATACGGCTTTAAGGTCTTATAACCCTGTGGGTATTTCTTCCTGGCTTCCTCATCGGAAACGGAGGTCGGAATGATGACGTCCTGGCCCGGTTTCCAATTCACCGGTGTCGCTACCGAGTGCTTGGCGTTCAACTGAACCGAATCCAGCAGACGCAGCACCTCATCGAAGTTTCGGCCCGCGCTCATCGGATAGATGAGCATCGCCTTGACCTTCTTGTCAGGCCCGACGATGAATACCGTGCGTACTGTCGCGTTGTCCGCAGCAGTGCGTTTCCCGCCCATCGCGTTCGGGTGAATCATGTCGTAGAGTTTCGCAACATGCAGATCCTGATCACCGATCATGGGATAATTCACCTTGTGGCCTTGTGTTTCCTCAATGTCCTTGGACCACGCTTTATGGTCGCTTACCGGATCCACGCTGAGGCCAATGATCTTGGTATTGCGCTTGTCGAACTCAGGTTTCAGACTGGCCATGTAACCGAGCTCTGTAGTGCAAACTGGTGTGAAATCTTTCGGGTGAGAAAACAAGATAGCCCACTTATCTCCGATCCATTCGTGAAACCGGATCTTGCCCTCTGTTGTTTCAGCCGTAAAATCCGGCGCTTCGTCACCTATGCGAATTGCCATTTTCAACCTCCGTTGTATTCGTGAACCGGCTACGCCAGCCCTGAATTGAATGATTTCTGAGTTAATCCGACCGGATCGTGAAATAAGTGTATAGCTGGCTACGTATTTCGTCCACTGCATCCAAAAAGGTCTCGGAAAAACAAAGCTCGAATCCTGGTTTCTAAGCCAAGTCGCGGCATTCCTATGCTTCCTGACCATCATGCGGGCATGGACTTGCCGCCTTAAAGGAAATTGTTCAATTAGAAACTTAGCGAGAGCCTAGCAATGAGCTAGCCGGTCCAGCGCACAACTAGTGGGAGCCGGGTCCGAGACTTACGCGTACCAGATCGTCGGGACGCAACCATTTAGCAAAGGCAGCTTGCACTTCGGCTGCGTCCAGTCCCAAATAGCGACGCGCCGCATGCGTCGGCTCGTCAAGCGGGAGGTCAAGGATCCAACGATGCATAATTCCGTGCGCAATGTCTTCCACACTTGCTTCTTGCAGCGGTATCCGGTGCAGCAGGTACGCCTTAGCTCGTTGTAATTCGTCTGCCGTAACGGGCACGGTTTGCATCTCCTGGAGCTCGCGAACGACCAAATTCTGAACTTTGGAAACATTGTCCGGATCGCATCCGTAATTAACAAAATAAACGCCACGTGTCTTGCCGACCTCGAAGTAAGACTCAACGTAATAGACAAGCCCGGCATCCTTGCGAATATCCCGACTCAGCCGCGTCGAGTAGAAGGCGCCTCCGAGCACGTTATTGCCGAGTTGCAGCGCGTAATAATCCGGATTGAAGCGTGTGAGATTAAGGGTTTCTGCGAGTATCACGCTGTCCTGCACGCGACTGGCGTCGGGCACTGCACTTACCACGGGAGAGTTGAGCGGGACGGCCGGCAACTCTATGTCCGGTTTGGGGCCGGCTGCTGACCAGCTTCCGAAGTATTTCTCGATTACGGCTTTCGCGTGATCAGGGGTCACGTTTCCAATCACCATGACGGCCGTGAGGTCAGGCCGAAAGGCTGAACGATAATAGTCGCGCACGTCCCGAAGTGACAGCGCGCCGACCGTTTCCGGCAACGCTTCACGCAGCGTTGGATCGTCTTTTGGAAAAAGCGCAGCGCGCAGCGCGCGCCCGCTGAGATAGCTGGGGCTGGTCAGCGTACCCGCCACTGTCTGAGCGATCTGTTGCTTGACGATATCGAAGGCTTGTTCGGGAAACCTCGGATGCAATTCATTATCCGCGAGGAGTTCCACGCCGCGCTCGAAATCGTCGCTGAGCGTTTGCACCGAAAAATCGGTGCCGGCGTGCTCGTCAGCGCCGATCGCGTCGAGGGACTGTTGGAAAGCGATGCGGTCAAGCTGCTCTGTCCCATAAGAAAAAAGCTCTTCCAGCACCTGGGATAATCCTTCCTGTCCTTTCGGGACTTGAAGCTCAGGGCGATTCTTGATGTGCCCGTAGACGCTCACCGTATCGCTCACATTTTCCGGTTGCACGATGAGGGTAATGCCATTGGCAAGGGTGCTGACCACCGGGCGGACGGTCGAATCCGGCACCGTGAGATGAGTCAGCGCCACTGCCGCCCAACCCGGGAGCGATGTCGGTTTGGCTTCGCCCAGCGCGATATTTTCCTGCCCCCCAAAACCGCGAGCAGCGATCGGCTTGGCCGAACCCTGCGGAGTGAGCACCGCGGTGACAGTCCGGTCGAGATCAATGTATTTGCGGGCCACACGGTTGACATCCTCAACTGTGACTTTTTCAATGCGTGCGAGATCCTCGTCCGGGGAATTGAGGCCGTAAACCGCAACAGCTTCCGACCATACCGTGGCGAGGCCGCTGATGGAATTCTTTTGGAACTCCGCGCTGCGCCGCTCCTGAAGTTTTGCCGCGGCCACTAGATCGGCCGGGACGCCTTCCCTTGCGATTTTGGCAAGAATGGTGCGCATCTCCGACTCGAGCGCTTTGGCATCGCCGCCCGAGGGAAAAGTGGTTACCGCATAACCCAGCCCTGCCTTGGGCAGCGGTTCGAAGACAAAGTCTGCGCCAAGCGCCTTTCCTTTGGGCACGAGCTCATACAGTTCGCCTCGTCGGCTCTTCAATACGTCCGCTAACACCTCCGCCGCTGCGAAGTCCGGGCTGTCGATACCCGGCATGCGTAATGCGATTACCTGGAGCCCATAGGGAAGATCGGTTTCGAGGCTGAGCGATTGCCGGATAACGGGCTGGAACTTTATTTCGGGGCGTTGCGGGAGGTTTTTGGCAGCGATATCCCCGAAGAGTTGTTTGACTTTTTCGAGCGTTGCCCCCGGGTTGACGTCACCGACTATAATGAGTATCGCGTTATTGGGTGCGTACCATTTGTCATAGAAATCTTTGAGCATCGCGGCGGTCGTTTTGTCGAATGAGACACGGGTGCCGAGCGCATCATTCGAGTAGGGTGTATCAGTAAACAGCGCAAATCTCAGTTTTGTGTAAAGAATATAAAGTGGGTCGGAAAGGTCCTGAGCGACTTCCTGTTCAATGGCGCCGCGCTCCTGGTCCCAATCTTTTTCGGTATCAAGTACGCCGCGCATCCTCAGGGCTTCGATGTGCAGCGCTATGTCGAGGTCCTTAGCGGATACGGTAAAAAAATATTGTGTGACAGTTTGCCGTGTGTCGGCGTTGAAATCGCCACCTATCAAGCTACCGATATCGGCAAGCTGGTCGGCTGAAAGTCCGGGACTACCGCGGAACAGCATGTGTTCCTGGGCATGCGCAGTGCCGGGAAAGCCAGGCAGTGTTTCATCTGCACCAACGCCATAGTTGACCGCGGTCGCAACCACGGGCGCAAGGGTATTGCGCACGATGATGACCCTGAGACCGTTCTCTAGTGTACTGCGTACAACTTCAGAGCCTTCGGCAAAGACGTTTAAGCTAAAGCCGCTTGCCGCCAAAAAAATGGGGATAAGAAGAAAAATTACTGCGCCGCGTCTTATTTGCATTGGAAATATCCTGATTGCTTGAGACGGTTCATCTGGGCGCAGAATTTTAACTTATTGTTTGCTCGCCGTTCCATGCTGGACATAAATTGGAGGAAAGTTTTTGAGTAATGGAAAGATAATTCACCTGTCCGCTTCAGAACCCAGCGAGGACAGGAAGTTCGATCCTGGATCCTTGGAAATTGACATCCGCTTCACTCCGCGAGTGCAAAGAAAGCATTCCCTAGACCTTCAACAACCCGTGCCATGGAGTCGTAATTTAGCTTTTCCGGTGTATCGAGCGCGGTATGGTAGTGGGCGTAGCGATAGAATGCGGTGTCGGTGATCATCACCGCAGGATAATCTTCCCGCCAGAAAGAAAGATGATCGCTCCAGGAAACGCCCGGAACGAATTCGAACGTGGCAAGCGATTCGGCAGGGAAATCAGAATGCAAGCGGAACGCATTCACGAGCTGGCGCAGAACCGGGCGGGACTTGAAGTTGGAGACAAACGCGATAAAGTTTCCCTGGTCCGGATAGAAAAAGCGCAGCAGGGGAGGGTAACGTTGGCTGCCTTGCTGGTCGGTGTAACATCCGAGCATTTCCAGGGAGACCATAAAGCGAATGTCGTCGCCCCTGGAGCGCGCCGCTTTGGCATAGATCATGCTGCCCATTTTGCCCCAAAAGAAAAACGGCGGCTCTTCGTTTACGAAAGCGACGAACCGAACGCTGCGCGCAGTCGCACGTGCTGCGAATTTACGGCTGATTTCGAGCAACGCCGCCACACCGCTGGCATTGTCGTCGGCCCCAGGGCTGCCGAGCACCGTGTCGTAGTGAGCGCCGATTAGAATAATCTCGTCCGGTTTTGATTTCCCCGGAAGCGTGACTACTAGGTTCTCGCTTAGCACGCCCTCGACCGTATAGTTTTGGGCCGCGACCTGATAACCTTGAGCTGCCCATTCACCGCGGATATATTCGGCCGCAGCGCGCAGCGTCCGGGGATGAAACACGTTGCGCTCGCCGATTTCCCCGGCAAGTTTGCCCACGTGAGTGCGGAGCCGGTCGGCCAGCGTTTGCCCGGCGGGCGTAGCAGCCCGGGAATTTGCAGTTGAAAAAAACGTCAAATTTGTTGCCCCTGTAAAAAATACTGCGAGCAGTGCCACAACGAATGCAATTCGCTCCAAACCGCCAAACGATGCGCCCCAAAGCCTGTTGTCATTCATGAAAATTAAGGTGAAGTGCTACGCTGGCTACCGGGGGGAACAGGAACCCCGCAGCTTCGTCCTGGGAGAGCGCAGCGTTCCCATCATGGAAACCGTCGACCGCTGGTTTTCCCCGGATGGCCGTTATTTTAAGGTACAGGCTTATGACGGTATCGTCTATATCTTGCACCACCTTGAAGCGTCGGGCGAGTGGGACATGACGCTATTTAGCCGGCAACCGTGAATGGGGCTGGCATCTGGACGCAAGCTTTACACGGGGCAAACCGCGCAGCAAGGCACTGACTAAATAAAGTTGCACCAATGTTGATATAGATCAAAACAAGGTCCGCTGGAAGGTGTGTGATTGGATTGCGTTAAGGCGCGGTTACAAGCTGAGAAGGAGGCGCGATTATGGACGCACTTACAATGATCGTACTGCTGGGAGTGCTGGCGACCGTGTGGGCGCTTTTGCGAGGGATTAGTTCTATGGCACACGGGGGCGATTCCGATTTCAAGCACAGTCACCAGCTGATGTTCCAGAGAGTTGGATTGCAGGCGCTGACAGTTTTGCTGGTGATAATGGCGGTGCTATTGCAGCTTAAATAAGCGCTCGAAGCCGAATGCGGGCGAGACTGTTAGCGCATTTGGCAGTTTGTTGCGACTGGAGTAGGATTAGAGTGTGAATTGTCCTTAGTCTTCCCGAAAGAGGGGACAGCGATGAAGTTGGTCTGCGCGCTGGTCATCATTCTTTTGGGGGCCGCGGCAAGCGGGCCCTCGCTGGCTCGCGGCGGTCAGATCCATTCTTTTGGTCGGCCCGCGTCGCCGACGTTTTCGGCGGGCCACTTCCATTCATTTGCGCGCCCGGGATTTGCAGTGCATAACCCGGGGTTTGCGATGCATAACCGGGGATTTGTGTGGACCGGAACGGGTTCTTTTCATCGCCGTTTTCCCTCTCGAGTCGTTGTTGTGGGCGCCCCTTTATATTATGCGCCCTATTATTATTATCCCTATCCTTACTATTATCCTAATCCTTATTACTACCCA
>DASPRI010000099.1:0-25438 GCA_035624535.1 Burkholderiales bacterium
AACTCTTTCAGAAATCCTGGGCACGCGCATCCCGATTGCGGGAATTGCCGGTGACCAGCAGGCGGCGCTATTTGGACAGTGCTGCTTTAAAACGGGAATGGTCAAGAATACCTACGGCACCGGTTGTTTTATGCTGATGCACACCGGACACAAGCCAGTGAGGTCGCATAATCGGCTCTTGACCACCGTCGCGTGGCGCCTCGGCCACCAGCTGGAATATGCTCTCGAAGGCAGCGTATTCGTCGCAGGCGCAGTGGTGCAATGGCTGCGCGATGGCTTGGGTATCATTCGTTCCTCGTCCGAGGTGGAAACGCTGGCGGCCAAGGTTGCCGATAACGGCGGAGTATACCTGGTACCGGCATTTGCCGGCCTCGGCAGTCCCCACTGGGACGCTTATGCGAGAGGCACCATAATGGGCCTTACGCGTGGCAGCAGTGCGGCGCATATCGCCCGCGCCGCGCTGGAGAGCATCGCATATCAGAGTTGTGATTTGCTCAATGCCATGCGCGATGACTCCAGAACGAGGTTATCGGAATTGCGGGTGGACGGCGGCGCAACTCAGAACGGACTCCTCATGCAATTCCAGGCGGATCTGCTCGGGGTCCCTGTAGTGCGTCCCAAGGTTTTCGAAACCACCGCTTTAGGCGCGGCCTATTTGGCGGGCTTGGCTACAGGATATTGGAAAACCCCAAAAGACATTTCGGTGCAATGGCGGCCGGACCGCATTTTTGAGCCGAAGATGAGCCGCGACGAAGCGCACCATATGCAATTGAAATGGAAAAAGGCTCTGCGCCGGGCGATGGGCTGGGCGCGCAAATGAGTTATCTTTCCTTCTCGTATAAGCCGTGCCGCTTATGCCAGTTGATGATCGCTTCTCTGGGAAATTCGCGAAAATAACGGTCGCGCGTGCGTTTCGGCACTTCCGCCCAGCTGACCTTGTAATTCAGCATGACGTAATCATGCCAGCGTGCAACCGGAAGCGGCGTGTCGATGGCTGAAGCAAAAGGGTAAACCCACTGCTTCCAGCGCGGGTCGGCGAGCCACAGGGCGGAACCGCATTTGCTGCAGAAATAACGGCGCGCCGAGCTGAGAATTTTTCTTCCCTTTTTGTCTTCGATCCGTGCCCTATAGACGGAAAGATTCTTGCGGCCGGTCACCTTAAGAGTGTCTGCCTCACCCAGGATGTTAACGGCATATCCGCCGCCGCCGGCGGTCTTGCGGCAGATCGAACAGTAGCAGTACATGTAGGGGTAAGGCGTGCGCGATTCAACGGTAAAACGCCCGGCCCCGCAGTGACAAGACCCCTTGAGCAGCATAATTATCTCCTTTCCTGCGATGTGAAATGCGCCTTTGCCAAACGGTGAAAATAGGCGGATATTATATTTTCGCGGAGCAAATCCAGATTATCCAGACATGGCGAAAATTGCGATATTCAACCAGAAGGGCGGGGTCGGCAAGACCACCGCTACCCTCAATCTCATGTCGGCGCTCGCTAGGCAGGGACGTCAACCGCTTGCAATAGATCTCGACCCGCAGGCGCATCTATCCTCAATCAGCGGGACCCAAGTAACTAACAGCGCGGACAGCATTTACGGCTTTTACAACGATGGGCGCGCGCTATCCGCGCTGATTTGCAGTGCCGCCGTCGGCTGGCAGATTATTCCCTCGCATTTAGAGCTCGCCAAAGTCGACGCGCAATTTGGCAAGGGGCCAAACGCCCTCAATCGGCTGAACTCCGGCATTGTCAGGGAAAACCTAAATACCGGACGGCCGATCCTGATTGACTGCTGCCCAATTCTCGGAGTGCTGTCGCTTAACGCCATTTTTGCCTCGGACCGCGTGCTGGTCCCGGTTTCAGCCGACTTTCTCGCGCTAAAAGGAGTGATACAAGTCGAAAAAACTCTCAAAGCCCTGGAGCACGTGTTGAAAAAAAAAGTGGAGCGCCGCTATGTTATCACGCGTTTCGACGCACGGCGCAGAATGTCCTGGGAGGTGTACCGCCAGATCAGAGACCGATTTGGGACCGACGTGTGCGAGACTCGCATCTCGGAGAATGTCAGCGTTGCCGAGAGCCCGTACAACAACCAGGATGTGTTCACGCACGCGCCCGATAGCCGCGGCGCGCAGGATTACCACGCGCTGCTTTGCGAATTGACAGCCTCCGGTTTCGCGCAATAAGGCCCTACTGTGGCTTATCCTGGCTGGCGATGATGGAGACAATATCCTCAAATTGCGCCGACGCTTTGGCGGTAGATTCCTTGCCTGCGGCGTCCTCTGTCTCCGGGATCACGCTGCGCTCCAGAATTTCGAAGTCCAAGTACATCTGACCCAGCTTGCGTTCCGCATCGGCCTGGTCCCTTCCGTGGATTACCAGATTGTGCACGACGAGCCCGGTGCGCGTTTTGATTACGAAACCGAACTTGGTCATTTTTCAGCTACTGCAGCGCCGTGGCGCCAGCAGCGGCAATCTCGGCGTCTTCGTTAGATTTCACACCGGAAACTCCGATCGCGCCTATCACATCACCGTCGACGATGAGCGGCAGCCCGCCTTCGAGCAATACCGTGCTCGGAAGAGAGAGATAGCCCAGACGCCCTTCGGCCAGCCGCTCTTCCCAGCTCTTGGTGTGGCGCTTGAATGCGCTCGCAGAATAGGCTTTGCCTATCGCTACTTCCACGCTGCCGAACTGCGTGCCGTCGGCACGCTGCAGGTAAACCAGGTGCCCGCCGTCGTCCACGATGGCGATCACCACTTTCCACTTATTCGCATTAGCCTTGGCTTCGGCTGCCGCCGCAATGCGTCGGGCCATATCCAGTGTCAGCGCTTTTTTTTGCATTGTGCACTCCCCAAAGTCAACGCTCATCAATTTTCAGCTGCTTTTGATAGCGCCTGAAGTTTTTTACATAGTCATTCGCGTTCCATCTGATTAATTTTATTTCGTCCGTAGTCACCTGACGTACCACCTTGCCAGGAGAGCCCATGACCACTGAGCCATCGGGAATTACCTTGCCCTCGGTAATCAGTGCGTTCGCCCCGATTATGCAGTTTTTGCCTATGACCGCGTGATTGAGAATGATGCTGTTGATGCCGATCAGACAATTATCGCCGATGGTGCAGCCATGCAGCATAGCGAGATGGCCAACGGAGACATATTTGCCTATAGTGAACTGGACGCCTTTGTCTGTATGCAATACCGCTGCGTCCTGCACATTGGAGTTCTCGCCGATGACCAGTGTTTCATTGTCGCCCCGCACTACGGCGTTGTACCAGATGCTGGTGTTGTTTTCCATCACCACGCTACCGACGACCACGGCGCTGTCAGCGATGAAATGGTGCTCCCCGACAAATTTGACTTTGTGTTCCCCGAGCGAAAAAAACATGGCTTATTCGAACTGGCTAAAGGCCTCACCATTATAGCGCCGCAGCCGGTAAAATGGTTTCATGAATTTATACCATCTGTTGAGACGGCGGGCCGAATCCGGCGAACCGCTGGGCGTGGGATTAATCGGTGCCGGCAAATTCGGCTCGATGTTCCTTGCACAAACACAGCGCATTCCTGGAGTGCAGCTCCTAGGTATCGCCGACCTCAATCCCGCACGCGCGCGGCAGGCGTTGCGCCGCTGCGGCTGGCCGGAGGAACGGTTTGCAGCCGGGAATTTTGCCGAAGCAGTAAAACGCGGCACAACCCACGTTACCGGCGACGCTTCAGCCCTGATTGCGGCGCGAGGGATTCAGATTGTGATTGACGCGACCGGCAATCCCGCGGCTGGTATTCAGCATGTGTTAGCGTGCTGTGCCAATAAAAAGCACATCATCATGGTCAACGTGGAGGCCGATGCATTGGCTGGCCCTCTGCTTGCGCGCCGCGCCCATGAAGCAGGGATAATTTATTCGCTTGGCTACGGCGACCAGCCAGCACTGATTTGCGAGCTCGTGGATTGGGCGCGCGCCGCTGGCTTTGAGGTGATCGCTGCGGGAAAGGGAACGAAGTATTTGCCTGAATATCATGGTTCCACGCCCGACACCGTGTGGAGTTACTATGGCTTCAGCGAGGACACGGTGAAACGTGGCGATTTCAACGCACAGATGTTCAATTCGTTCGTGGACGGCACTAAATCGGCCATTGAAATGGCGGCGGTGGCAAACGCCACGGGGCTCAGTGCAGGCAGTCAGGGATTATGCTTTCCGCCATGCGGAGCGGATGAATTGCCGCAAGTACTGCGCCCGAAATCAGCAGGGGGCGTACTTGAATTTCCCGGCATGGTGGAAGTCGTTTCCAGTTTGAAGCGTGACGGAACCCCGGTTGCGCGCGATTTGCGCTGGGGCATTTATGTGGTTTTCTCAGCACCGAATGATTATGTCGCGCGCTGCTTTAAGGAATACGGCTTGATGACCGATGAGTCGGGACGCTACGCTGCGACCTACAAGCCTTTTCACCTGATTGGATTGGAGCTCGGCATCAGCATAGCTTCCGTGGGCCTGCGCAATGAGCCGACCGGCACGCCCAAAGACTTTCGCGGCGACGTGGCGACGGTAGCCAAGCGCAATTTGAATGCGGGAGAATTGTTGGACGGGGAGGGTGGTTACACGGTATATGGCAGACTCATGCCGGCGCGCGATTCACTCGAACTCGGCTGCTTGCCCATCGGTCTCGCGCATGGAGTGAAGCTAAAGAAATCGGTCCGCGCGGGCTCGCCGGTGACCTGGAATGACGTCATAGCGGATGAAAATAATTTCGCGGTGCGTTTTCGGCTGGAAATGGAGAAGCTGTTTAAAATGGAAACCCGCGTCGCCGTTGCGCTTGCGAATAATCGGCTTCCCTAAGACTATCACGAGATCTCGATTACCTCTTGCGAGCTCTGGAGGAATTGCAGCACCGCAACTTCGTCGCGGCGCAGTGCGGAGCTGGGCCGCTCGCGGCGTTCGGGTTTTTGCATGGGCTCGCAAGGGAGTGGGACGGTGAGTCCCTTGAGATAGGCCATCAACAGCCGCGGGTGCACGTAATATTTTTTGCACACGGCGCGCGTGTTGCCCAGGCGCTTCGCCACGGCGTCAATTGCCCGGGCCATGTTTCGCTCGGCTTGGCGGCGGTTACTTGCGGGCCCCGCCGCGCACAGCTCCTTGGCGGCGAGTATGGTGCCGGCCCAGGTGCGAAAGTCCTTGGCCGTGATGTCGCGGCCGGTGATTTCGCGCAAATAGGCGTTCACATCGTCCGATGAAATGATCTGGCGCCTGCCGGTGACATCGAGGTATTTGAACAATTCCTGTCCCGGCAAATCCTGGCACTGCTGCACGATGCGCGCCAGCCGGCGGTCGGTAATGGCTACCGAGTGGTTGACCCCACTTTTGCCGCGGAAGCTGAAACGCAGTTTTGCGCCTTTGATTTCCACGTGGCGATCGCGCAGCGTGGTGAGCCCGAACGAGCGGTTTTCCCGCAGATACTCGTAGTTGCCTACCCGGATCAGCGTCTTGTCCAGTAATCGCACTACGGTCGCGAGGATCTGACGGCGCGTCAGGTCGCGCGCCCGAAGATCGCACTCCACTCGTTCCCGGATTTCCGGGAGAATCTCACTGAACTCGAGTATGCGGTCGAACTTCGAGCGGTCCCGCGCATCGCGGTACCCAGAATGGTAGCGGTATTGCTTGCGCCCGCGGGCGTCGCGCGCGGTTGCCTGGATATGACCTTTGGGATCCGGGCAAATCCATACATCGGACCAAGCTGGCGGAATAACCAGTGCGCTGATGCGCTTCTTCTCCTCCGGATTGTCGATCCGCATCCCGTCCGGAGTGAAGTAGATCCAGCCCTTTCCGGCGCGTTGCCGCCGGATTCCCGCAATGCCGTCGGTCACGTAATTTAGACCAGCGTGGATCGCCGCGTTGCGATGTTCTTCTGTCAGCCTGGAAGCCATGGCAGGTTTCTTTTTTGAATTTATCAGAAATTTCTTGCCGACGCTTGCCTATGCGTGATGCAGGCGAGTAAATCAAGTATCCGGATCCCAGAGGCGCTGGCGAAAATAGTCTCTCCAGCCCTCAGGAAGCGCAGGCAATTCGCTCACGCGGCGCAACAGACCCTGGTTTGTCGCGTCCGTCGTGTAAAGCGTCACAACATCCGCTACTGTAACACCATGCTCATCGCGGGAAATTATCTTTATAGAATCGCTCGCGCTGACTTCTCCTTCTTGCAGGACCGCAAGGTAGAAGCCGGTCCGGCCGCTTTGGAGAAATCGCTTTACCATGTCCGCGCGCCCAAAGCGAATGCCGAGCTTGTAACACGGCATTCGAGGTTGCGTAACAATAAACTTTGCAGAACCGATGTGAAATTGATCGCCGATGTGAACTGTATCTTCAAGCAAGCCCTCGGTCGTGAAATTCTCGCCGAATATCGCCCAAGGCAGATCGACTTCCGGCAGTTCCGCGCGCCAGAGTGGATAATGCTCGGACGGATAGGCATAGACCGCCTTATCGGCTCCGCCATGCACCGCGAGATCTGATTGCTCGTCGCCCGCCAGGTTGAGTTTACTGACTCGAACACGGCCCGCGACCGGCTGCTTGAAAATGGACGTGCGGACGCGCTTGCCATTCCACATGACTTCCCGCGGACTACCCACATTGACTGACAAGAGCTTCAGCTTAGCTGCGCCTCGAAAAGGAAGTAAATTATCAGCGCCATTCCGAGAATCGCCATGGCAATATTGGTAAACGTCCCGAGTCGTGTCCAGTAGCCCGCGGGGATTTCCGCCGGTTTCAGGGTTTTGACAACTCGCCCGTATTGAACTGTGGAAAGCACGGAGACGATTACGCCCATGAAGAGAAAGATCAATCCCACCCAAAACGATACGCCTCTTCCCAGAGCATCCCCACCGGTTTGAGCGAGCATGTGAAGAAATAAACCGAAGCGCTCAATTACGAAGCCGAAAGCCATTAACGTGAGGCTGGTTCGGGTCCATGCAAGTAGCGTGCGCTCGGCCGCAAAGAATACTCTCGGATCGTTGAGCTCGGACATAATTCCGTGGGTCTGTGTTAGCGCAAAATGGGCGATCGCGCGGCTCTCTAACGCGGCATTTTGCGCTCGCTTGCACCTTCCCGCAACGGGATCAATGCGCACAGGCAAGTTCAATTAAGCCCGCTGCACGGGCAACGCTATAAGCATCTCGGAAAGTAGTAGTACGGATCGCAGCGCTAGGCGGTCTTTCCTGGACAGCACTTGGATGTCAAATTATAAATCCAGGCAAATACGAAGCCGCCAACTGCACCGTCGACCAAGCCATAAAGCGTTCCAACGATGATTTGGCCGATGTCAGCGCTGGCATGGTAACCGGGGTAAATGGAGGCAGCGAGTTCAAGAAAGGCCTGCCCGTAGGGAGGCCATATCAAATTAGCTAAGCCGGTAATAAGGACCGAAAGACCCCAGATCACCCCTGTGGTAATCGTCAACGCGATAACATTGAATCGCATAATTCCTCCTTTATGTAACAAATGATTTGCAACGCTATTTCATCCTGGAGGGCAGCTTGATCATTTTTCCCGCTACCATGAAGTTTCCCCCACCTCTATGGTGGATGGTCCGCGGGTCCTTTTTTGAGGGGTCGATCCATGCCTTGAGCGCCTCGAGGATAAAGAAATTGTACCGGGCGACCAGCCGCGCGTCGACGACCCGGCATTCTAGATTCGCGTAGCACTCGGCGATGAGCGGTGCTTTGACCCGCGATGCCGGCATCGGTGTAAGACGGAATTTCTTGAACTTGTCCACGCTTCGCCCGGATGTGTTCCCGCATCCCACTGCTTTCATCGCGAGTTCAACTGTCGGGATATTGATTACACATTCCTTAGTCGCTCTCAAGATGCCGAAGGTATAGCTCTGCTCGCCGATGACGCAGCCTATGATCGGCGGCTCGAAATCCATCATGGTATGCCATGACATGGTCATGATGTTGGCGCGCCCCTTTCGGGCGGTCGTAACCATCACCACCGGTCCGGGCTCGAGCAGGCGGTAGACCTTGGACAAGGCTAAGGTTCTCTTCATAATCTCAATTTTTGTGCGTCGCGATTACAGTAGCGTATTGCGCGTAGGCGCGAAGGTTTCTACCACGTTCAATTCATTCGGGCACCGAGCGCACTTGCTTTTCCCCGGTAATCATCGCTTTTGCAAGATTTTCCCTATGCAGGACGCTGGATGCAATAACTCCGAGAACATGCAGAGCGATTAGGAATAATGTGACATTCGAAGCCGCTTCATGCATTTCCTTCCAGAATTCATCTTCAGCATTATTTGTCTCGCTAGCGGCGATTTTGCGATGTTCGCCGGCACTTGCGACGGAAACTGCCGCGATCCTGGTGCTGTGCGCCAATGGGCCATATCCTTTCACGCCATAGGCTTTCAGACCGGTAGCCGTGACGACCAAGAGCATAATAAGCAAAAGCAGCGCCATGTATCCGCCAGCGGGATTGTGCCCAAGATATCGTTTAGGGTCCCCCCTGACTACGCTTCTGAGATACTGAATTACTGCGTAGGGGCTAAATATGAAATCTTTGAATTTGGCATGCTGGCTCCCGATCAAACCCCACAAAATGCGAATTGCGACAAGACCGATGACGGTGTAGCCGGAATATATATGCAAAGCGTTTCTTCCTTCGCCTTCGCCGGTAAGATAGGCAATTGCAAAAAGACCAACAAGCGACCAATGGCAAATTCTTACCAGTGGATCCCATACTCTAACGGTGATGTTGTCGTGCATCGTTATTTCCTCGTGTTGTTGGTTTAAGTTGAAATAAATTGCAGCGCCTTCATTCCGGGGCGAGCTCGGTCATATGTAATGTGGCAGATTTTTGAAGCGCCGTTCTTTAAATGTGCCGGGATCCAAATGGATGACAAGCGGCTCAAAGCAGCCATTCGAAAAACGCGTTGGGTTTTTATAGCGAAGAACGGGAGAATGCAATTTGATCTAAATCAATAGCGAGCATTCAGACCATCTGCCGGCCATGTGAGGCCCAGGCCCTGGTCCTAAGGTCGAAAAATATGGTACTGCGCTTTTCGGTTGGTGCAATTCATTGGCACATGTGCGTAGTCGTAAAAACCAGCAAATTGGAAGATCAGCTGAGGTCAATCTTTTTGCCGCTCATCGCGCGCCACCAGCGCCACCACGCCAGGGCCGAGAGAACGATCATGAAAATTGCGCCCATACCAAAGCCAAGGCGCTCCAGCATATCGTGGGTGTCGTTCAACATTGCTAGCGGGCCAAAAGAGAAACTACCGCCGAAAGGACCTCGAGCCCATACCGCAGCCCAAGTGAATATGGCGGCAAACGTGGAGCACATTACAGCCGCCACCAGCATATACAGAGCGGGAAACGAGTGCCGGTACTTGGCAATTAAAGTCAATAAGCCTATGCATAGCAGCGCCACGCCCAAACCGAGCACGACCAGCCTTGGGGCGATGAACTTGGAGGGTTCCACATGAATAAGATCGACAGCGGTCAGCATGAGAAGCGCGCCCGCCAACAAGAAGGCTAGTTTTCCCAACAAGGGGAAGTCCGTTATGTCCGGAGTGTTTTTAATGGTTTTCCTATTTGGAAATAGTTTGCCGAAGAAATTTTTCCTGGAGCGTTTTGTCCGCGCTTTAGCCATACAGCCACTAATTTAATAATTACGGTGCAAATAGGATTATTTCAACCGTGAAGTGATCAGCTTCCCGGGGGCTTTTGTAAGTTCATTTCGGATTTCGTTGCTCGCCCACGTTTGGTGAGCGGGCCTTTTCTAATCAACCATCCCCGTTTTTTTACCGAATGTGCGAAGTTGTTGTAAGCCGGCATTGCCGGTACGTTCAGCGCCCAGTCTTCCAAACCATCCTAATTCTATTTGGGCCAGCGAGATGTGCGATACTCCCTATTCAAGCGCCAGAGTCCCGGCTAAAATCGGTCTCCAGCGTCAAATTCCCATAAAAATTTCATTTTCCATCAAAGCGCACTGATCCCATTGAGTTTTTTGGTCACTAATTGCCCGGTTGGTCGTTTGGCTGTTAGTTCTTTGGGTATCCCGCGCAAGGGAGCATTACGCACTAACTGCAACATATGCTCCCATTGCGAACATGCGTATGAGCTGAACAAAGAAAAACACAAAGCGAATACCGGCTACAAGGTCAGTCTGCTTTGAACTGATATGGATGGGCCGCTGAAATATCCTTGCGCAAATCACGATAATGGCCAAGGTGTCCAGCGCGGGGCTCAGCAAGCCGGTCGCGATGATGGCCAGACGGATGGCCGCGCACACCGCGATGCTCATTGAAACTGCTTGTTTTATCGAAAGCCGGGCGCCATCTCGTTGTGAAAATAACCCGACTCACCAGGCTTTTTTTGCCAAGCCCGTCCGGTTTCTGGAACGGCACGTTGCGCACGGGTCATTCGGCAACGTCAAATGCCCGATTGGTCAGGATTGCTTCGCAAGCAGGGCGATGAGTTTCTGGTCTTTGAGCAGATTTTGCAGCACATCGGCGAGGGTCTTATTGATCAGCTCTTCGTTTTTGCCTTGGCTTGGCGGAATAACCACCGTTTCATTGTTCGTTACCTCGTACGAGTTCTCGTAAGTCGTTAGGCCGTTTTTGACATATGCCTTGAGTTTTGCAGAGGTGCGGATTCCGCCGGTCCAGGAGCCGGTAGGCGCCGAGTACTCGAGCGCTTGAACTTCCACTTTCAGCAGGACGGGTGCGTCCCCGGACCCAACGTTCACATTGAAACCGTACTTTTTCAATCCTTCATAAATCCTTTCCTGCGCCACCTTGGCAATGTCCGAATCGGTGACAATGACCGAATCCTTGTCTAAACGAGTAGTGCGGTAGCCTAAAACTTTGTTTGCGCGCGCATCAGTGACTGTTAATGCAACTGTTTTGCCTTTCCCGACGTCGGATCCCGTTACCGCGACATCGGGGTAAAGATACACTGTCTGCGGAGTCGTGGCGCATCCGCCCAAGAGCAAGAGCAGGGAAACTAAGGTTAAGGGTTTGTTCATGATGGCCTCAATTTGATCTAATCACACATCAGCTGACATGCCGGGTGCGCCGCGGTTCCCGCGATGCGAAGCCCGCTCAGGAATCGACGCGGCTAAGCACGAACAGCAATAGCGAGTTACAGCAGAGGCACGATCAGTAACGCGACGATATTGATAATCTTTATTAACGGGTTAACCGCTGGACCGGCGGTATCTTTATAAGGATCGCCCACGGTATCGCCGGTGACCGCCGCCTTATGTGCCTCGCTGCCCTTGCCGCCGTGATGCCCATCCTCAATATATTTCTTGGCATTGTCCCACGCTCCACCGCCAGTCGTCATGGAAATCGCGACAAAAAGACCGGTCACAATAGTTCCCACCAACAATCCGCCCAGTGCTTTGACTCCTGCACCGGGGCCCATGAGCAAATTAATAACAAGAGCGACCACGATCGGAGTGAGCACCGGCAGCAGCGAAGGAATCATCATTTCCTTGATCGCCGCGCGAGTCAGCATGTCCACCGCGCGCGAATAATCTGGCTTTGCCGTACCTTCCATAATGCCTTTGATTTCCCTGAACTGTCGGCGCACTTCGATTACCACCGATCCTGCGGCGCGGCCCACGGCTTCCATTGCCATGGCGCCAAACAGATAGGGCACGAGTCCACCGATGAATAATCCGATGATGACTGCTGGATCAGAAAGTTGAAACGTGACGCTCTTGTTTGCGGCTTCCAGAGCGTGAGTATAGTCCGCGAACAGTACCAGCGCCGCCAAGCCCGCAGAACCGATGGCGTAGCCCTTGGTCACCGCCTTGGTGGTGTTGCCTACCGCGTCCAGCGGATCGGTTATATCGCGCACTTCCTTGGGCAGATGCGCCATTTGCGCGATGCCGCCGGCGTTGTCGGTAATCGGGCCGTACGCGTCAAGCGCCACAATAATGCCGGTCATGGAGAGCATAGAGGTCGCGGCAATGGCGATGCCATAAAGGCCCGCGGTCACGTAGGACGCCCATATTGATAGACAGACCGCTAGCACCGGGAGTGCCGTGGCTTTCATTGAGACGCCCAGACCAGCGATGATGTTGGTGGCGTGGCCGGTAGTCGAGGCTTGAGCCACATGGCGCACCGGGCTGAATTCGGTTGCAGTGTAATATTCGGTGATGACCACCATCAATCCGGTGAGCACCAGTCCCACCACGGCCGATCCGAGCAGCTTTATCGGGCTGAGAAAAGGGTATTGCGCGGCAATGTCGCCCATCAGCAGCCAGGTAATGGGGATATAGCCAATGATGGCAATCACTCCCGCGACAATCAGCCCGCGGTACAGGGCGCTCATGATTTTCTTGCCCGGCACAACTTTCACAAAAAGGCAGCCGATGATCGAGGCGATGATTGAGAAACCGCCGATGACCAGCGGATATACTGCCGCTCTTGCGGCAACTTCGGGCTTGTTGAGGAGCAGTGTGCCCAGCAGCATGGTGGCAATGATGGTCACCGCATAAGTCTCGAACAGGTCGGCGGCCATGCCGGCGCAGTCGCCGACATTATCTCCCACGTTGTCGGCGATCACCGCAGGATTGCGCGGGTCGTCCTCAGGAATCCCGGCCTCGACCTTGCCCACCAGGTCGGCGCCGACGTCCGCTCCTTTGGTGAAGATTCCGCCACCAAGACGAGCAAAGATGGAAATCAGCGAGCCACCGAAGCCCAATCCGACGAGTGGCCCGATGATTTGGCTTAGAACCGCGCCTTGCTCGGCGGTAATTAGCAAGATGGCGAAATAGCCCGCGACTCCAAGCAAACCCAGCCCCACTACCAGTAAACCGGTAATCGCGCCGCCGCGGAAAGCAATTTTCAGCGCTTCATTGAGGCCGGTACGCGCGGCCTCGGCAGTGCGCACGTTGGAACGTACCGAAACATTCATGCCGATGTAACCCGCGGCGCCCGAGAGTATCGCACCAATGGCGAATCCGGCCGCGGTTTTCCACGACAATGCAAAACCGATTACAAAGAACAGAACGGCACCGACGATCGCAATGGTGGTGTACTGGCGGTTGAGATAAGCGGCAGCGCCCACCTGCACCGCGGCTGCGATTTCACGCATGCGCTCATTGCCGCTCGGCTGCGCCAAAATCCACTTGATCGATATGCCGCCAAAGGCGATGGCGAGGATGGCACACGCGAGTGCCAAAGCGAGAGCAAGAGCAACTTCAACGGGCCCTGTCATGATTCCCCCCTTCAATTAAATCAAAACAATTATGCCACAACGCCGGCCCAGGATTGCTTCGCGCCGGTCAAATCTTGAATTCCCCCGGAAGTTTCTTGGGCACCGCAATATTTTTCAGCTTAACGTAATCCGGCAATCCATTCCTAAACGGAGGATAGTCCTCGCCCTTGATAAGCGGTTCGAGATAAACGCGGCATTTCTTGGAGATGCCGAAGCCGTCGGCTGAAATGAAATCGCGCGGCATGGTTTTCTCCCGGTTTGCCACGTTCTCAAGGCTTGCCATGCCGACTGCCCATTTATACGGCTTATCGGACTTGCGCACCACGGTTGGCATCACTGAATTGTGTCCCTTTATAGCAAACTCCACCGCGGCTTTGCCCACAGCGTACGCCTGTTCGACATCGGTTTTCGAGGCAATATGCCGCGCTGCGCGCTGCAAGTAGTCCGCCACCGCCCAATGATATTTATAGCCCAGTTTTGCGTTCACCAAATTGGCAATCACCGGGGCCACGCCGCCCAATTGCGCATGACCGAACGCATCGCGCAGACCGGATTCGGAAAGAAACTTGCCCTCTGCATTTCTAATGCCTTCAGAAACGCCGACCACGCAATAGCCATATTTCTCAACCGATTCCCTCACTTTGTCGAGCAATTTTTCCTCGTCAAAAGTGATTTCCGGAAAGAGCAAAACTTGCGGGGCGTCGCCATCCTTTTCTGCCGCGAGCCCGCAAGCCGCGGTAATCCAGCCCGCATGCCGACCCATCACTTCGAGCACGAATACCTTGGTCGAGGTCTTGGCCATGGAAGCGACGTCGAATCCGGCCTCACGGATGCTCGTCGCCACATATTTCGCTACCGAGCCAAAGCCGGGGCAACAGTCGGTAATCGGCAAGTCGTTGTCTACCGTTTTGGGCACGTGCACCGCAGTGATCGGATAGCCCATCGATTCCGAGAGCAGCGAAACTTTGAGACAGGTGTCCGCTGAATCGCCCCCGCCGTTATAGAAGAAATAACCGATGTCGTGCGCGCGGAATACTTCAATTAATCGCTCATACTGAGCCCGGTTTTCCTCCAGGCCTTTAAGCTTATAGCGACACGAACCGAACGCTCCCGATGGCGTATGCCGCAACGCATGAATTGCCGCGCGCGACTCCTTGCTGGTATCGATGAGCTCTTCCGTAAGCGCACCGATGATGCCGTTCCTGCCGGCGTAAACCTTGCCGATCTCGCTCCGGTGTTTGCGAGCGGTCTCTATCACCGCGCAGGCGGAGGCGTTAATGACCGCGGTTACTCCGCCTGACTGTGCATAGAATGCATTTTTGGGTCTCATATAAGCAGATATCAGGCAAGAACGTAGAGCTACGGAGTAAGAGCCATAACCAGACAGGCCTTGTTGCGTCTCATTTTATACTTTTTGCTACTGTAACAAAGCGGCCAGACATCTGCCGCAAATGTCATCGACGCTACCCACGCCCGGGACTTTTGCGTATTTGGGCGCATGCTTATCGCCACGCGCTGCCCAATTGGAATAGAAATCAATCAGCTGCTTGGTTTGCGCATGATAAACGGCAAGACGCTTTTTCACCGTTTCTTCTTTGTCATCATCGCGCTGCACCAAGGGCTCGCCAGTCTGGTCGTCCTTGCCTTCGACTTTGGGGGGGTTAAATATTACATGATAGGTGCGGCCTGAGGCCGGGTGTACGCGGCGCCCGCTCAGACGGCGGATGATTTCTTCATCCGGCACATCGATTTCCAGTACAAAATCCAAGTCCACCCCCGCTTTTTTCATTGCCTCCGCTTGCGGGATGGTGCGCGGGAAACCGTCGAATAGAAAACCTTTTCTGCAGTCGGGCTGCTTGATTCGCTCTTTTACCAGGCCAATGATGACATCATCGGGTACCAGCCCCCCGGAATCCATATATTTTTTTGATTCAATACCGAGCTTAGTTCCAGCTTTGACTGCGGCGCGCAGCATATCGCCGGTGGAAATCTGCGGGATCCCGTATTTCTTCGAGATGTAGGCCGCCTGGGTTCCTTTGCCAGCGCCGGGAGCTCCCAGCAGGATTAGTCGCATGAGTCATTCCGCCCTGAATACCGAGGAGTGGCGCACCAATTCAGCATGGTCGCGCAGGCTAGCATTTTACTGGAATCGATTAAAATTCGCAGCGAGTCATGCGCGTGCCAGGAATTCGCGTACTCGTTGCAAGTCTTCAGGCGTATCCACTCCTGCCTCGGGAGCGTGGCCCGTTACCATCACTGCGATCCGGTAGCCATGCCAGAGCATCCGCAATTGCTCCAGCGCCTCGAACTGTTCAAGCGGCGAGGGTTCAAGCTTGGCATAAGTTTTCAAAAAGCCGGCGCGGTAAGCGTAGATTCCCAAGTGGCGATGCGCCGGCAGCATTTTGGGCCATTCATTTTTGGCAAACGCGTCGCGGGCGTGGGGAATTGGCGCACGTGAGAAATACAAGGCGTAACCATTTCTATCCAGCACCACTTTTACCACATTCGGATTAAACAGCTCTTGGCGCTTGTGTATCAGATGGCAAGCGGTCGCCACCTGCGCTTCAGTATGGCCGTCCAGATACTCAGCTACTTCGCGAATCAATCCGGGCGCAATAAGCGGTTCGTCACCTTGCACATTGACTACAATTGCTTCATCTGGAAATCCTTTTTGCCTGGCAACTTCCGCGATCCGTTCGCTTCCAGAGGCATGGTCGCTCCGCGTCAAACAAGCCTTGAAGCCATAGTGCGTAACCGCGTCTGCGACTTGCTGGTGATCGGTCGCCACCCAAACTGACCGCGCGCCGCTGGCCCGCGCCTTTTCCGCGACATGCACCACCATAGGTTTGCCCGCGATATCCAGCAGCGGTTTGCCAGGGAGACGGGCCGAATTCAGGCGCGCCGGAATGACAACGGTAAATTCCATTTACCGCTTACACCTCACTTAACTTCTTCATCCGGAGGAAGCTTGCGTGCTTCTTCTTCCAGCATTATGGGGATATCGTCTTTGATGGGATAAGCGAGCCGGTCCGGCTTGCAAATCAGCTCTTGCTCGGTTTTCTTGTAAACGAGCGGGCCCTTGCACAGGGGACAGACTAGAATATCAAGCAGCTTGGGGTCCATGACGATCTTCTAGTTTTTTCACAATCAGCAGTCCTAGCTCGCGAGGTAGCTGGGCATCGACCGCCAACACCCAGTATTTTTCATTTGCAAAGCTGCGACATTTTACCGCATCTTTGTCTGTCATGATGATGGCTTCTGCATCAAAACCGGACAAATCGTCCTCCTTGAAAGGGTAATGATCGGGAAACGGGCGCGCGTCGGTGGCGAGGCCTAGCGTCTGCAGCTGGCGGAAAAACCGCGGCGGATACCCTATACCCGCGATTGCATAGATTTTTTTTCCCCGCAGCTCGGCGGCGCTTACCTTGAACTCGGGGTTGAGCAGATTGTAGAAAGTATCTCCCGAAAGTCGCATTTCAAACGAGCGGGTGGTGGGGCTTGCGGCCAGTTCACCATCATGCACGACTACTGCATCAACGGAATTCAGCCTGCCCACAGGTTCGCGCAACGGCCCGGCGGGCAGCGGCAAACCGTTGCCGAATTTGCGTTCCCCATCCACCACTGCGATCTCCACATCCCGGTAAAGGCGGTAGTGCTGCAAGCCGTCGTCACTTATGATCACATCGCAATCCGGATGCGCCGCGAGCAATGCTTGTGCTGTGGCGGAACGGTTGCGCCCGACCCAAACCGGGCAGCCGCCGCGCAGCGCCAGCACCACGGGTTCGTCGCCAACCACAGCCGCGCTGCTTTGCGAGGTCACTGCCAGCGGGTTTATGTTACTGCCGCCATAGCCGCGACTCACGATACCCGGTTTAAATCCCTCCTCTTGCAGAAAATTTGCCAGCCAGATGGCTAAGGGTGTTTTGCCGGTACCGCCAACCGAAATGTTGCCAATGACGATGACCGGGACCGGCAGTTTAGTTACCGGGAGAAGATGCGATAGGTAAAAAAAACGCCGCAGGCTCGCAAGGATTCCGAACAACACGCCAAGTGGAAGCAGCACGGCATGCCACAACGTCAATCGGTACCAGTATCGTTCCAGCCAGTGCACGTTGTTTCCTGGTTGAACAGTAAACGGCAAGTCCGGCTATTTTGCTGTTCGTGTCTCGGCAGTAAATGTGATACGGCTGTAACCGGCGATGCGAGCGGCTTCTAGGACTCTTATCACCGACTGATGCGTGGCATTGGCGTCAGCATTGATAACGATCACCGGGTCCTTGATGTTGCCAGCAGCCTTGCGCAATTGCTCGCTCAGCACCTCTGGGTCGTCGGTGTTGAGAGTGGCGTTTTCGATCAAGTAATGTCCTGCCGCATCCACGCCAACATTGACCTGGTTGGGTCGCTCCTGCTGTTTTTCGGCGTCTGCCTTGGGAAGATTGATTTTCAGTTCAGCAAACTTGTTGTAGGTGGTGCTGACCATCAAAAAAATCAAAATCACCAGTAATACGTCAATCAGGGGAACCAGATTGATTTCGGGTTCTTCTTTTTGGGATCCACGCCTGAAGTTCACGCTGTTCTTTCCTCAATAAACTGTCACGATGAGCCAGTTTAGCCCAGTAAGCGCGACCTGCGCTTGACGTGCCTGCAGCACTCCCCAGTATGGCATGTTGCTATTCGCGCCGTTCGCCGTGGACGATTTCCATCAGCTTGATCGCCTGCATTTCCATTTCTATTACCAGCGTATCCACTTTGGCCCGATAGTAGCGGTAGAAAATCATGCTGGGAACTGCCACCATAATGCCGAAGGCCGTGTTGTAGAGCGCGATTGATATACCGTGGGCAAGCTGCACGGGATTGCCGCCGGTCGGCGCCTGCGAGCCGAAAATTTCAATCATTCCGATCACCGTGCCAAACAGCCCGAGGAGCGGACTAATCGCCGCAATGGTGCCGAGGCTCGGAAGGAACCGTTCGAGTTCGTGTGCCACTGCGTGGCCCGCTTCATCGATGGCTTCCTTCATGACCTCGCGCGTGCTTTTGACATTTTTGAGACCACCGGCAAAAATCCGGCCCAGCAATGAGTTTTGTTCCAGGCGCGCAAGCATTTCCTCAGTCACGCCATTTTGATTTAAATCGTTGATGAGCGCCGGCAACAAATTGCTGGGAGCGACCAGACCGCGCCTTAATGAAAATGCGCGTTCTATGATGATACCCACTGCAATAATGGAAGCAATAATGATGAGCCAAATCGGCCAACCTGCCGCATCAATGATGGCTAACACGCATCTATCCCCGTTGGAAAGGCGTAACTTTATCGTGCAAGTTATTTTTCGGCAAGTGCGCGCCGAATTTCCGCGCGGCAGCGTCGGCCTGTAATTTAAATCCGCAATCCAAAAAGCGTTTTTACTTTTTCCACATTCTCTGTGGATAACTTTGTGGATAGCTTGTCAGAAATATGTCTAAATGGTTTTTTGGTAAAGAAATTTTCCCTTTCGATTAAATTTTATGCTAAGAGATTACATAAGATAATCAAAGTCTTATGTTTGTTATGAGGGAGAATCGGCATTTTGTGTTTTGTGAAATTTCGCACACTTTACGAATTGTGGATGAACTTGAGCTTGAAGGCCGCGACTGACAAGGGATTTCGAGGCAAATCGCCCGAAACTCCGCGCCATTGCTTGAGTTTTATTGTTACCTCTAATATTGGCGCGGCATAGCGCGAGGTTCGCGTCGCTGCGTTACAATTTCCGCATGTCGAGCCAACCCGATCTTCTGCCGCAGCCAAGCGTGATCAGTGTCAGCGAGCTTAATCGCATCGCCCGCGTAATGCTGGAGCAGGGTTTCCCGCTTACTTGGGTTGCAGGAGAAATTTCCAATCTGACCCGCGCGACTTCCGGGCACTGGTATTTTTCGCTCAAGGATGCGCAAGCGCAAGTGCGTTGCGTAATGTTCCGTCAGAAAAATCTGTTTCTTGATTGGAAACCGGAGAACGGCATGCAGGTAGAAGTGCGGGCGCTGGTTTCCCTTTACGAGGCGCGCGGCGAGTTTCAGCTCAATGTGGAAACCATGCGCCGTTCGGGCCTGGGCGCGCTTTACGAAGCTTTCGAAAAACTCAAAGCAAAACTAGAATCGGAAGGCCTGTTTGCGGAGGCCCGAAAAAAAACCCTCCCGCCTTTTCCCCGCTCGATTGGCATCATCACCTCTCCGGGGGCGGCAGCACTGCACGACGTGGTGACTACGCTGCGCCGCCGGATGCCTGGAATCTTGGTCGTCATTTATCCAGCCCCGGTCCAAGGTGAAAGGGCGGCCGAGAAAATTAGCGAGGCGATCCGTACCGCGGGTCAACGCGCCGAATGCGAAGTGCTGATTCTGTGCCGCGGTGGAGGCAGCATCGAGGACTTGTGGGCGTTCAACGAGGAAATCGTGGCGCGCGCGGTTAGTGACTGCCCGATTCCGATCGTGTGCGGGATTGGGCACGAAACTGATTTCACCATCGCCGATTTTGTGGCCGACAAGCGCGCACCCACTCCGACTGCGGCTGCTGAGTTTGCCAGCCCGAATCGCCTGGAACTACTTGCCGGTCTTGCGCTCGTCAATAAACGCTTGCGGCGTGTTGTTACACGCGCTCTGGAAGCCCGCATGCAGCAAATCGATTATTTAGCGCGCCGCCTGCAACATCCTGCTGTGCGATTAAAAGACCAGCGCGCGCACCTCAGGCAATTGATTTTGCGCCTTAAGAACGCGTGGTCGAGGCAGGCCGATAACCGGCGTTGGCGCCTTCGCGAATTGCGGCAAATGCTAAAAACGCCCGAAACCGCGCGCTTGCGGCAATACCAATTCGAACTTTCACTCCGGCTCAGGCGTACAGTAGCTAACTACCTGGAAAACCTCAGGACACGCCTGCGCTCCTTGAACTCGCATCTTGCGCATCTCAACCCGAAGTTGGTTTTGGAACGGGGTTACAGCGTAGTCGAGGACGCTGCAGGGAAAATTGTTCGCGACAGCGCGCAAATCGCAAGCGGCGATGAACTGAAAATGACTTTCGCTAAAGGTGCGGCGAAAGCACGCGTGACCGGAAAATCCTGATAGATTATTTGGTTCGCCTGTCTTAGGGACGGAGGCCAGCGCAGCTTACCGGGCGTCTAATTCGTCAACATCTGCTCAATGTGAGCGAGCACTCTCTGCGGCAAGTTCGCGGCAAAGCAATCGAACGATTCCACATCTTGCATGGAACGCAGCCAAGTCATCTGGCGTTTCGCAAGCTGGCGCGTGGCAGCGGTGCCCTTAGCGGGAAGTTCGTGATAGCCGAAATCGCCTTCCAGGTACTGCCAGACTTGGCGATAGCCCACGCATCGCATGGACGGCATGGAGTCCTGTAATGCATAATTGGCTCGCAGCCATTTGGTTTCCTCGATGAGCCCCGCCATCAACATGCGATTGAATCGCTCGAAGATGAGTTGATGCAGGACCGCGCGCTCGCCCGGAATTAGCGCGATCGAGACGGCGCGGTAGGGCAGGGCTGCGATCTCGCTTTGCAGCAGAATCTGCGACATCGGCTGACCCGTGAGGTAAAAAATTTCCAGTGCCCGCTGGATGCGCTGGGAATCAGTGGGCTCAAGCCGCGCCGCCGTTACGGGGTCGATTCGGCTCAGTTCCGCATGCACTGCCGGCCATCCCGCTCCTTGCGCCATGGAATCTATTACCGCGCGGATCGCCGGATCGGCCTGCGGCAACTCGCTTAAACCTTCGCGCAAGGTCTGGAAATAAAGCATGGTACCGCCCACTAACAAAGGCACTCGGTTGCGCTCGCTGATTTCCGCCATCAGCCGCAGTGCGTCCGCGCGGAATTGCGCTGCAGAATATCGTTCGGTCGGGTCGATGATGCTGATCAGGTGATGCGGCGCTCGGCTGAGAGTCGCCGCATCAGGCTTGGCGGTGCCGATATCCATGTGACGGTAGATCTGTGCCGAATCAACGCTGATGATTTCGCAAGGTAGATGTTGCGCGAGTTCGAGCGCCACCGCGGTTTTGCCGCTGCCGGTGGGGCCCATTAGAAAAATGGCCGGTGGGTAAGTGATTTCTCGCATAGGGGCCAGCATCTTGCACAACTGAAAAACAAGTATTTTGCGTCAAGACAAGTCGCGAGGCATTTTGCGTGCGGAGCATACAAAAACAGTATGTGAGCATCGCGAAAAGCTGAGCAACGCAGTATTGGCGCAAAAGACGCAGTTTTTCATTTTCCGCGCATGAACATCCTGTCTAATTCTTCCACCGTTATCTGGAACCAGGTTGGGCGCCCGTGATTGCAATGGCCGGCGCGTTCTGTGGCCTCCATTTCGCGCAGCAGCGCATTCATTTCGCCCAATCCGAGCGCGCGGTGAGCGCGTACTGCACTGTGACAGGCCAGCGTGCCCAGTAATTCATCGCGCCGCTCGGTAAGCACGCGGCTGGCGCCGATTTCACGGATGTCTTTAAGTACGGCGCGCGAAAGTTCCGCCGCATCTGCATCTTTGAGCATGGTGGGAACCGCGCGCACTGCTATGACATTGGGCCCGACACAAGCGAGTTCAAATCCCAACTCGCGGAGCAGGGCGGCATTTTCTTCAGCGGTCGCGACATCCTGCTTGTCGGCATTGAAGGTAGCGGGTATCAACAGTGCCTGCGTTGCGGGCGTTCCGGCATCGAGCGCGTTTTTCATTTTTTCGTACATTATCCGCTCGTGAGCCGCGTGCATGTCCACTATCACCAAACCTCTGTCGTTCTGGGCAAGAATGTAAATTCCCTGCAACTGCCCCAGCGCAAATCCCAAGGGCGGAATTTCTTGCCGCGCGTCTCCGACCGTTTCTAGCGATTGCGGCGGCGACAAATTGGCAGTCAGTGTTTCGTAAAATGCTGCCGGCTGCGAAACGCCGAGGTGGATTTCGGTTTGCGCTGCACGATGGTGCGCTGCGAAGGGATTAAATTGTACTAGGCGCGCTGCACTGTGTTCCAGAACTGGGGCAGATAGCGCCTTGTTGAGTGCGTGGTATACAAACTGATGCACCGCGTGCGCGTCGCGAAAGCGCACCTCGATTTTTGTCGGGTGCACATTGACATCGACTGCAGAGGGATCAATCTCCAGGAACAGCACGAATGCCGCGTGGCGTTCGTGGTGCAAAATGTCATGGTAGGCTTCGCGCAGCGCATGGGCAACCAGCTTGTCGCGCACGAACCGGCGGTTTACATAGAAATATTGGGCATCGCGTGCACCACGCGAATAAGCGGGAAGGCCCGCCATCCCCCTCAAGCGCAGCCCCCCGGTGTGTTCATCAATCGTAATCGAAGACGCTGCGAAATCATCACCCAGCACCGCGCGGATGCGGTCAGATAAATCTTGTGCCGCAAGTCGCCACTGCACGTGGCGGTTATGCTGCAAGGAAAAGCTCACGTCGGGGCGGCTGAGCGCCGCCCGTTTCAAAACGTCTTCGCAATGCGC
Source organism: Burkholderiales bacterium (assembly GCA_035624535.1). Classification (GTDB taxonomy): domain Bacteria; phylum Pseudomonadota; class Gammaproteobacteria; order Burkholderiales; family JAHFRG01; genus JAHFRG01. The sequence goes on from DASPRI010000099.1 coordinate 22,676, forward strand.
AAGTTCCGTCGCCTCGCTCTTCAGAAACTTTCGCCGCGCCGGGGTATTGAAATACAGTTCATGGGCCTCGACGCTCGTGCCGTGGCTTAAGGCGGCAGGTTCGATAGGTCTCATTACGCCGCCGGATGACTCGATTTTCCAGGCATTCCTCTCTCCCGTTTTGCGGCTCGCCAGCGTGAGTTTGGAAACCGCCGCGATGCTGGCAAGTGCTTCACCGCGGAAACCCAGGCTCGCGACGCGCTCGAGGTCGTCTACGGTAGAGATCTTGCTGGTGGCATGGCGCGCCAGCGCCAGCGCCAATTCGTCTTTCGCGATCCCGCTGCCGTTATCCAACACCTTGAGAAGTTTTGTTCCGCCGCGCTCCAGTTGTACGGAAATTTCGCCGGCCCCCGCATCCAGGCTGTTTTCGAGCAATTCTTTTAGGGCGGAAGCAGGGCGATCTACCACTTCGCCAGCGGCGATTTGGTTAATGAGCAAATCGGGTAATACACGGATTGCCGACATGTGCATTGCAGAAAAACTGATGTTCAGTATACTAGTTTTTTCGCTTATAATTCGTCGTCCGCCGATTCTTCAAGAACGAAGGGAGCGTCACAATAATGAACATCGGAATTCCTGCGGAGACGCGCAGCGGCGAGAAACGGGTTGCTGCAACGCCCGAAACCGTCAAGAAGCTTACTGCTCCCGGCCATCATAAGGTTCTGGTGCAATCCGGTGCAGGCATCGCTGCGAGTATTCCCGATTCGGAATTTACCGCCAGTGGCGCAAGCATTGTCGGCAGCGCCGCCGAAATGTATGCGCAATCTGAAATCGTGCTAAAGGTGCGCGGACCCGAAGCCGCGGAACTGGCGCTGATGCGCAAGGACTGCGTGCTCATGGGCTTGCTGGCGCCACAACAGGCAACCCAAATCCAGGCGTACGCCGCACACGGCCTTACAGCATTTGCACTGGAATTCTTGCCGCGCATCTCCCGGGCCCAAAACATGGACGCGCTTTCCTCGCAGGCGAACGTCGGCGGCTACAAGGCGGTGGTTTTAGCGGCCGATACCTACCAGCGCTTCTTTCCGATGCTGATGACCGCTGCCGGCACGGTAAAAGCCGCGCGCGTGCTGGTACTGGGCGCAGGGGTGGCTGGCCTGCAGGCCATTGCGACCGCAAAGCGCCTGGGCTGCGTGATCGAGGCGTTCGATGTACGGCCTGCGGTGAAAGAACAAGTTGCAAGTTTGGGAGCGAAGTTTGTGGAGGTGCCTCTCTCCGACGAAGAAAAGCAACAGGCGGAAACCGCCGGCGGCTACGCACGCGAAATGTCTGAAGACTATAAAAGACGCCAAGCGGAATTGATACACCAGCGGGCAATCGCTTCCGATATCGTAATTACGACCGCGCTGATACCGGGGAGGCCCGCGCCGCTGCTGATCAAAGAGGGCACGGTAAAAGCAATGAAACCTGGATCGGTGATTGTGGACATGGCGATTGAAGCCGGCGGGAATGTCGAGGGGACTGAGCTCGACCGGATCGTGGTGAAACACGGCATTAACATAATCGGCATCTCCAATTTGCCGGCAATGGTGGCGGCAGATGCCAGCGCCCTTTATGCGCGCAACCTGTTTAACTTCCTGAGCCTGATGCTGGATTCCAAAACCGGTGCATTCAACATCAACCGTGAAGATGAAATCATTGCAGGTACGCTGGTATGCATGAACGGCGAACTGATGAAGAAAACATGAATGGCATGGTTTGGGCGTTGGGTAATTTGAAGAGGCGCGTACTAATGCTTGCCCCTTTCCACTTACTCGTCGCCCGATTTGCCAAGGAGCTGATATGACCGGAACCATCGATCCAACCATTATCAATATCACGGTATTCGTGCTGGCAGTTTTCGTCGGCTACCACGTGATCTGGAATGTGACCCCCGCGCTGCACACGCCGCTGATGTCGGTCACCAACGCAATTTCAGGAGTCATCATCGTCGGCGCGATTCTCGCTGCCGGCCCTACCGAAATGGATTTTGGCATGATAGTCGGATTTGTCGCGGTAGCGCTGGCAGCGGTAAATGTCTTTGGCGGTTTTCTGGTGACCCAGCGCATGCTGGAGATGTTCAAGAAAAAGACTCCTAAGAAAGAATAAGGAATTGCGGCATGACCCTTAATCAAGTTGCTCTCACTTATCTTGTCGCCTCGGTATTTTTCATACTGGCGCTGAAAGGCCTGTCTTCGCCGGTTGCAGCGCGCCGGGGCAACCTTTTTGGAATCGTGGGCATGGCGATGGCGGTGTTGACCACGCTGGCCATTACCAGGGGCGTACCGTTTATCGTGCTGGCAATCGCGGCCGGCGGCACGGTGGGTGCAATTGTCGCGCGCCGCGTGCACATGACACAAATGCCGGAATTGGTTGCGGCAATGCACTCGCTGGTCGGGTTGGCCGCAGTGCTGATTGCAATCGCGGCAATCAACAATCCCGCAGCCTTCAACATTCCCGTGCCGCTGCCCCGGGGCAATCGCATGGAGCTTTTCATCGGCACCTTTGTCGGCGCCATTACATTCTCGGGTTCAGTCATTGCCTTTGGCAAGCTTTCCGGCAAGATTACCAGCGCGCCGCTGGTTTTTAAGGGGCAGCACTGGCTCAACCTGGTTCTTGCGATCATCATGATCGGCTTCGGCGTGGCATTCTATTTGGCCGCCCCCGACTCGCAGTGGCCGCCCTACATCGTCATGACGGCGATCGCGTTTCTGCTTGGATTTCTGATCATCATTCCCATTGGCG
>DASPRI010000108.1:0-8436 GCA_035624535.1 Burkholderiales bacterium
AATCGTCGGAGCGGCAAAAGACATCGCCATTGTTTTTGCACCCAACATGAGCGCCGGAGTGAATCTGGTGTTCAAGCTTCTGGAAACCGCTGCGAAGACGCTGAATCATGACTATGATATTGAAATTATCGAAGCGCATCACCGCCATAAAACCGATGCGCCGTCCGGTACCGCTCTGCGCATGGGTAAGGTAGTCGCAGATACCTTAGGGCGGGAGTTCTCCAAATCCGCGGTGTACGGCAGGCAGGGGATAACGGGCGAGCGCTCCGCTTCCGCAATCGGTTTTTCCTCGGTGCGCGGCGGCGACATCGTTGGCGAGCACACCGTGTTGTTCGCCGGCATGGGTGAGCGCGTTGAAATCACCCATAAGGCAACCAGCCGCTCTACGTTTGCCATGGGTGCCTTGCGTGCCGCGCGCTTCCTCAAGGACAAGAAAAACGGGCTCTATGATATGCAGGATGTTCTTGGCCTTCGCTAGCCATCCGCGTTGATAGCCGGGCCGCGATTGAGTATAATTTCGAAGTCTTAGAAGCGGGATGGGCGCGAAAGCCCGTCCCGCTTTGTGTATCCACCTGCCGTAGGAGTTTTTCGTGCCACAATGGAAGCCCGCCATACTCGCGCTCGCAGATGGCACCATTTTTCGCGGCACGGCGATCGGCTGCGACGGCAGCGCTGTTGGTGAAGTGGTCTTCAATACAGCTATCACGGGTTACCAAGAAATCCTCACCGATCCTTCTTATTGCAAGCAGATTATCACGTTGACTTACCCGCACATCGGCAATACCGGAGTCAACCCGGAGGATGCCGAATCGCGCCGTGTATATGCGAGCGGTCTGGTGATCCGCGATCTGCCACCGGCTTCCAGCAGTTGGCGCGAAGTGCAAACGCTGCCGGTGTATCTGGAGAGTCAGCGCGTGGTGGCAATTGCCGGGATAGATACCCGCAAGCTCACTCGCATCCTGCGCGAAAAAGGCGCGCAAAACGGCTGCATCATGGCCGGCAGGATTGATGAACAAGAGGCGCTCAAACAGGCGCGTGCATTTCCCGGCCTCGCCGGAATGGACCTTGCCAAGGTGGTGAGCTGCGAGCGGCCTTACACGTGGAACGATGGAGAGTGGAGTCTCGGCGCGGGCTACGCTAAACCGCAGAGCTCGAAATACATGGTTGCGGCCTATGATTACGGAATCAAGAACAACATTCTCAGGAAGCTGACTGCTCGCGGCTGCCGCGTTACCGTGCTTCCGGCGCAGACCAGCGCCGGCGATGCGCTGGCGCTCAAGCCGGACGGGATCTTCCTGTCCAACGGCCCGGGCGACCCCGAGCCGTGCGATTATGCCATCAAGGCCATTCGCGAATTCCTCGACACCGGTATCCCCATATTCGGTATCTGCCTTGGCCACCAGTTGCTGGCGCTCGCCAGTGGGGCGAAGACGGTGAAAATGAAATTCGGCCATCACGGCGCAAACCATCCAGTGGTGGAAGTAGCCACCGGTCACGTCATGATTACCAGCCAAAACCACGGCTTCGCCGTGGATGCGGCAAGCTTGCCGACAAATCTGCGCGTGACACATGTTTCGCTCTTCGACGGAAGCCTGCAAGGGCTCACGCGCACAGACAAACCGGCTTTCTGCTTTCAGGGACACCCGGAAGCAAGTCCCGGCCCGCATGATGTGGATCCCTTGTTCGGCCGTTTCATCAAACTGATGGAAGAACGTAAGCTGGGCGGCTGAGGCGATGAGGCATAGGGTTGGCAAGAATTATTTTCCGGGCCGCTCAGCCTGTCTGTGGTCAGTTAGGCATGCCAAAACGCACTGACATTAAAAGCATCCTGCTCATCGGCGCGGGGCCGATTATCATCGGCCAGGCCTGCGAGTTTGACTATTCCGGCGCACAGGCGTGCAAGGCGCTCCGAGAAGAGGGCTATCGCGTAATTCTGGTGAATTCCAATCCCGCAACAATCATGACCGACCCGGAAATGGCCGATGCCACTTACATCGAGCCGATCAACTGGCAGATGCTGGAAAAAATCATCGCGGTTGAACGTCCCAACGCACTCCTGCCCACCATGGGCGGGCAGACGGCATTGAATTGTGCGTTGGATCTTGCCCGGCACGGGGTGCTGGAAAAATACGGCGTCGAAATGATCGGGGCTTCACGCGAGGCGATCGACAAGGCGGAAGACCGGGAGAAATTCAAGCTTGCCATGACCAAGATCGGACTCGCCACGCCGCGTTCGGCCATTGCGCACAGCATAGAAGAAGCGCTGCAGGTCCAGCCTATGGTGGGATTCCCGACGGTGATTCGGCCTTCTTTTACTCTGGGTGGTACAGGTGGCGGAATCGCCTATAACCTGGAGGAATTCCTGGCCATTTGCGAACGTGGCCTGGAAGCATCCCCCACCAAGGAACTGCTGGTTGAGGAGTCGGTGATCGGCTGGAAAGAGTTTGAGATGGAGGTGGTACGCGATAGAAAGGATAACTGCATCATTGTCTGCTCCATCGAAAATCTCGACTCGATGGGCGTGCACACCGGCGATTCAATTACGGTGGCCCCAGCGCAGACACTTACCGACAAGGAATACCAGATGATGCGCGATGCCTCGATCAAAGTGCTGCGCGAAATCGGGGTGGATACCGGTGGCTCCAACGTGCAGTTTGCCGTCAATCCCACGAACGGACGCATGCTTATAATCGAAATGAACCCGCGCGTATCGCGCTCGTCAGCCTTGGCGTCAAAAGCCACTGGTTTTCCCATTGCCAAAGTGGCGGCTAAGCTGGCGGTGGGGCATACGCTTGATGAACTGAAAAACGAAATCACCGGAGGCGCGACGCCGGCCTCGTTCGAGCCAACCATCGATTACGTAGTCACCAAGGTTCCGCGCTTTGCTTTTGAAAAATTTCCCCGGGTCGACGACCGGCTGACTACCCAGATGAAATCGGTCGGCGAAGTGATGGCAATCGGCCGCACCTTTCAGGAATCGCTGCAGAAAGCACTCCGGGGACTGGAAACCGGGAGCGATGGACTCGACGAAAAAACCGTCGACCGCGATGTGATTGAAAATGAATTGGGCGATGTCGGACCTGAACGCATCTGGTACATCGCAGACGCTTTCCGCTGCGGCATGAGTATCCAAGCGGTGCACGAGCTGACAAGCATCGACCCCTGGTTTCTCGCCGAGATCGAAGACTTGGTGAAGCAGGAACTGGCCCTCAAAGGAACAAATCTCGACACATTGGACGAGATTGAATTGCGGCGTCTGAAGCGCAGCGGCTTTTCCGACGCGCGTCTGTCCAAGCTACTGGGGGCAACAGAAGCGGCCGTCAGACAAAAGCGCTGGCGGCTGGCAGTCCGCCCGGTCTATAAACGTGTCGATACCTGCGCGGGCGAATTCGCCACGCGCACCGCCTACATGTATTCAACTTACGAAGAGGAGTGTGAGGCGCAGCCGACCCAAAAAAGAAAAATCATGGTGCTGGGAGGAGGCCCAAACCGCATCGGCCAGGGAATTGAATTTGATTACTGCTGCGTGCATGCGGCGCTCGCGCTGCGCCAAGACGGTTTCGAGACCATCATGGTGAATTGCAATCCCGAGACGGTTTCAACCGATTACGACACCTCCGACCGGCTGTATTTCGAGCCGCTCACGTTGGAGGATGTGCTGGAAATAGTGCATGTCGAGAAGCCGCAAGGGGTCATCGTGCAATACGGTGGCCAAACACCGTTGAAGCTTGCACGGGACCTGGAGGCGAATCATGTCCCCATCATCGGCACGACTCCGGACATGATTGACTGCGCCGAGGACCGCGAGCGCTTCCGCAAGATGCTCAACGAACTCGACCTCAAACAGGCACCCAACCGCACCGCGCGCGCGCCACAGGAAGCGCTGCGCCTGGCCGAAGAAATCGGTTACCCGCTGGTTGTGCGGCCGAGTTACGTGCTGGGGGGACGCGCCATGGAAATCGTGCACCAGCCCGAAGATCTCGAGCGCTATATGCGCGAGGCAGTCAAGGTGTCCAATGATTCGCCGGTGCTGCTGGATCGGTTTCTCAATGATGCGATCGAGGTGGATGTAGACGCGGTATGTGACGGGGAGCAAGTGCTTATCGGAGGCATAATGGAGCATATCGAACAGGCCGGCGTACATTCCGGCGATGCGGCTTGTTCATTGCCGCCTTTTAGCCTCTCCAAGAAAATGCAAGACGAACTGCGCCGGGAGACCACGGTGCTGGCCAACGCGCTGAAGGTGGTGGGGCTCATGAACGTTCAGTTTGCGATTCAGGGGGAGACCGTTTATGTGCTCGAAGTCAATCCGCGCGCGTCGCGCACCGTGCCGTACGTATCCAAGGCCACCGGATTGCCGCTCGCCAAAATCGCCGCACGCTGCATGGTCGGGCGCACTTTAAAGCAGCAAGGCGTGCAAACCGAGGTGCTACCCCGATACTTCTGCGTCAAGGAAGCGGTCTTCCCCTTTATCAAGTTTCCTGGGGCCGACACGATACTCGGTCCAGAAATGAAATCCACCGGAGAGGTCATGGGCGTAGGTGCGACATTTCCCGAGGCATTTGTGAAGTCGCAGATTGCGGCGGGTGAAAAACTGCCGACTTCGGGAAAGGTGTTCATCAGCGTGCGCAACGCCGACAAGCCGCGCACCGTGGAGATTGCAGGTACCTTGCAGTCGCTCGGCTTCAGCTTGGTGGCAACGCGCGGCACTGCAACGGTTCTCGCTGCCGCTGGCATCGCGGTGGCGCCGGTCAACAAGGTGGCCGAGGGACGACCGCACATAGTGGACATGATTAAGAACGGTGAAATAAGCCTGATCATCAATACTGTTGAAGACAAACGCGCAGTGCACGATTCATATTCAATTCGCCGCGCTGCGTTACAGCGCAAAGTCACCTACTACACTACTCTCGCCGGAGCGCGCGCCGCGTGCGCCGGGATTGCGCAAATGGCCGAGCTGTGTCCGTATGAATTGCAAGCATTGCACCGGGGCATAGCTCGGCAGCAATAGCTGGCTCTGTTCAAGGCTATTTATTTTTTTCCGCAGCAGCGATATAAAATAGGCGATACTGCGATCCAGTTGATGGGGCCAATACCGAGATCAGCATGATGAGTAAAATTCCACTGACCGTGAACGGGGCAGGAAAGTTGCGCGTTGAATTACAGCAGCTCAAAACCGTCCAGCGGCCGGCTGTAATTGCCGCGATTACCGAAGCGCGCACCCATGGTGATCTCGCCGAGAATGCCGAGTATCATGCCGCAAAAGAACGGCAAAGTTTCATTGAAGGGCGCATCGCGGAGCTGGAGAACAAGCTCGCCAATGCCCAGATCATTAATCCCGCGCTGCTTGACGCAGATGGTTCGGTGGTGTTCGGCGCCACGGTAGAACTCAAGGATGCGAGCGGCGGGGAGACGTTCACCTATCAAATTGTCGGTGACGATGAAGCGGACATCAAGCAGGGCAAAATCTCCATCAGTTCGCCGATCGCGCGCGCCCTGATCGGCAAGTATGCGGGAGATGTGGCCGAAGTACAGGCGCCCAGTGGAACGCGCGAGTATGAAATCTTGGATGTAAAATATATATAATGGGTTACATGGCATATCTTGCAGATAGCTTGCACTGGATCGCAGTGACCTTGTGGACCGGCGCATTGTGGGCGATTGGTCTTATTGCCGCACCGCTAATCTTTGTCACGCTTGAAGACCGCGCGCTGGCGTCGATGCTCGCCGGGAAAATGTTTGCCGTGGTGACTTACATCGGGATGGGCTGTGGAGCCTACCTCATTTTATTTCGTATTATCAGGCAAGGAATCGTGTCCTTCAGGCAATCTTTCTTCTGGACCGTGGTGCTGATGCTGCTATTGACCCTGCTGGGCCAATTCGGAGCGCAACCCGTGCTCGACCTCGCTAAGAATTGGACGCAGACGAGGCAGGTTTTGGAAAGCATACTGCAGGACCGATTCACGACCTGGCACGGCATCTACAGCGCACTCTACGTGGCGCAAAGTGTGCTCGGTTTGCTATTGGTAGTGCAGCAGCCGACCGCCGCTCCGTAATTTTTCCTTTGTGGGAACCGTTGAAGGTGGCCTTTCACGGGTTTCCGCGCCTAGAATCGACCCGATGAGCCGTTCGAAAGCTAGCAGTGCCTGGATGCGCGAACACGTAAACGATTTTTACGTGAAAAGCGCAAAAACGCGAGGACTTCGTTCGCGCGCCGCATTTAAGCTGATGGAAATCAATCAACGCGACCGACTATTGGCGCCGGGAATGCGGGTGATTGACCTGGGGGCCGCGCCGGGAGGTTGGTCGCAAGTCGCCGCCGAAATCGTCGGCACGCGCGGGAAGGTCATCGCCCTGGATACGCTGGAAATGCAGCCGATTGCCGGGGTGGATTTCGTTCGCGGGGATATGCGCGACCCGGTTGTTTTGAAAAAGCTGCATGACAAGCTTGAGGGAGCAAGCTCGGACCTTGTAATTTGCGACATATCGCCCAACATTAGCGGAATAGCGAGCCATGACCAGGCACAGACCGTGGAACTTGCACAGCTTGCAGTGGAGTTTTCCATGCGAGTACTGAAACCGCAAGGCGGACTGCTGGTCAAAGTTTTTCAGGGTGTCGGTTTTGAAGATTTCTTGAAAGGCATGCGCAGGCATTTCAAGCAGGTCATTTCGCGGAAGCCCAAAGCGTCGCGCGGAAGAAGCAAGGAAATTTACCTGCTAGGCAGGGGCTTAAGGCAGAACGGGCAGGGCTAACACAAGGCGATAAATAAGGATAAAATATGTATTTAAGGCGGTTTTCTTGTTTGGGTGATCAGGAGTGAATTTGAATAATTTGGTGAAAAATTTGGTGATCTGGCTGGTGATTGCACTGGTGCTCATGTCGGTATTCAACCAATTTAGTGCGCGGCAGTCGGTGCAGGCGCCGATGGAGTATTCCCAGTTCATAGACGAGGTGAAGCAGGGCCACATTGCCAAAGTCACCATTGAAGGCCGCACTCTGAAAGGGGTTAAGACCGACGGCAAGCGCTTCATCACCTATTCGCCGTCCGATCCTTGGCTGGTGAGCGACCTTTTGAAAAACGGCGTAATCATCGAGGCCAAGCCGGATGAGGAACCTTCGCTGCTGGTGAATATTTTCGTTTCCTGGTTCCCCATGCTGCTTCTAATAGGCGTGTGGGTATTTTTCATGCGCCAGATGCAGGGAGGGGGGCGCGGTGGCGCGTTCTCATTCGGAAAGAGCCGCGCGCGCATGATGGATGAATCGAACAACCAGGTGACGTTTGCCGATGTGGCCGGCTGCGAAGAGGCAAAGGAAGAAGTTGCCGAGCTGGTGGATTTCCTGCGCGATCCGGGCAAATTTCAGAAACTCGGGGGACGCATACCGCGAGGGGTGCTGATGGTGGGCAATCCTGGAACCGGCAAGACCTTGCTGGCGCGCGCCATTGCGGGTGAAGCCAAGGTGCCTTTCTTCAGCATTTCCGGCTCCGACTTCGTGGAAATGTTTGTCGGTGTCGGCGCGGCGCGGGTGCGGGACATGTTCGAGCAGGCAAAGAAACATGCTCCGTGCATCGTGTTCATCGATGAAATCGACGCAGTTGGTCGCCAGCGAGGCGCAGGATTAGGCGGCGGCAATGATGAACGCGAACAAACATTAAACCAGTTGCTGGTGGAGATGGACGGATTCGAGACCGGCGCCGGTGTGATTGTGATCGCAGCGACCAACCGACCCGACGTGCTCGATCCGGCGCTGTTACGGCCCGGCCGCTTTGACCGCCAGGTCGTGGTGCCGCTGCCGGATATTCGTGGCCGCGAGCAAATTCTATTGGTGCATATGCGCAAGGTGCCGATCGCGCCCGATGTGCGCGCCGACATTTTGGCGCGCGGCACACCCGGTTTTTCCGGCGCCGATCTAGCCAACCTTGTGAACGAAGCGGCGCTGTTTGCCGCGCGCTTCAACAAGCGATTGGTGGACATGGATGATTTCGAGCGCGCCAAGGACAAGGTCATCATGGGAACGGAACGCCGCTCCATGGTGATGCCGGAGCACGAGCGGCGCAATACCGCTTACCATGAATCAGGACATGCGGTTGTGGCGCGACTTTTGCCCAAAACCGACCCGGTGCACAAAGTCACGATCATTCCCCGCGGGCGCGCCTTGGGTGTAACCATGCAGTTGCCGCAGGAAGATCGCTACAGCATGGACCGTGAACACATCCTGCAAAACATTGCAGTGCTGTTCGGTGGACGCATCGCCGAAGAAATCTTCATGAATCAAATGACCACCGGCGCTTCCAACGACTTCGAGCGGGCGACGGAGCTCGCGCGACGCATGGTCACCCAATGGGGCATGTCCGATACCTTGGGGCCGATGATTTACGGTGAGAACGAGGGCGAAGTATTCCTCGGTCGTTCCATTACCACTCATAAGAACGTGTC
>DASPRI010000116.1:0-4136 GCA_035624535.1 Burkholderiales bacterium
TCTCCGCCCTACCGCCGCCGTGCAGCGGGAGCTTTCTACCGGTGAGCCCGCACACGACTGCTTTTGGAATGATCCGGTGCAAAAGCTGACCGGGGCAATAGGCGTTCGACGGCCGAATGATGTTCATCGGAAATTTGAGAACCTTGTAAATGGACATCAAATGCATGTCGAACGCGGCTTTGGATGCGGCATAGGGGCTGGTCGGCTGAATAGGAGTGGTTTCCTTGGCAGCGAAATCCACCGAGCCATAGAGTTCCGAAGTGCCGATCTGGATGAAGCGCTCCATATAATTGCGCGCCATTAATTCCTCTGTGAGCCGCGCGAGCGCCATCGAGTTGGTCTCAAAAAACCGCCAGGACTTTTTCCAGGAAACCGCTCCCTCGCCTTGCGCTGCGAAGTTGATAATGACTTCAGGCTTTTCTTTGTCCAGCAGCTCCATCAACGAATCGAGCTCGTAGGTGACGTGATACGCGTGATACTGGTAAAGGGGCTGCTTGTCGATATTGAGCGAAAACGGCTCGGGCCGCAGCGGATTGCGACCGATGCCGATTACTTTTTTCGGTTTGGCATGGTTTAGCAGATAAAAAGCGGTGTGAATTCCGAACGAGCCGCCGCCTCCAAGAACTACATAGGTTTTCATAAATTTCCAGATTGTTTCATTGGAATTTTAAACAGTTACTCAATTATCGTCCAATACCAGTCGCCGGTGTAGCCGGCTTCCTTGAACAACTTAATCCAACCGTCAGGGTAATCATGAAACTTGGCGCATAGCACCCAGCTCATGAACACATCTCGCTGTTCCGGGGTACGGTAAGAATCCACCTGAATGAAACCACGGCCGGGAGCGAGACGTTCTACTTCACGCACCGCACGCACCGCATCGGCGCGTTCCAAATCATGAATGCAATTGAGCGAGACAACGGCGCTGAAACTGTTATCGGGAAAAGGCAGCTTGTCGGCGCTGCCGAGGTGCAGTCGGCCGACTACTTCGGGTTCGCAATGCATCAATGCGTATTCGGAAATGTCGAGCCCGAACGCCTCAAGCCCCGGGCAGACTTTCATCAGGTCCTTGACCAGAAAACCCTTGGCACAACCTACGTCCAGCACGCGGTCGCCGGGTTTGAGACTGAAATGGCGCACCATATCTTCAGCAACGGGAATCCAACGACCATCATAGCGGTAGCCACCGTAACCCACTTCCCGCGGCCCGTCGAAATAAGCTTCACCATGTTGCCGTGCGATCGCAATATTCTCTGGTGTCTGCGCCTCGTGGCGTTTCTGAATATTGCGTTTGGCCTTGGGCAGGCGCGCCAGTAAATTTACTTCAGCCATGAATCTCCTTATGCAGGCACCTGCTTGGCAAGCAAAAGCCCTTTCCCCAGCGGGGTGTAATGAAAATCGGGAAACGCTTTGATGCAATCAGCGATGTCGAAAAACCGATGGTTGAGGTGCGGGCGCGGACCCTGGCGCGGCATGCACTCGACCGCTACCTTGTTTGAAAATAATGCGGCCGTCATTTGCGCGATGTCGTGAAACGAGGTTGACACGCCGGTTGCAACATTCAGAACTCCCGCACTGCGGTGCGCAAGCACCAGCGAAGCCAGAGCCGCAACATCTTCGATTGCGACGTGGTCCCGCTTTTCTTCACCCTCGCCAAACAACGTAATCGGCTGTCCTTTTGCAGCTTGGCGGCGGAAGCGGTTGGGGCCATAGCCGTTATGCGGATCCGCTGCGCCGTAAATTAGCGTGGGTCGCAACGCCGTGAAAGGCGCTCTTGTTGAAGATTTGAGCATCAACTCGCGCGCCGCGTGCATCATGCCATGGATGGTTGATGGCGCGCAGCAAGAACGCTCGTTCACCGGGTTCGCGTCATCGGCATAAACTGCATCCGAACTGATGTAGACAAGATGCGCAATCGTTGCAGTGGACAGCGCTTTGCATACTGCTTCGGCCATTTTCAGATTCTGCATGAGATCGGGAACAGTCTTGGCAGGTGCAACCGCCGAGACCATCACCACGCTGTCAGTGGGCTGCAATAATTCATGGAGTTTCTTAGTGGCACCATCCGCCAGCAAATTCATTTCCTTGCGGCTAAGCGAAAGCAAATCCACATTTTCGGCGGCAAGTTTCTTTTTGATTGCTCCTCCGACAAAGCCGCCTGCGCCGACGATTACAACGCGGCTCGGTTTGAGCAGATTTGGATTTAAGTGCTCAAGCACGGACCGCCTTTTGATTTTTGTGGCGCAGCGCGGGCATGCCGAGCGTGAAATAATCGAGGCCGGCGGAAACCGCGGAGTTTCCGTCGAGTACGCGGTAGGGATCGATCACTATACGGCCCATCATCGCCCTCACAAGAGCGGCGGGCTTAATTTCGCGAAACTCGGGCCAGGGCGTCATGATGATCAGCGCATCGGCACCTTTTGCCGCTTCAAGCGCTGAAGCGCAACTGGTGATTGCGGGATGGATTGTCGCTGATGCCGAAACCGCGGGATCGTAAACCTTAAGCGGACAATGCTGCAAATTCTTAATCAGCGCAAGCGAAGGGGAATTCTTGACCGAGTGCGTGTTTTCTTTGTAAGCAAGACCGAGGACGCCCAGCACGGCGTGCGGTTTTGCTGCCAGTACCTCATTGTGGAGCGTGCGCAGCGCCCAATCGCGCCGATGCCGGCTGTTGCGCACGAAAGCCTCAATTACGCCTGCTTCGCTGCCGGTTTCCTGAGCGAGGCGGAGCACCGTGGCCAAATCGCGTTCCAGATTTCCGCCCGCAAGACCAAGGCCGGGGCTCAGATACGAATATGCGCCGATTCGTTTGTCCAATTTCAAGGCGGGTGCGATTTCGTTCCAGTCGGCGCCTATCCGTTCGCTGAGCTCCGCAAGCGTGTTTGCCACGCTGACTGACGCCACAAGGCAGCAGTTGATGGCAATTTTAGCCAGTTCGGCGCTTTCAAAGCGCATCAGCAGTACCGGGCAATCGAACGCCGACAAGTATTTCCGGTAGCATTCAGGCAACTGTTGCCGCGGGGCTACGCAGCCCACAATAATGCGCTCGGGGCGCAGCGCGCGTTCCACTGCATTGCCAAATACCAATGTTTCCACCTGGTAAAAAAGGCGTTCGGGCGGAAGCGGAAGGTTGCGGGTAAATCCGGCCGGAACCTGGCACAAAATCACCAAAATAGCCTGGTCGTTGAGTTGGCCGGTAACAGCGTCAATCAACCCCCGTATGGCGGTAAGATCACTTTGTCCAAGGTCATCGGTAGGCACATCGGCCGAAATGTAGACCACATCGCAGCGTTTGAGATCGCTTTTGGCCGATGTAAATCGGATGCGAGAGCGGTTTTTTTCGAGCAGCTCCGGAAGCTGCGGCTCTATCACGGGAAGGGTTCCCGACTTCAGGTTCGTTATCAGTGCCGGATCGGGCTCGAAACAAATAGTCTCAAAGCCCTTTTCCGCCGCTGCAGCAGACGAGTTGAGTCCAAGGTGGGTCATGCCTGCAAACCCGATGACAGGCATGGTCACGCTCCTGCCTTTCGTATTGCATCCTCGCCCAACCGGCGCAACAGCTGCTGCAGCCACAAATCGTTCGACAGGTCGGTGCTGGGATTTTCGCAAAGCGACTTGAAGTGCGCATATTCAGCCGCCCAGGTCGGATCATCTTCGACCAGCGTGACCACATCTTCGGGGGGACGGCCGGAAGGCAGAACCCGGGTGCGCTTGGTAAACGTGCAGGGACCCCACTTGCACAATGAACGGATGTGAGCAGTGCCTTTTTCTGCGAATACGTCGCATGTGAAATCATTGCGCCAGGACAAAAGCGTTACTTCCAGCTCGAGCCTGGGCTTGGTGGTATCGGAAGCAAACACCACATGATCCGGAGCGCGGTTTTCAAAGCAGTTGGCTGAAACGACGTAAAAATCCTCTCCAAGGTTGCCAAACCAGAACTTTGCAGTATCCAAAAGATGCGAACCCAAGTCCGGCAGCACTCCAGCGCCCTGATCGCGCCACGCGGAGTCGCGAACCAGCCTTGCGGTGCCGTTGCCGTAAAACATCCGGCATCGGTAAATTTCACCCAACTCGCCGGATTTAATCAGATCACGCATGCGGATGTAATGCGGCTCAAAGCGGTGGTTGTACGCGGT
>DASPRI010000117.1:0-9585 GCA_035624535.1 Burkholderiales bacterium
CGCTGGCCAAGAAAAGCGGGGCATGCCTACCGGCCTGTACGTCGTGCATCCGCTTTCTGGCGGGAAACTGCCGGTATGGGTGGCAAATTATGTGTTGATGAGCTACGGAGAAGGCGCGGTCATGGCGGTTCCTGCGCACGACCAGCGTGATTTTGAGTTCGCGACCAAACATAAATTACCAGTCAAACAAGTAATCAGGCATGGCGTTTCGGTTACGGCCGAAAAGGACGGCTGGAATGCGAAAGACTACGAGTATTACGAATTTGACCCGCATAGCTGGAAGGAATGGTACGCAGACGAGCAAGAGGGCGTGTGCGTCAACTCGGGCAAATACAATGATTTGACCTACCAGGCGGCTGTCGATGCAATCGCTGCAGACCTGGAGAAAAAGGGTCTCGGTAAAAAGCGCGTGCAGTACCGGCTGCGCGATTGGGGAATTTCCCGCCAACGCTATTGGGGCTGCCCGATCCCAATCATTCACTGCGAAAAATGCGGCGATGTTGCGGTACCAGACGACCAGTTGCCGGTGGTCTTGCCGGAAAATCTGGTGCCTGATGGCACCGGCAATCCGTTGAACAAGACGCCCGCCTTTTATCAATGCCAGTGCCCCAAGTGCGGAACGAAAGCCAGGCGCGAAACCGATACCATGGATACCTTTGTGGATTCGTCCTGGTACTACATGCGTTACGCCTGTCCCGACCAGAAAGCCGCAATGGTCGATGAGCGGGTCAATTATTGGCTCCAGGTCGACCAATATATCGGCGGCATCGAACACGCTATTTTGCATCTTCTGTATTCGCGTTTCTGGACCAAGGTCATGCGCGACATTGACCTCGTCAAAATCGACGAACCGTTTACCAAGCTCCTCACCCAGGGGATGGTGCTGAACGAAATTTTCTTGCGCAAATCGGCAAATGGCCGGGTCATTTATTACAATCCTGCCGAGGTTGAAATTGCGGTTGACGAGAACGGTATTAGGACCGGAGCGAGGCTCAAGTCCGACGGGAAGCCGGTGGAATCCGCCGGCATGGGCACCATGTCCAAATCAAAGAATAATGGCGTGGATCCCCAAACACTGATTGAAGAATACGGCGCCGATACTGCGCGGCTGTTTGTCATGTTTGCGTCACCACCCGAACAGACATTGGAATGGTCCGATGCCGGCGTCGAAGGCGCCAGTCGGTTCCTCCGGCGGCTTTGGTTGTTTGCCGCCGGACGGGGCAAGGCCGCAACGGATTTGGTTTCAGTTCGCCCGTTTACTCCAGTTAAGGATTGGTCTTCGCAGCCGCTTCCGGTACGCCAATTTCGCAGGGCAATCCACCTGGCCTTGAAGCAGGCTACTTTCGACTACGAACGCATGCAGTTCAACACTGTGGTGTCCGCCTGCATGAAGATGCTCAACACTCTTGAAAGTGGCATCGAGGAACCGGGAACGGCAAACGCAAATGCCGAATCGCAGGCGATTGCGGAAGGACTGGGCATCCTGTTACGCGTACTCTATCCGGTAACTCCTCATATTACCCAGGCGCTGTGGAAAGAACTGGGTTACGACGCCCGGCATGGCGAGCTGCTTGATGCGCCCTGGCCAGTAGTTGACGAGGCGGCCCTGGAACAAGAGGAGATCGAGCTCGTGCTTCAAGTCAACGGCAAGCTGCGCGGCAATATGCGTATTCCGCGAGACTGCGCGCGGGAGACTATCGAAAAAATGGCGGTGTCTCACCCGATTGTGCAAAAATACCTCAGCGGCCAGCCGGTCAAAAAAGTCGTGATCGTGCCCGGACGACTGGTCAACGTGGTGGTGTAATGAAGTTCACTCCGCTCAAAAGAATCTCGATTGCGGCATTTTGCCTGAGCGTCGCTGCGTGCGGTTTCCATTTGCGCGGCCAAGCCACGCTGCCGTTTGATACCCTGTATGTCAGCTCCGACAATGACTCAGCATTTGCCACGGAATTGAAACGCGCGGTCCGTGCCGGCACTAATGCCCGCTTGATTGACAATCCAAAAGACGCAGATGCCATTTTTCAAGTGCAGAACGAGGCCCGGGAAAGGCGCATTCTAGCCATCAATACCGGCGGGACTGTAGCGGAATATGAGTTGCGGCTGTACGTCACCTTCCGTCTATACAACAACAAGGGTCAGAACTGGATCGCGCCAACCGAGTTGACTCTGAAACGCAACGTTTCATACAACGATTCGACCGTGTTGGCCAAGGATTACGAAGAGGCGCAGTTGTACAAGGACATGCAAAGCGACGCCGTGCAGCAGGTGCTGCAACGCATGAGTGGGGCTAAAGCTCCAATTTGATGATGCGGCTTGATCCGGAGCAACTCAGGCAGCATCTACAGCGCGGACTGAAATCCCTGTACACGGTATACGGCGACGAGCCGCTGCTGGCACTGGAGGCCGCGGACTCGATACGTGCCGCGGCGAGGACGGCTGGGTTTGCCGAACGCGAAATATTTACTGTGGATGCCGGATTTGATTGGCAGCGCCTGGCAATCAGCAGCAGAAGTCCTTCGCTTTTTGCCGTCAAAAAACTGATCGATCTGCGGATTCCTTCGGGAAAACCGGGCAGTGAAGGCGCACAGGCAATTGCGGATTTCTGCGCGGCAGTGGGGCCGGAACTAATGGGCCTGGTGCAACTCCCGAAGCTGGACCGGCAATCACAGAGCTCAAAATGGTTTGGGGCTCTGGCCGATCACGGGCCGGTGGTCAGCGTCAAGGTCGTGGAACGAACGCAACTTCCGCAATGGATAAACGCGAGGCTTGCGGCACAAAACCAAAACGCGGATGCAGAGACCTTGCAGTTTATTTCCGATCGCGTTGAAGGTAACCTGCTCGCTGCATATCAGGAGGTCCAAAAACTAGCGCTGCTGTTCCCAGAGGGAAATCTGAGCTTCGAGCAGGTGAGGGAATCGGTGCTGGAGGTCGCGCGCTACGATATATTCAAGCTCAGCGAGGCGATGCTGATGGGGGACGCGGTTCGCATAGCGCGCATTCTCGACGGGCTGCGCGGCGAGGGGACACCGCTACCGCTCATTTTGTGGGCCGTGAGCGAGGACATTCGCACGTTGCTTAAAATCGTCAGCGGCTCAGAACAAGGCAAGGCGATGCAGCAGTTGCTTCACGAAGCGCACCTGTGGGGGGCGCGTCAGGGACTCATGCAGCGTGCAGCGGAGCGCTGTAGTAGAAGCATGCTCGAAGATGCTGTTTTGCAATGCGCGCAGCTTGACCGCATGATTAAAGGCCTGGCTTCCGGCAATATATGGGATGAGTTCTTGAAACTGGGAATGCGTTTCTGTTTCGCCCCGGTCGGGGTTAAAATACACTGATATGGATATTCTGGATATAAAGAAATATATGCAGGGCGTAGGACGCGAGGCGCGGGCCGCTTCGCGGTATATGGCCCGTGCCGACACTAAATCCAAGAACAAGGCGCTCAGCTCCATGGCGCAGGCCATCCGGCGGGAAGTTAGGGGCCTGCTAGCGGCAAACAGCAAGGACATGGAGTCGGCGCGCGCCAACAAGCTGGACGATGCTCTTCTCGATCGTCTTTCCCTTTCGGAAAAAGCGATCGAATGCATGGCCGAAGGATTGCTGCAGATTGTGCAGCTACCTGACCCGGTGGGCGAAATCAGCGAACTTAGTTACCGCCCTTCAGGTATCCAGGTCGGAAAAATGCGCGTGCCGCTGGGCGTGATCGGGATCATCTACGAAGCGCGCCCCAACGTCACCGCGGATGCGGCCGGGCTGTGCCTCAAGGCGGGAAATGCGGCCATCTTGCGCGGTGGATCGGAGGCTATGCATTCCAACCAGGCCATTGCAGCATTGGTACGCGAAGGATTAAGAGCAGCCCAATTGCCGGAAACCGCGATACAGGTCATCGAAACCACAGACCGCGCGGCGGTGGGTGAATTGGTGACCATGAAAGATTACGTAGATGTCATCGTTCCACGCGGCGGAAAAAGCCTGATTGAGCGCATTTCGAGCGAAGCGCGCGTTCCGGTCATCAAGCATCTGGACGGCGTGTGCCATGTTTATATCGACGACCGGGCCGACCTGGAAAAGGCGGTGCGCATCGCCGATAACGCCAAAACACAGCGCTACGGCACCTGCAACACCATGGAAACACTGCTGGTTGCGGAAGCGATTGCAGCCGAGGTTTTGCCGAGGCTGTGCAAGATCTATCTGGACAAAGGCGTGGAGCTGCGCGGCGACCAAGCTGCGCGCGCGCTGGTACCGCAAATGAAACCGGCGACCGAGGAAGATTGGTATACCGAGTACCTTGCGCCGATCTTGAGCGTGCGGGTGGTGAAAAATCTAGATCAGGCAATTGAACACATCACCATTTACGGATCCCAGCATACGGACGCCATCGTAACCGAAGATTACAGTCATGCCATGCGATTTCTGCGCGAAGTGGATTCAAGTTCAGTAATGGTCAATGCTTCGACGCGCTTCGCAGACGGTTTCGAATATGGGCTGGGAGCGGAAATCGGCATTTCCACCGACAAGATCCACGCGCGTGGTCCGGTTGGACTGGAAGGACTCACATCCCAGAAGTTCATCGTGCTCGGTGACGGTCAAATCCGGCAGTAGGCTGCAACCCCGGTGAATAAATTTAAACAAGCACGATAACAGTTTTTTTGGAGGTTGGGCGAATTCATCCCGCCCTCGCTTGAGATCATATATTTCTCGTTTTGAGACTTCGCCTGCTAATTGAATTTGGGATTCCATGAACAAGCTCATCGACGTCAAGATTCCTGATATAGGCGATTTCAAAGATGTGCCGATAATCGAGGTGATGGTGAAACCTGGGGACAAAGTCGCCAAGGAAGATCCGCTGATTACGCTGGAGTCGGACAAAGCGACCATGGATATTCCCGCTCCGTCGGCGGGAGTGGTAAAAGAGCTCAGGGTCAAAACCGGGGACAAGGTATCAGAAGGTTCGCTTATTCTCACGCTGGAAGCTTTAGTCTCAGCGACCGCTGAAACGGCTAAAACATTGCAAAGCGCGCCTGTTGACCAGGTACCCAAGCCCGGCGCCGATATTCGCGCTGAAGTCGTGGTGCTGGGCGCCGGCCCGGGTGGTTACACTGCAGCATTCCGCGCTGCAGACCTGGGCAAGCAAGTGATTCTGATCGAACGCTATCCCGATCTCGGCGGGGTTTGTCTTAATGTCGGCTGTATTCCATCGAAAGCCTTGCTGCACGCAGCCAAGATCATAAGCGAAGCAGAGGAAATGACGCAGCATGGCGTGGTTTTCGACAAGCCCAAAATCGATACCGACAAACTTCGCGCCTGGAAGCAAGGGGTGACCGCCAAGTTGAGCAAAGGACTTGCCGGACTGGCCCGGCAGCGCAAGGTGCAGGTGGTGCAAGGTGTGGCGCGATTCGACTCACCCAATTCGATGCAGGTGCAAACCCGCGATGGCGAGAAAACCGTGTCCTTTGATTACTGCATCATTGCAGCGGGATCACAAGCAGCAAAAATTCCCGGCTACCCAGACGATCCGCGCATCATGGATTCAACGAGCGCACTGGAAATTCCCGATATACCGCAAAAGCTGCTGGTGATCGGCGGCGGAATTATCGGCTTGGAATTGGCTTGCGTTTACGACGCGCTGGGCTCCAAAATCAGCGTTGTGGAACTACTCGATGGATTGATGCTCGGCGCGGATCGCGACCTTATCAGGCCCCTGCAAAAGCGCATTGAAAAGCGCTACCAGGGAATTTACCTTAAAACCAAGGCTGCAAAAATCGAGCCGCAAAACGACGGATTGAAGGTTTATTTTGATGGCGATAATGCGCCGATTCCGCAGCTATTTGACCGCGTCCTGGTAGCGGTTGGCAGGCGAGCCAATGGCAAAGCGATTGCCGCTGAGAACGCCGGGGTTCAGGTGACCGATAGAGGACTCATACCGGTTGATAAGCAGATGCGCACCAATGTGCCGCATATTTTCGCGATTGGTGATATCGTTGGAGAACCGATGCTCGCGCACAAAGCGAGCCATGAAGGAAGGGTCGCCGCCGAAGTTATCGCCGGACATAAAGTGGCTTTCGACGCGCGCGCCATTCCTTCGGTAGCCTACACTGACCCGGAAGTGGCGTGGATGGGTCTAACCGAAACGCAAGCGAAGCAGCAAGGCACCGAAATCGAAAAGGCCGTATTTCCCTGGGCAGCAAGCGGACGCTCCCTCTCCCAGGGACGCGATGATGGCATGACCAAGCTCTTGTTTGACAAGAGCAACCACAGACTGCTCGGCGCGGGCATAGTTGGGCCAAATGCCGGCGAGCTGATTTCCGAAACCGTGCTGGCACTGGAAATGGGAGCCGACTCGCAAGATATCGGGCTTACCATTCACCCGCATCCCACGCTTTCAGAAACGGTGTTTTTTTCGGCAGAGATCGCGGAAGGTACCGTTACCGATCTCTACATTCCGAAAAAGTAATACCTCATTGCTTAGCAGCGGGCTGCAGCAAGTTCACAAACTGCATGAGTTCTTTTTCGTCCAGGTCGGATATAGCCCAAAACACCATTCCTGAATTTTTCCAGTAAATAAGGTTATACCCCTGCTTGGTTTTCGTCTGAAGCGTGCTTTTCGCGCCAGGTTCTTCGGGCCAAACGAAAAGATTGATGAAATGCTTTCGGTGTTTGTATACCAGCGCCGCCACCGGCCTGTCGTTGATGTAATCAAGCCTGCCTCCAACCAGCGGAAAACCCTCGGCGGCTGTATCGAGAACCTCGGGCGAGAAATCCAGCTTGCCGTTGAACCAAGGCTTCACCGTGTGCTTATCTGATGATTCCACATCCGCCAAATGATTCGCCATCAGCGAGCGCACATGTCCAGATATGATTTGATCGGAAAGGCGCTCATCTTCGGAAACCGTATTGAAATGCACCGCGACGCCCCAGGTAATAAACACCGCGACAGCCATTGAAGTGGCTAAACTCAGCCAGCTTAAATCCGGCGGTCGGAAAATAAACGACTTTTTAGCACGCCCTGGCAGCGCGGCGCGAATGCGCGCTTCAAGATGTCTCGGCGCTGCGTAATAACTCGCACGTTCGCGAACCGCGGACTGCATGGCGCCTTCCTGGGCAAAAAGCGCTTTACAGGCAGCGCAGCCATCAAGATGCTTTTCAATTTCCATCGCGCGCACCAAGTCGATTTCCTTATCGACGTAGGCGTGCGCGAGATTCCTTGTTTCACTGCAATTCATTTCACTTCTCCTCCTGCACGATCCGTTCAAGGGAAGCGCGCAGCATGTTCCTTGCACGCGCGAGCCGCGACATCACCGTGCCAATCGGAATGTTGGCCACTGTCGCAATTTCCTTGTAGGTCAGTTCTTCAAGCTCTCGCATAATCAATATCTCTCTGAACTCCAGCGGAAGCGCTTCAATTCCGCGATTTAGTAACTCCTTGTTCGCGTTTTGCAACATCAACGATTGCGGATCTGCGCTACTGTCCGCCTCTGAATGGGTATCCTCATCAAAAGAATCATGCAGCTCCTGGGTACGATTCTGCTTCAGCCAGGTGTAACAGGTATTACGCACAATAGCGAGCAGCCAGGCGCGCGCATCTTCTCCATGGAAGCTGTCAAAAAATTTGAATGCGCGTAAATAGGCTTCTTGCACCAAATCTTCCGCATCGTGATCGTTTCGAACCAGCCAACGCGCCAAGTTATATGCGGCGCTCAGATGCGGCATAGCGATTTCTTCAAAGCGCCGATTCGTGTCGCTCAAGGCTCTTCCTAATTTGTTTTACTTGAAATTTGCTCATTTTATTCCCAAACCCAAATTAATATGAAATTCGGGAATATTTTTGGCGGTGGCAAGTTATGCAGCGTGTAGGCGGTTTGATTGGCAAATCGTCACAATTAACCCTACTTAAAGGAGACTCAAAATGTTTAGGAACAAATTATCAGCTCTAGCGTTGGGCATTCTGCTTTCCACGTTGTCGCTGGGTACCGCCTTGGCAGCAGACGAGGCAAAGATGGCCGGGAATTACCAGCAGGACGCAGGCGTTCCTTGCGCGGATTCCAAGCAACGAGGAAACGACAAGACCGACAAAGGAGACTGGTACGAGCAACAACTCAGGGTTGAACACGGCTAAAAATAACTCGAACCTTGAACTTAAGTTCCGGAATTCCCCGAAGGCAACTTCGGGGAATATTTCGGGCTCAACTTTGGTTATGCACATTAGATGGTTATAACTTTCACCTAAGGAGACTCAAATGAGCAAATACGATCCCACCAACCCTGGCCACAATCCTGCCCGCCGCCAGGCATTGAGCTGTCTAGCCGCCTGGACCGGCGCCGCCGTCGTTTGGACGGTTGCCGGAGGCGTTCCCCGTGCTCTCGGCGCGACGAGCACAGGCACCCCCCCAGCGGCCGCAAAGGATGCGCTGACCTTCGTACAGATTAGCGATACCCATGTCGGCTTTCACAAAGCGGCCAATCCCGACGTTATCGGCAGCCTGCGCCGCGCGATCGCCGACATCAACGCGCTTTCGCAAAGGCCCGCCTTCGTGGTGCACACTGGCGATGTGAGTCATTTGTCGAAACCGGAGGAATTCGGTCAGGCGCGCGAGGTACTGCAGGAAATCCATGTTGACCGCGTGCACACGGTTCCGGGCGAACACGACGCGATCGATGAGGGCGTGAACGGCTATCTCAAGTTTTTCGATCATGATGGCAACGGCAAGTCCTGGTACAGCTTCGATCAGGGCGGCGTGCATTTTATCGCCTTGAACAACGTGCTTAACTTCAAAATGGGCAGAATGGCGGCGCTTGGCGACGAGCAAATCACCTGGATGAAAAGCAATCTCGCCGGCGTCCCGCACTCGACACCGGTCGTGGTGCTCGCGCATATTCCGCTGTGGACGATTTGGGAACCCTGGGGCTGGGGAACGGCCGATTCCGCGCAGGCGATGGCGCTGTTGCGTCCGTTCGGTTCGGTCACGGTGCTGAATGGACATATCCATCAAGTACTGCAGAAGGTCGAAGGCAATATCGCGCTGCACACTGCGATGTCGCTCGCCTACCCGCAGCCCAAACCAGGACAGGAGGGCATCGGCGAGCCTGGTCCGGTTACGGTGCCCGCCGACCAACTCGGCAAGCTGCTTGGCACGCGCCAGCTCAGCGTTGTGCGCGGACGGCATGAACTTGCGCTGATTGACACGCCGCTCGATCGCTAGTTCGCAAATTTTGCCATGGCTAAAAGGAGGGTACCGTGAGCTACCGTTTTTCTTGCAACACCACCCGTTTGCTTCGCGGCTGCGTCGCTCTCGGGCTGGTCTTCTGTTCAGTTTTCCTGATGCCGGCGAATTTCGCTGCGGCGGCTCCACCCGCGCCGACCGTTGAAGTCAATATCGCCAAGTTCGCGTTTTCGCCGCAGGAAATTACCGTTGCACCCGGCACCAAGGTCATGTGGACAAATCGCGACGATACGCCGCATACAGTGACCAGCAACGACAAAAGCTTTGCCTCGAAAGGTTTGGATACCGACGACAAGTTCGAGCATACTTTTGCCAGCGAAGGTGACTTTAGTTACATCTGCACCTTGCATCCGTTCATGACCGGGGT
>DASPRI010000119.1:0-6619 GCA_035624535.1 Burkholderiales bacterium
TCCAGCACCGCGGCTCTCGTCATCCTGGCTCGGCGCATCGCCCGCACCGCCTGGTCGATGTACACCTACAACACCGAATTCGATCCTGCGCGCCTCACAAAATCCTTGACCTGAACCATAGAATCTCTTGGCCGAAAGCGGTCACTCGCGAATGTCCGCTTTCGACTGTGGATTCAACTGATCGACGCAACAGATTGGTTAAATCGTTCAGCGGGTGTTTCGTAGTTTAACGTTTTTCTCGGCCGTTCGTTTAACCGCCTTGCTACCGCGTTCAGTTTTGCTTGCGAGTGAACCGACAGGTCTGTTCCCTTCGGGAAATACTGCCTCAATAGCCCGTTGGTATTCTCATTCGACCCGCGCTGCCAAGGATTCTGAGGATCACAGAAGTAAACCTTGATGTCGGTCGCCAACGTGAAGCGTTTATGGTCGGCCATCTCTTTCCCTCGATCCCAGGTGAGCGACTGGTAGAGTTCCCGCGGTAGCTTGTGAGCGTGGGTGATCAAGGCGTTGATGACCGTTTCGGTATCTTTGGCTTCGACTTTCACCAGCATCACATAGCGTGTATGACGCTCAACGAGGGTCGCAATCTGGCTGTTCTGGCTGCCGAACAGTAGGTCACCTTCCCAGTGACCGGGTAGCGCCCGATCTTCAACCGCGGCCGGACGCTCGCGGATCGATACCGTGTCGGTGATTCGGCCGTGATCGTCTGTTTTCTGCGTGTGATGGCGCGAACGGCGCATGACCCGCGTGCGCCGCAAATGCTGCAGCAATTCCGTCTTCAGGGCCCCACGGGCCTGGATGAAGAGGCTGCGATAGATGGTCTCGTGTGACACGTGGTCGTTCTCGTCATCCGGATACGTGTGCTTGAGCCATCCGGCAATCTGCTCCGGTGACCACGCCAAGTGGAGCTTACTTGCCACGATGTGCGCCAACGTTCGATTCTTCACCAGTTTACACACCTTGGGGCGACAGGCCCGCTCAAAGGCCGCCTGATCCGCTTGACTCGCTCGATAGCCTCCCCGGTCACCATTGCGCTCGATCTCGCGGCTGATGGTGGATGGCGCTCGCCCAAGCGAGGCGGCGATCGAACGCATCGAGTGACCCGCAACCACGGCACGCGATATCTCCTCGCGCTCGGCCAAGGTCAGCGCCCATCTCGAACGGTGACGCTTATCCGGACGTATCCCACCCGTCTCCGCTAGAATACGTTGCACCGATGAGTGGTTTCGATCAAACAGCTGGGCAATCTGCTGGAGGGAATCACCTTTCTGCCACCGCTCCCACATGAGGGCTTTCTGGCTTTCCGAGTAATAGATCCGTGGTCTCTCCTTCATCTGCAACACTCCTTCTGCTTACGCAGTGTCTAGTGTGTTGCATCCACCGGTTGAATTCACAACCCCAAGCTGACAGTCGTCAACGACCGCTGTGAGGAAGTCCGAACATAGAATAGAATCGGCGAAACCGGGAGGGTCCGATGCGACGCGCAATCATCGCTGTGCTCGCTCTGGCGAGCGGTTCCTCGCAAGCCTCGCAAGCTGTCGTTCGATCGATCGGATTCCATCAGTACATGGTCATAGTGTCGCTATGATCGGGCGTTCTTAACAAGGGGAGTGGATAATGTTTCAGCACCTAGTACTTCAACTGGCAACCGCATCCGTTCTGGTCGCTGCGGCCCCCGGCGCGCTCGCTCAGACACCGCCCCCGGCAACACCCACCAGTAAGATCCTGGCGATCGGCACGTTTGCGCCGGGCACGGATATGCAGCTGGTACAGCGCACTCTAGCTGCCGAGGTACGTGCGACTGCCGAGCTCTATCTCGAAGGCAGGATCGACCAGTGGTATTCGCTCGAGAACCGCGCTGGGGTGGTGTTCATCCTGAATGTGACCGACATCGGTGCGGCACAGGCCATGCTGGAAGCGCTACCCCTGGGCAAGGCGCACCTGATGACCTTCGAACTCTACCCGATCGGGCCGTTGAACCCGCTGCGCCAGTTATTAAAATCGCCAGAGGCCCACTAGCTCCGGGATACATGGCTTCAGCTGAGTAAGCAAGCTCAGCTGCGCCGTCCTGGCCGACCAGATCAGCACGGCGCTGGGAACGGAGCGAGTAGGGTCACCGCGAATATTGATTGATGACAACAGCGTTAGTGGATTCCCCTTATGTACGCGGGTGCTGCCTGTTTCCAAGTCCCCGCCGTGGACAGAGACCAGCGTCGATCTCCAACCGTCGTCAAATGATTAAGGTGGCGAACGGCAGCTTTGTGGAAATTCGAGGCGACTGTCCCAAGGGCCGGAAGTGGCCGAAAGCAGACGTTCGTGAATGACTGCTTTTGACCCAAGCGGACATTCCAGCCGACGGTCACTTGAAGAGCTTAGCCCGAGCTGCAACCGGTCCTAAAGCGCAATTCCCTCCAAATGTAAGTCATTTGTAACCGATCCGTATGCGATAGGAATGTTCGTCTACCGCATCCTGTGCCTTATGTCTCGTTCTTGTGATCAAAGTGCGAAAGGAGGGGTCCCAATGAGAACTAAGATCGCGCAATGCGAAACGCTTCGGCTAGAACTAAGCGGTCTGTGTAGGTGGAACTTACGTTGGATAGGGCATTTCTTCGCACTAATCTTATTGCCAAGCCTCGCAGGATGTTTTTCAACAGGAGAAATTAAGCCTTATCCGAGTACTTGGCCCGCGGTGGCGACTACGCCTTCAGGCCAATGTCCCAATATCTCCGGCGAATATCAAAATAGCGGAGATTGGAATGCGGAAAGTGGGAGTTGTGGCGGAAAACATCCGGCGAAGGCAGCCTGGAATTGCGATAGCTCGCTCGCGGGAAATCTAGTCAAAATGAAGGCAGTAGACTTCGATGAGCTCTTAGGCGCCAGAAATGCCTATACCATTAAACTCCAGCAGCCCGACCCCGACACCTTGGAGGTCTACTTCCCATCAGAAAGTTCTCCACCCAAGATATTCAAGCGGAGCCAGGGCGATTTCGACTGCGACAGCTCCAGCCTGAAATTTTCAACGACTGGCACCGTGTTTTCGGATGAGAAGTCGTCGACCTTACATGACGTAGGAATAACGGCAGCGGAGCTGCTGCTTTTGCCTGGTGCAGCAGGGGTTGTTTCTACCGAGCGCGTTTTTCGCCCCCTGCAAGACGGGTCATTATCGATGGAAGCAACGGAATCCGTTTGGTTTACCTGGTTGGCTATACTTAATGTCCATCGCAAAAGCAACCCCTTTGTTCGCTGGAAACGCTTCCAACCGGCATCACCAGAAAAGACATCTCGGCCGCACCTCACCACCGCCTATGTCTCAGCGGCCGACTATACAAAATTCCAAACTTTGGATGGTAAGCCCGGATACAACATACACTGTGCGCGCTATGGGACGGTGATGCCTTGTAGCCCAAAGGCGTATGAAGAAGCGGACGCGCTGTGCGAAGACAAGGGCTATAGCGTCGTTTCTGCGGACTACAAAGGTGCGTCAATTCAAGACGAAGTATTCACGCTTGTCGTCCAGTGCAAATATTAGTGGCCAGAAGCCCGCATTATGTGGCCAGCAGGCTGTGGCGCTGGCCAACGATAAAGCATGATTTTGGCTCGCAAGAGACTCAGCACGGGCGCAATCACATTAACCTATCAGATTTGCGGGAATGTTCGCAAAGGGCCTATCCAGCACCGCGGCTCTCGTCATCCTGGCTCGGCGCATCGCCCGCACCGCCTGGTCGATGTACACCTACAACACCGAATTCGATCCTGCGCGCCTCACAAAATCCTTGACCTGAACCATAGAATCTTTTGGCCGAAAGCGGACGTTCGCAATCGGCTTCTTGAGACCTAGAGTGGACATTCAGGAAAACCGCGAGTAGATGTGATTATCAATTGTTTCAACATTAGCGCCGAGCCATTCGCCAATCCGCAGACAAAAGCGCCATTGAGCGCAGCACCCGTATCATACGTATGGCCGATTCGCGCCTGGAATAATAGCGCGGCACAAAGAAGGTTTCGCTGAAACCGACTGCGCGGTAGAAAGCACGTGCAACTTTGTTTATCGCGCGCAGTTCGAGATGGACCGAGACGATGCCTGCGGTTGCGCACGATTCGAGCAGCCATTCGATCATGGTCCGACCGATTCCTTGCCTCTGGTACTCTGGCCGCACAGCCATCAACACGAGATGCGCGTGCGCATCGCCGAATTCCATGATCGCAAACCCCGCCACGTGTTCACGGTCGCATGCAATTAGCGTAACTACTTCCGGCGTTCTGATCAGGCGATCAATGCGCTCAGCATGGTATTTCCAGCCTAGCCCCGTTTCAATCTGGTCGCGTGACATGATTGCGAGCGCCCGCGAGTCTTGCGAACGACCGATTCGGAAGGTGAGTGACGCGACGCTCATATGCATCATTTTGCCATAGCCTCAGACCTTTTGATTGAGCTTATGCGGCGGCTACGGTCGTGGAATTAACCGGGCGGCGAGGCGTATGCTCGTGTCTGGTGGGTAGTTCGCAGATTTACGCCTTTCTGAAAATTGCAGCATAGTGGAAGGGGGGCAATTCGACGAGCCGGTCTCGATAGAATCCGGCTGGTATTACTTTTGCGGAAACCAGTTCGGGGGACATGCGTGATTCGGTTCGCGGTCCTCGCGGTTGACCTAACACTCGGGTCTCTTCGCGCGGGAAAACGTGCCAGTTCACGATCGTCAGATAGCCATCCGGCTTTAAGACCTTGGCAATCTCGCATGCAAGATCCGTCTTGTTTGGAACACCGTGAAACGTGTTGGCGATAAGGACGTAGTCGATCGGAATAGTGATCAGTTTACTCAATTCCATTGCGTCGCCGAGCAGCCATGTGCAATTCTGCATCCCTTTGCAGGCCGCTTTCGCCTGGTCCAGAACGACAGGATCAAGATCGAAGCCGATGACTTGTCCCGAACCCGCGCGCCGGGAGATGGCGGCAGTGAAATAGCCATCCCCGCAGGCAAGGTCAAGCACCGTCATCCCTTGGCCAATTCCTAACTTTTCTATTACTTTGTCCGGATTCGGCCATAAGGCGCGCCACCAATCCGGGCTCGGCATCGCCGTGCCTGGAAATATGTGTTCCTCAACGATCAAAATTGTGACCACTCGAAGTCCTTTTGCATATTTTCATCCTCTTTTTGGGTGAATTCTAGGCGGCCATAACGCCAGCCAGAAGCCTCGCGGGCGTTTTCTTTCCCTTCTTGAAGCTCGTGTCCGCGGCGCCTCTCGCATTCGGATGTTGGGAACAGCTTGCGATCCCAAGCGGACACGCCTCTCACACTTAGTCCGAGCCCTCAGCTCAAGCAATAGGCAGCCCTACTGGCACCCCTCCGAAAGTAAGTCAGATGTAACCGATCGGTAAGCGGTCGGTATGTCCCTCTATAGCATCATTGGATCGCTTGTATCAATTAGCCACGTGCCAAGCCTTGAGTAGGTGCGGCACTTTAATTTTTATTGAAAGGGTGAATAATCATGAAGGAAAGTCTCGTAAGCAGGATTGTTCTTGTTTTATTGTTGGTAGCGCTTGCTGGATGCGCCAGTATCGTTGGCCATCCCACGCAGGCTATCTCAGTCTCTAGTACGCCGAGTGATGCAACAGTGGTTGTCACAGATCAAAAAGGAGCCGAAGTATTTAAGGGGAAAACGCCAGCCCAAGTTACGCTAGACAAGAGTGACGGGAGTTACTGGGGTAAAAAGTCATATACGATGACGCTCTCAAAACAGGGATATGAGACCCAATCTGTCAAGATAGAAGCCAGCGCAAATGGATGGTACATCTTCGGAAACCTTCTTTTTGGCGGTTTGATTGGCTGGTTTCTCGTCGACCCATGGAACGGGAACATGTACGCACTCTCGCCTGAAAAGGTGAACCCGAGTTTAGCTGAAACGAAGAAAGTCAACGAGTCAGACAGTGATCGCAGTATATCGGTCCTGCTGATCGACGATGTTCCGGCTGCACTCCACGCAAAGATGAAGCCCGTCCATTAGCGATTGATCCGATATTTGGTTTGAGCCGATCTCCGGGCTGCCCATGCGGTCCAGAGTCGGCTCAACCAAGTAGTCGGACGCCACCACCGGCAGCGGGCGACTGGTCAGCTGTTTATAGGATTACGAAGCATGGACATGAGCAGTCGCAGCTTAGAATCCAATTTCCGGATTCTTGCAAGCGAGAAGAGGTCCATAAACGAAGTTTCGTTTCCCGGTTGGCCGCTACTGCTTGCCACCATACTATATATGTAACTCATTTGTAAACGATGCGTAAGCCGTTTGAATGCCGACATAAGCCAATATAGCTGTGACGCGAACAGAAGTCTTAACGTTGGGTCGCAAAGAGTGCCGATATTCTTCCTGGATCGGCAATTCGTAGCGAACCCCTGCAGATGATCCTGCGGTGTCAGCTTCGAACGATATTAAAGGAGTAAGACATGGAAACTCTAATTATGGATAACGATGCCGGAGCAAAAAAGATTTCACGGTTAGCGAAACTTGTTGGCGCCCTGCTCGTAAGTTTGTCAATAGTACTGTCAAGTGGATGCTCAGTATATTTGGCGGTACATCAGCCGGATAAGAAGGACATTACATTGCTAAAGCCTGGAACACCCCG
>DASPRI010000141.1:0-11179 GCA_035624535.1 Burkholderiales bacterium
CAGCCCGCCGGCGTCGCTCGGGGCTTAGGAGTTATCCGGTTCAGGCATGAATGGCGACAAAGACGGAGCCGGTCAGCGGCAGCAAGAAAAAGGAGGAAAAAGGCAGAGTGTGGGTCAAGGCGTGATCCGTTCCCCTTCAAGACTCCGGGCAGCCGCAAGAACGCTTTCCGAAGCCGGGCGAGTAGTCCAACCCAGCGTTTGCCGCGCCTTGTCAGAAGAAACTCGTCGCTCTTTACCGAGTTCATACAGACGCGCGCGCACAACTGCATCAAAAATAGCGAACACCCGCACAAGCATGTCTGGTAGGACCAGGGAAGGAACTTTCCGTGCTTTGTCTCCAAGCCCTTGTTTTAGGATGCTCGCAATATCTTTCATCCACAAGTAATCCCCAGACCCGATGAACCGTTGACCTGCGGCCGAAGAGGCCGTCATGGCCAGGATGTGTAATCGCGCAATGTCGCGGACGTCGACCAGAGAAAAGCCAAAACGGGGCAGCCCTGGGACGGAGCCGTCAAGAAGCTTCTTGACAATGTTTAGCGAAACAGAAAAATCGGAGCTGACGACCGGCCCTATGACGTCGCCTGGATTGATTGCGACAAGTTCGAGTGCCCCACCTTCAGCGCCATACCATGCCCACGCTGCGCGCTCGGCAATCGTCTTGGACCGATCGTAGGGTGAACTGTCGGCATGATTTGTTTCGTCCGTCCAATCGGACTCGGTAAAGGGCGCGGCGTGTGTGCCTCGGCCGTAAATAATAGCGGAAATGGAGGATGTCAGGACCACACGCGTGACGCCAGCATCGCGTGCAGCCTTCAGCACACGCAACGTACCGTCGCGTGCAGGCCGAACCAGTTCATCGTCGCTCGTGGGATCGACGAGCGGCACGGGCGACGCAACATGCAAGACATAGTCTGCACCCGCGACCGCTTGGTCCCAGCCTTCGTCGGAATTGAGGTCGGCTTTGACAAATTCTATCGCCGTCGGCTCGGCGCCGATTTTGCCGACGCTAGCTCGCACCTGCTGCGCTTTATCAAGGCTTCGTATCGTGGTGCGAACGCGCCACCCCTCCTGAAGCAGCTCTGCGATGCAGAACTCGGCGATATAGCCAGACCCGCCCGTGACGAGAACAAGTCCAGGTGGGACTGCAGGCATTGACATGACTCCCCCTTCAAGAGCCGATCCAACTGGGTAGTAACCTGAGCATTATAGTCACTAGAGCTTGCCGCGCCGACCAAATGAAAAGAATACTTCGGGAGCGCCTGGAACAGTTGCCGACGGGGGACTGGCTATGCTGGTATGGAGATCACGTACCCATCATGTCGAACGTGTATGAAGCACGAGACTTTTCGGATGGGCGGACCGACTATTTCATTTGGGGCATAGGGAAGACCCCGGAGATGACATTCCCGGCCGATCTGAGGGTATAAGACCTGGGAAGCTTGCTGCTAGAAAAAGCAGGACTAATGGCGTCGCCGGGAATTGGCTGAGCGTCGAGAGCGCTCCAGTTGCTGAGTTTTGCTAGGGGATGATTGTCCCCGAGCCTGGGCGTGTGAACACGATCGTTGGTATCAGAGCTTGGCGGATTCCTGGGCAAGTACACGAACGGTTTGTTCGAGCTGTTCTTCGGTGTGCTGGCAACTGATGAAAAAGCGCAGGCGGGCGGATTTCTCCGGTACGGCTGGATAGAGAATGGGCTGCACGTTGATGCCCCGTTCAAAGAGCGCCTGTGAAAGACGCGCTGCCTTGAAGGAACTGCCCGTGATGGCGGGAACGATGGCCAGACCCATGCTCGACCCCGTGTTGATGCCGGCGGCGTGCGCCCTGTCCCTGAAAAACCTGCCTCGCTGTTGCAAAGTTGTTACCCGTGCGGGTTCCTGGTACAGGCGCTCCAGTGCGGCTGCTGCGGCTGCGGCCAGTAGTGGCGACATCCCTACGCTGTAGAGAAAGCCGGGGGCCAAAAACTTCAGGTGTTCAATCAGTGCCGTTTCGCCGGCAATGTATCCGCCGCAGCCAGCTAAGGCTTTGCTAAGCGTGCCCATCCAGATGTCGACATTGGAACCCTGCAAATGGAAATGCTGCCTGATGCCTAACCCCGTTTCTCCCATCACACCGAAAGAGTGAGCGTCATCCACCATCAGGAAGCTAAAATGTTTGCGCTTGATTTCGACGAACTTGGGCAAGTCCGGGTAGTCCCCTTCCATGCTGTAGATACCCTCAACAATGATCAGGGCGCGCTCAAAATTGCGGCGCTGGTCGGAGAGGATGGTGTCAAGGGTTTTCCAGTCGTTGTGGGGAAAAGAAAGACGGTGGGCGCCGGAAAGTTGTATCCCCTGCAATGCGCTGTTGTGGATTAGCGCGTCGTGCAGGATGAGATCCTTCGGACCAAACAGGTAGCCGATCGCTGTGACGTTGGTGGCATGCCCACTGACAAACACCACGCAGTCATCGACGCCATATGTTTCGGCCAGCAGGCGCTCCAGTTTCCGATGGACCGGTCGCTCCCCTGATACGGAACGACTAGCGGAGACGGAGGTTCCATAACGATCTGCGGCGGCCTTGGCGGCCTCCGTAACGTAAGGGTCGCCAGAAAAGCCGAGATAGTTATAACTGGCGTAGTTAATGTACTCACGGTCTTTTATTCGCGTCGTGGCACCGGCGATGCCGTCATGCATTTTGAAAAAAGGACTGGGGATACCGAGCCTGGATGCTACTTCATGCATGATGCGCAACTGCTGATAGCCCGGATGCAATTGAAAGCGGTAATATTGTTCGGGGATATTTCCATGCGGGCCGGTCTCTTGCCTGGACCCGGATGGCGTATCCGGTTGCTCCGCTTGGCGCAGACGACGCTCCAGGGCATGCTGGATGAGTTTCTCCTTTACTTGGGCAGTCAGTTCGGGAATGCCTTTGCGCGTCATGTTAGTGAATCATTTTTGATGTTCTCGCCAATTCGCTGGTCTGTATTGCGTGAGCAACCTGATCGACTGTTTCTTTTGTAACGTCTGCTGCATGTTGGCTGGCGACTTGTTGAACCGTGGAGCGCATTTCTGCAGCGCGGTCTGTTTCCACATTACCATCGTCGCTTGTCAACTGAGCGATGATCTTTTCGGCCAGTTTGGCAATGGTCGGGCTCTCGCTCAAGACAAATGTCGGGAGCGTGACCCCATAGCGGGCATCGATGGCGGTTACTAGTTCCACGCCCATCAGGGAATCCAAGCCCAAATCGTAAATCGATCTGTTCTCGTCGATTTTCTCCGGAGAAATCCGCAGAATTTCGCCAACCTCCGTTTTCAGCATTTCGATGAAGACGGCAGCGAGTTCCTCTTTGCCAAGTTCGGCCAGAAGACGCTGGATGTTTTCGGTGTCCTCATCTTCAGTGTCCGAATTTTTTGCATTACGGGACAATTCGCCAAATCGGGGTGTATGGGCAGTGGGTAGTGAACGACTGAGGGTATTCCAGTCCAGTTCGAGCACGGCCCGACCGGAACGGTCTTCAACCAGCAAGGATTCCAACGCATCCAGAGCGACGTCTGAGATAAGCGCAGCACCGCCCATCCGCGACTGCAGCGCTTCCTTGACCTGCTCGTTGCGGGCTAGGAACCCGACGTCGCCGATAGGGCCCCAGCGCACGCACAGTGCCGGTAAACCGGCGGCGCGACGGGATTGGGCGAGTGCTTCAAGGTAGGTATTGGCAGCCACGTAGTTTCCTTGCCCAGGATTGCCAAACAGCGTGGTTGCGGATGAAAACAAGACAAAAAAGTCCAATTCCAAACCGCTGGTGAGTTGGTGTAGGTATTGTGCGCCCAAAATCTTGGGCGCTAATACTTGACGAATCTGGTCGCGATTCATGTTCCGGATCAGCCCGTCCGCAATCACCATGGCGGCATGAATTACGCCACGCAGAGGGGGCATGGTTGCTTGAATTTCCTGCAGCAGGGCTGAGAGTGCCTCTTTATCGGTTACATCGCAGGAAACGGCGTGGACCTTAACGCCCTGGGCCTGGAGCGCGGCTATAGCAACTAGTGCCTCGGGTGCGACGGGACCTCTGCGGCTAATCAGCACCAGATGACGGGCTCCCCTGCCTGCCAACCATTGAGCCGTTTTCAGGCCAAATCCGCTTAGCCCGCCGGTAACAAGATAAGTGGCGGTGGCCGGCAGTTCCAGTTTGCGTTTCGTCTGGCGGGAAGACTGTTGAGCGACTATGCCTTTTTGATAAGTGACGATGATCTTGCCGATGTGGCGGGATTGCTGCATGTAGCGGAAGGCATCGACAATCTCTGCGGCATCGAAGGCGTGATAAGGAAGCGGGTGCAATACTCCGTCGTTGAATAGCGCCATGATCTCGCGGAAGAGCTTTTGCGTCAGGTCGGGGCTCGCCTGCATTAATTGATCGGTGTCGATGCCGAAGTAGCTGATGTTGTTTCTGAAGGGGCGCACGCCGATTTTAGTGTTTTCGTAGAAATCCCGTTTACCCAGTTCAAGGAAGCGGCCGAAGGGCTTGAGTATCTGTAAGTTCCGGTTGATTGCCTCGCCTGCGAGGGAGTTAAGCACTACATCGACGCCCTTTCCTTCCGTGAGCGCTAGTATTTCGTCTGCAAAGACCAGAGTGCGAGAGTCGAGAATATGATCTGCCCCAAGCAGCTTGAGAAAATCTCTTTTTTCTTTGGAACCTGCCGAAGCGAATATTTCCGCCCCCCGCCATTTCGCAATCTGAATGGCGGCGATGCCGACACCACCGGCCGCACCGTGTATCAGAATTTTCTCTCCCTCTTGCAGGCAGGCTAGATGGTGCAGCGCATAGTAGGCTGTCAAGAAGGCGCAGGGAATAGTGGCAGCCGCTTCAAACGAGATGCCGGGCGGCTTGAGCACCATCGCCGTGGCTTTGGTGATAACCCGGTTGCCAAAACAGGCTGGCCCGTATGCGACTACTTTATCTCCTGGCGCAAAACCTTCCACTCTGGCGCCAACGCTAGCAACGACACCGGAAAGTTCCAGACCCAGCGTGGGACCGGCAAAACCGTTTTCCACCGCTTCGTCGGAGAGCATGCCTAGGGCATACATGACATCCCGGAAATTTAGACCGGTGGCATGTACGTCGATTTCGATCTCGTCTTCAACGGGTGAAACTCGCGGGTGGGATTCCCAATGCAGATTGCGCAACTGGCCCGGTAACTGAAACCCCAGGCGTACGGTGCTCGACGAAGTTTTATTGCTGGCAAGCATGACCTGCCCATCCGCCTGAGCTTCGACCCGCAGGCGTGGGACGAAGCGTTCCCCATTAGCGGTGAGCGTAATCTCAATCTCGGTATCCGGATAGCGCAATTCTCTTTCCAGCGCGTTTACCATGTCCTCTATTCCTTCGGGCTCGACCAGATCGATGAGACGAATGGCAAAGTTGGATACTTCGGTCATCAAAGTGCGGCTAAAGCCTCGCAGCGGGGCATCAATTGTGTCTTCGATGTAGAATACTTGCGGCTTTTGTTGATGGCCGGGGAGCAGGGCTTTCGATGTGCGCGCTGTCAGTAACCAGCAGGTAGCGGTTGTGTTAGTGGACTCACAGGCCTGAATCATTGCGGCCGCAACCGCGCAGCGATCGACTTGCTGAGCGAGCATGGCATTAGGGTCTTTATCCGCTAACGATCTGTTTAGCCCATAAAGATGCAGAATTCCATCGATTCGACCGAAGGAGGCGCCTGCCTGCTGCAATAGTGCTCCGATGTGAGCAGTGTTGCGCGGGTCGAGCCGGTAGTGCTTTTTGTTTAGGGCCTGCAACTCACCGCCGGGAGAAACGCAAATGATGTGATCTCCATTTGTCTCAAGTTGTTTAGACAAAAGCCGGGAGAGTTGTTCGGAATAACCGTCCGCGTCGGCCAGCATAACCCAGTTGCGTGCGGGAGGTGGGACTGCCTCGAGCAAGGTCTGCTCTGTCGCTGCGACTTGGGCCAATAACAAATAGGGACCGACGTTTACACCCGGAGACAGCTCCAACTGGGTCACTCCACCAAATCCCATTTGTTTGAGTTCGTGCTGCCAGCGTTTTGCGCCGCCATGACGCGATTCCCAGGTTCCTGCCGCGGCCGCCACCCACCAGGAAGCTTGCGCGCCAAATACGAAATCGGTCCAACGCGAGGGGTGCTGTTCAATGAGAATGACAGTGCCACCATGGCAAAGCATGCGTTTGACGTAAGCCAGAGCTTGCAAGGTTGCGATGTCGGTGGCGAATTCGCTTGTGACAATCGCCAGATCGAAGCGCTCGTCATTCGGAATGTTTTTTGTGATCTGGACAGCATCCAAGTCGATTTGTTGTACTTCCAGACAAGGGAAGTGCTCCTGCAGCGGGCGAAAGTGTTCCATTGCGTCCTGCGATGGCGTGGCGACAGTGTAGTCGCAGCGACTGGATTCGATAACGGGCAGTATCTGTGCGGCATATGATGGCTGGCCTCGACTCAGTTCGATGATTCTCATTCGCCTGCTTTCCGGCAGGCGCCCCAGCCACTGGCGCGTGACTGCAATTATCCCGTTGCCTATCGACTGGATACCGTCAATACCAAGCGTGTGGTGGGACAAGGCAGCCAGCGTGCATTCGCGCGGGTAAACGGCCTTTGCCGTCTGACGCCCTGCTAAGATGCTTTCCAAGTGCAAGCCAACACAGCCAACCGCGTGGAACATTGAAAAATAGTCGGGGTAGTCGGCGACGAGGCTATTCCAGATCTGTTGTGGTGAGGGTCGGCTATCATTTGCCAGATAGCGCCAGCCGGTTTCGGTTGCGCGGAGGAGTTGATCTTCTTCCATCATGCCAAGCAGACGCATCAATAAGGCGGCGACTTCGGGCACTTTTTCAATCTGCGCCTGAATGAACTCGCGCGTGATGTCAGTTTCGCCACCAAACAAGGTCTTGAGCGCCTGGGCAGCGAAGCTGCTGCAAAGTGCATCAAGCAGCGGCTCAATTTCTTCTGTGTACAGCCGGTGGGCCTTCTGTAGCGGTACCTTATGCAAGCTCTTGCAAAGAGTTCCCGAAAGCTCCTCAAGAGCCAGGGGAGCGCCGGGATTGGGGGACAATGGATGGGGCTTGGGAATATAGTACTCCCCCAAGTAACGGAGGCGATCTGCAGGGTCTTTGTGCAAACGAATGCTCCGAAAGCGGGCCTCTTTTACCCACGCCACAGCTAGACCATTCTCGTCGAACAAGACGAAGTCTGCAGTCAGCGAGCGCGGGCCGCGCCGAATCAAATGAGCCCAAGCCACGGTTGGCTTGGTTTTGCCAGTACGGAAAATGAGGCGCCCCAGCTTGACGGGCACAAACGCTGTTCTACCCTCTAAATCCAGTTCATGGCGCAACACATTAAAGAGTAGTTGGAAAGCGCAGTCGAGCAAAGCGGGGTGCAAGTGAAATTTGTCGAGTTCGGAAACAATGGCGTCCGGTATCTGTAAGTTGGCTATGACCGTTTGACCCTTGACCCAGCCTTCCCGTATAGCTTGAAACGCCGGGCCGTAGCGCAGGCCAATTGCTGTTGTCAAAGCTAGATGACTAGTACTGTCAAAACTGGGTGGGCACCCCGGCAGTGTGGGACAGGGTCGATCGAGTAGAACACTTTGGGGTTCCCGAAGTAATCGGCCAACGACGTTGAGAATCCACGGATCATCGCTGAGCCGGGCTCGACTGCAGATGCTGAAACTGCCATCTGTCGGGTCCAGGTTGAAGCGGACCGTTTTCGAGAGGGAATCGCTGAGCAATAAAGGTGAACGTATTTCCAGCTCTTCTACCTCGGCAAGTTGCCCAGGGTGCCATAGCTGAGCCGCAGCCAGCGCCATCTCGACATAACCAGTTCCGGGGAACACGATAGCTTCGCCGACTACATGATCGCCCAGTGTGGGGTAGAGCTGGGTGTCAATATGATTTTCCCAGGTCCATTCACTCTCACGCAATCGGTAGCCGAGGTAAGGGTGTTCTTTGTTTCGTGTGCGAAACCCATAGGATTCGGAGGTGACGGTATGCCAATAGCGTTCCCGCTGCCACGGATAGTTAGGCAGTTGCACGAATTTTCCGCGCTTGGGAAAAAAGGTCTCCCATTCTGATGGCACACCAGCGATCATGATTTGGCTGACAGCGCTCCAAACTCGATCGGGATGGCCATCACCGCGCACCAGAGTGGAAATGACGCGGCCTTCTTTACCTTCATCCTTCAGGCAGTCGTTGATATAGCTTTGTAATACCGCATGAGGCCCAACTTCGACAAAAATATTGATTCCTGAAGATTGGATGGCCTTAATTGCTCGTTCAAACTGCACAGGTTGGCGTATATTGCGCCACCAATAAGTACCATCTAAGTCCGTGCCGGCCAGCAGTCCGCCAGTGACGGTAGAGTAGAAAGAAATGCTGGCGTTCTCCCGCTGCAAGTCAGATAGTTCTTCTTGGATTTTGTCCGCGATCGGGTCCATTGCCGGGCTATGAAAAGCGTAATCGAGATCCAACCGTTTGTAGAACACTTTGCGTTTTGCCAAAGTGGCTTCAAGCAGCGCTAGTTGGGAAGTTTCGCCGGCGATGGTTACCGCACGTGGGCTGTTGACTCCAGCAAGTGTCAAGGAGGACGTAAGTCCCAGACTATCTAATAATTGCAAGACTGCTTCGTCTCCCAGCCCAACGGCAGTCATTTGTGCTTTACCCTTGGTTGTACCTTGCAGCTTGCTACGGTAGTAGAGCACCTTAACAGCCTGTGAGAGCGACAAAGCCCCTGAGGCCCACGCTGCTGCTATTTCGCCAACGCTGTGACCAGCTACTACTGCGGGTACGATTCCTCGTTGCCGAAGCATCCGAGTAATGCCAACTTGCATGGCAAATAGGGCGGGTTGAGCGATTTCGGTCAACTCGAAGCGGCCTGCTCCATTTTTTCCCGCCAGTTCGTCTGCTATCGAAAAGTTGGCGTACTGCTTGAAAAGTTCATCAACTTCCTGCACCGCAACTCTAAATGTAGGGTCTTTGTCCATTAGGCATTGCCCCATACCCTGCCATTGGGAACCATTGCCAGCGTATATAAATGCCGGACGAGAGGGCGCTTGGAGTGAGGTGCCTGACTCAACTTGAAGTTCAGGCGACAGCCCATCTGCAAACTGCCCCAGTGCCTTTGCTAAAGATTTAGGAGATGAACCAAAGATGACCGCGCGATGTTCATGCCAATCACGGTGAAAGGCGGCGCTATATGCAATATCGTACAAATCATTTTTTTTCTGATGTCCAAGGAAGATCGAGTACTGTTGGGCGGCAACCTTCAGGGCGGCCCTGCTCTTTCCGGAAAGAATTAACGGCACCAGTTCAGTGTTTGGTTTTGCCGGAGTGTTTTCAACTTGACGCGCAGGACTCTCGATGATGACGTGAGCGTTTGCCCCGCCAAAGCCGAAAGAATTGATACCGATGATAAGTCTCCCGGACTTTTTTAGCGGTGTGTTCTCGGTTACAACTTTAAGGTTCCAGTCATCAAAATGGATTTTTGGATTAGGGGTCTTTAAGTGGATGGTCGCCGGCACGCTTCTGTGCTGGATGCAGTACAGCGCTTTCACCATGCCTGCGACTCCCGCGGCTGCCTCCAGATGACCCATGTTGCTCTTTACGGAACCAATCAGCAGCGGATTTTTCTTGGATCGCCGCTTACCCAATGCTTCACCAAGTGCACCGGCTTCAATGGGGTCGCCGACAGCAGTACCAGTGCCGTGAGCTTCGATGTAGTCGATTGAGGAAGGGTTAATACCAGCTTGTGTATACGCATGTCTGAGCAGGTCGGCTTGGGACTGGCTGCTTGGCACGGTCAAACCCGGTTTTTTCCCATCCGTATTTACGGCGCTTTTCGCAACGATCGCAAGAATCTGATTTCCATCTGCCAAGGCTTGGTCGTAATCTTTGAGGAAGAAAATGCCGCCACCCTCCGAACGCACATAGCCATCGCTGGAAACATCAAACACATTGCATTTTCCCCGTCTTGAAAGCATGGAGGCTTTGCTAAATGCTATGAATCCGTAAGGGTGAAGGTTCAGACTGACGCCACCGGTGATGGCCTCCGTGCACTCCCCGGTGAGAATGGACTGACAAGCCTGGTGGAAAGCGACAAGGGAAGATGAGCACGCTGTGTCCAAAGCCATGCTTGGCCCATGCAGATCGAACAAATACGAGATACGGTTGGCTGCGATACTGGCGGTGTTGCCAGTGGCAACCGAGGAGTCAATGGCGGCTAAGTCTCCAGCGAAATAATAGGCATAATCAGTGGTGGCAATTCCGAGATAGACGCCGCATTGACTGCCACGGATTGCGGAAGGTTTGATACCGGCATTTTCCAATGATTCCCATGTTAACTCCAGCAATAAGCGCTGCTGTGGGTCCATCTGTGAGGCTTCGCGGGGTGAGATACCAAAAAAACCGGCATCGAATTCCGCTATGTCACCAATCGAACCGGCAGAGAAAGTATAGCTGGTACCTGGCTCCGATTTCCGAGGGTGGAGATATGCCTCCTGAGCCCATCTCCCTAGATCAACTTTGTTAACTAGATCTTTTCCTTCAAGCAAGTCGGACCAGTAACGATCGCGAGTTGTACCGGGCAGTCGGAAAGAGAAACCTACAACCGCAACCCTTTTCTTCATGAAATTAAAAAACCCCCTTGAAGCTGACGTGACCGGCTCATTTTGTATCAGGCTGTAATTTCAACCTGAGTGATGGACTCCGGAATTCTGGACGGCCAAGTGTGTAAGTCTATGGTCTTATGGAGTCCATTTTGCCACAAAACTTACCTCAAGTACGGTCCAGATTATTGGGGAGCTTCACCCAATCGTTGTGGAAGATCAGCCACTGGCGGGCAGAAAACCCGGACTCGATTTTGACCTCTCCTAACGATGCTTCTACTCTATCAGCAGCATAATTGCTTTATCTCCTTAATTTTATAGCTTTGCCATTCGGTGGTTTGGCGTTTAATACCCCCGTGAATACCCCTCATTGTCAAAACCTGAGTTCAGAAAGATACCTGTAGCGCGTATTCATGATGTTGGGCTAATGCCGCCGATACGTTAGCTTTCCTGGGCTGGGCCGAATGTCCGCTTGTATGGTTGGAGTGGTGGTATCGGCTTTTTTCTGGAACAGTGGAGAAGCCGGGGTGGAGGGGCCAATGTCCGCATCTGCTTTCCTTGCCGAGAGACAGAC
>DASPRI010000155.1:0-36110 GCA_035624535.1 Burkholderiales bacterium
GCCGGCGGTGTGGCGGTGATTCGCGTCGGGGCGGCGACCGAAGTGGAGATGAAAGAGAAAAAAGCGCGTGTGGAAGATGCCTTGCACGCGACCCGCGCTGCGGTGGAAGAAGGCATCGTCGCCGGCGGCGGCGTGGCGCTCATTCGGGCAAGAGCGAATGTCAACGTCAAAGGCGATAACCATGATCAGGACGCCGGCGTCAAGATTGTGCTGCGCGCCTTGGAAGAACCGCTAAGGCAAATCGTCGCCAACACCGGAGAAGAGCCTTCAGTGGTCGCCAATAAAGTCAAGGAAGGCAAAGGTAACTTTGGTTACAATGCTGCGACCAACGAATACGGCGACCTAGTGCAAATGGGAGTGCTTGATCCCACTAAAGTGACCCGCTACGCTCTTCAGAACGCGGCGTCAATCGCGGGATTGATGCTTACCACCGATTGCATGGTGGCAGAACAAGTTGAAGAGAAGCCGGCTGCACCCGCGGGCGGCATGGGTGGCATGGGCGGTATGGGCGGAATGGATATGTAATTGGCTTTATCGCGGCATTATAAGAGTGAAACCCCTTGGTTCGAGCCAAGGGGTTTTGTTTTGTATGCCGGGTGTTGGCTGGACTTGATTTTGAATTAAAATTGCAATATTGCGCCACAAATTATGGCCAAGTAGCTCAGTTGGTAGAGCAGAGGACTGAAAATCCTTGTGTCGGTGGTTCGATTCCGCCCTTGGCCACCCGATTTCGCCGAGCGCGGTGCGCGAGGCAAAATCCGCAAAGGGCGATTCCGCCCTTGGCAACTTGGCTATCGAGATGCGTCGCGGGTTTGAGCCAGCGAGCAAACTTTCCGAGGCAATTTAACTGATTTTCTGGATATAGAAAGCCGCTTTGTTGGTTGCCAGGAATTGATTTTTACGCGTGCATTAGATTTAAAGCATCACTGACTGACCGGTGTGCAGGAACCAGCGATCGATGACTACATGCCGCGCGAACCAGCTTGATTGCATCAACTTAACCGCTGTCTTTTGGCGGAACTTTTCCGGCACTAAGGATTTACTTACCGGGCGCGGGTTTTTCTTTCCGAATCGTTGCATCAGTAAATTGGCATATGGCGCGAGATTTTCTTGCCGATAATCCTTGCGAGCATTGATGATAACTTCGGCGGCCATTAGCCCAGACTCCACTGCAGGGCGAATACCTTCGCCACTTTGCGCGTAGGCCAAGCCAGCTGCGTCGCCGATAAGAAGGACT
The DNA here is from genome assembly GCA_035624535.1 of Burkholderiales bacterium. GTDB lineage: Bacteria > Pseudomonadota > Gammaproteobacteria > Burkholderiales > JAHFRG01 > JAHFRG01. The sequence goes on from DASPRI010000155.1 coordinate 1,238, forward strand.
CCCCTGCCGGTAACCGTGCGATTCGACCCTGGATACAGCAGATAGGCGTGACCGTTGAATTTCTTGCGCAGATTTCGCGGAATAATTTTGCGCTGCTCCAGCCAGCGCCGGAAATGTTCCACATGCTCCGAAAGCCTGTGGCTGTCCTCCCGTCCGAGCCCGATGTTGAGGTAGCTGCCCTTTGCAAAGCACCAGCCGTAGCCCTTGAGATCGGGGCAAAAATACATTTGCACAATTCGGTTATCTAATCGGCATTCGCTTCGTTCCTGATCGTTAATTGGAAACTCGATTTCCTGTGCCACGACCAGGCTTGCACCGCGCTCCGGCGGCGTGCGCATGGTTCGTGCTACTGGGCAAAAATGTCCGCCAGCTCCAACCACCATGGGCGTTTGGATCCTATCATTAATAAACCACCTGTCGCCATCGCGCACCATCGAGTTCATCGACTCACCCAGAAGCAAACGCGCGCCGGAGCGCCGCAGCAGGTAATTGTCAAACTCGCAACGGCGAATGCCATAGCTCGCCGGTTCGCGATAGCGCGTTTCCACTTCGGCGGCACCCATAATGCTGGTCTGAAATCCATAGACCGGCTGTATGACTCGATCTCGCGAGTAATCCGCAATATCGAGATGCAGCGATTTCACTACGGCCGGAGTGATCCAGCCGGCGCAAACCTTATCGCGCGGAAATTTCTGCTTGTCCATGACCAGAACATCGAGGCCGGCAGCGACAAGCTGCCGCGCACAGGTTGAGCCCGCAGGCCCTCCGCCGGCGATCAGCACGTCGCACGCATCAACGGGCATGACGGGATGGAAAATACACTAGCTATAAAGATGGCCCCGCGTCCACGGGATATCGTTATTGGCCCCGCGCGCGAAAAGGACTTGGAACAATTGCATATCGCCGTTGCTAAATGCAGCAATCGATCCTGCAAGATACAAGCGCCAAGCGCGGAGGAAGCGCTCATCATACATTTCTTTCACTTTGCCACTCGAATTCTCGAAGCGCTGCAGCCAATGCTTAAGAGTCAATGCATAATGCAATCTCAAATTCTCGACATCGAGCACCGAGTAATCCCAGTCCTCCAGGACCTCCAGCATCTCACGCAGAGACGGGGGGTAGGCGCCTGGGAAAATGCGTTTTTCGACCCAAGCGTTTAAGGGATTGGGCCGATTCCGGCCAATGCTGTGAAGTAGCCCACGTCCGTTTGGATCCAGACAGCGGTCAATGACACGACGCAGCTCAGGGTAATATTCGGGACCTACGTGCTCGAGCATGCCAACAGACATAAAAGCGTCGAAGCGGCCACTGGCATTCCGGTAGTCGTCTTCAATGAATTCGACGCGATGCTCGATACCTAGCGCACGCGCACGCGCCTTGGCGTATGCAATCTGCTCATGTGAAATGTTGAACGCCTTGACCCGCGCCCCGTATTGGGTAGCCATGTGCAAAGCCAGCGCGCCCCAACCGCAACCCGCTTCCACAACGGATTCCTCCGGCCGCAATCTGATTTTGCGGCAAACATGATCCATCTTGGCAATCTGCGCCTGCTCTAGTGTAATATCCGGGCTGGCAAAGTACGCGCAGGTGTAAACCAGCTGTCGATCAAGCCAGAGCTTATAGAACTCGTTGCCCAGGTCGTAGTGATGGTGGATGTTCTCGCGCGATTCGGCCAGCGCATTCGTATTCCGGCGATTCAGCCACTTTATCACTCGCGACCAAAGTCCCGCGCTGCGCGCGCGCGCCAAGCCCTGGTAGGCGACCTCGACCAGCTTTACCAAATCTCCGTCGACTTCAACCAAGCCGTCGCTGTACGCGTCACCGAAATAGAGTTCGGGATTGAGCAACAACTTGACCAAACAGGATCGACTTTTGACACGCACATCGACCGCCGGCTTGCTCTGGCCGACATATACCGTTTTACCGTTCCAAAGGGTGAGGCTAATCGGCGGATTACCAAGCGAGTCAAGTAGCGCGCGAGCCAGGTATTCTTCGATCGAGCGCCCAGAGCTTTGTCCACGCGCATCCTCCTGTCTGGCAGTGCCTGCGGCCCCGACTTCCCCTTGTTGAGAAGTAACGCCCAGTAATTGTGGATCTTCCCGATTCATAGTGACATTCTTTACAGCATTCTGATTTCTCAACGCAACAAAAGGGAGGAGTCAAGTCTGCGGTATGGATACCTGTCAAATGCAATGCGTGATGCCATGGTCTCGACCGATCACCGCCAGCTATCGTGTGTTATCGCTCTTTTTTGCCAAATATACACTTTTGCCGGTATCGCCGTCTATCGTGATTTGCATTTGACCTGCGCGTTCGGATCAACCTAGACAACACACTATACCTGTAAGCTTTCAGACGCTCACTATGATGAATTGCGAGCTTGACTGCAAAATAAGCGTTTTAATCGCAAAGCGCCAGAATACCCTTTTCGACAACGTTTTACCTCGCGCTCCTGATTAAAAGGTCCTTACCCTTATTACTGCAGAAATGACATACTTCCCCTGTCTTAAGCCGCAACTCCTCTGAAAGCCAATTAGGAATCAGTGCCTCTATGATTTTCCTTGCTGCCGGGGGGAAAATTTTTTGAGCGCGCCGCTGGTCCCTGCAAACCGCTCGCCAATAGAAATCCCTGCCTGTTGCGCGCTCTCACGGAAGGTCAGCGAACTCTTTGGCGTTCGTCACGACTGCAAAATTCCCGGCTGACTGGTAGGCGCCAATACCAAGCACTCCTTGCTCGATAACAGTGCTCAATTGTCCGCGGCGTTATGCGCAATACGGCAATCTACGACTCAAGCCGCAGAAGCAAAGGCTTTCTCCAATGCAAGCGACTGATGCGAAACATGTTTTTAAATTGGTACGACATTTGCTTTATTTTTATTGACTGAATGCAATGAACGAGCCAAAAAGGGGTAAATGCAATGGCGCAGGGATTTGCGGTAGGCGTTTCGGCGACTTGCTTTTTTGACCATCTGCGTGTGGGTGGCCAAAACGCGTTGCTGTTTTTTGGGCCAGGAAAAATTGGTGTGGTATGAATGAGCTCTTTTCAGCGTTGCTATCTTGGGCGGTAGTCCTGTCCGGGTACCCTGCACCCAGCGTGCCCCCCGAGGTCGTATTCGCAAGTCATCAGCAGCTTACCAAAATGGCATGTGGTGGAGCCGAATGTCAGGTTATCGGTTTTCATCCACCGGGATCAAAGCAAGTATATATTGACGACCGTTTGCATCCCGAAACCAGCACCTTCGCTGCGTCAATCGTCGTTCATGAATTCGTTCATTATCTCCAGCAGGCTGGGGGCAAGTTTGCGCTGAATTACAGCTGCAGCGATGCGCTAGAAATGGAACGTGAGGCTTACGACGTCCAATCGCGCTTTTTGGTCGCTCACGGCATATACCGGGTAGTCGGGAGCGCTATGTACGATGCGAACTGCAGTCCGTGACTGCAAGGTCTTCTTTCCAAGCGATCTCTACATCGAGTCCAGCGCCGCGTTAATCTTTGTTGCTCTTTTTCGCTTCAAAAAAGGTGCTAATCAGATCCATGGGCATGGGAAACACGATAGTGGTATTCTTGTCCGCACCGATCACCGTCAGGGTTTCCAGATATCGTAACTGAATGGCCTGTCGTTCTTGTGCCAGTATCTTGGCTGCTTCGAACAGTTTTTGAGAAGCCTGCAGTTCTCCTTCAGCATGAATAATCTTTGCGCGCCGCTCGCGCTCTGCTTCAGCTTGACGCGCGATGGCACGGATCATGGATTCATTGAGATCGATTTGTTTGATTTCGACATTTGAAACTTTGATTCCCCACGCGTCGGTATGGGTATCGAGAGTGGTTTGAATATCCAAATTCAGTTTTTCGCGCTCCGCCAGCATTTCATCCAGCATATGCTTGCCTAACACCGAGCGAAGAGTGGTTTGAGCAAGCTGGCTGGTTGCGACCAAAAAGTTTTCCACCTGAATAATGGCTTTCTGCGGATCCACCACCCGAAAATACACCACGGCATTAACCTTGACCGAGACATTATCGCGCGAAATCACGTCTTGACTCGGCACATCCATCACCACCGTACGCAGGCTTACTCGAACCATCTGCTGGATTCCCGGGATGACCAGAATCAATCCGGGGCCTTTAACTTTCCAGAATCGTCCAAGCAGAAAAATTACACCGCGTTCATATTCCCGCAATACCCGGAGTGCGGAAAACGCTAGCAGGACAACGACGACCAATACTCCGAAGCCGAAATTAAAAGCCATTACGTTTCTCCTTTGTCGGGTAAAACTTCTGGTACGACATCAAGCGTTAATCCGTCTATCTTTACTACCCGGATTTTTTGTCCAGGACGCAATTTGTCGGCGCTTTTGACGCGCCAATTTTCACCATGTACCAGCGCCCAGGCTCCTCCTTCGAAATCCTCGGTCACTTCCCCAGTGCTGCCTATGAGCTCTTCGCGCCCGCTCACCACCGGGCGGTCACTGGCTCTGATGATCATCCCCATTATAAAAATCAGAAACAAGGCACTGGTTGCGCCGATTCCAAGTATCAACGGCAAGGGAATCCCGTATCCCGAGACTCCGGTGTCGATGAGTATTACCGATCCGATGACAAAGGCAATTAAGCCACCCAGTCCCAATGATCCGTAAGCGGGGAAATAGACCTCGGCGATCATGAAAGCGATTCCAATCATGATCAAGACCAGACCGGCGTAATTCACCGGCAGCAGCTGGAAAGCGTAAAGCCCAAGAATCAAACAGATCAATCCCGCAACGCCGGGCAATACATAGCCGGGATTGGAAAATTCAAAAAATAAACCATAGATTCCGACCAGCATCAGGATGTACGCCACGCTTGGATCAGTAATTATGGCAAGCAGGCGGCTGCGCCAGTCCTGCTCAAAGATCACCATCGCGGATGTCTCGGTATTTAGCTTGCGTTCCTGTCCCAAGACAGTGAGCTTGTGGCCGTCAAGCTTCTTCAGTAGCTGGGGCACGTCGTCGGCTACCAAATCAATGACCCCGAGTTTTAACGCTTCGTCTGCTGAAAGACTTACTGCTTCACGCACCGCCTTTTCTGCCCACTCCGCGTTACGCCCGCGCATTTGCGCCAATCCGCGAATATAGGCCGCGGCATCATGGACCTGCTTGCGGCTCAAGGTGTCTAGACCATCGCCGGTCTTTGGCTTGCGGGCATTTTCCGGTTTTCCGGCGCCCTGTTTCTTTTCAGGGCCCGTGGTTTCAGGTTCGCCGGTGCCCGGGATGCCACCGATTTGCACCGGTGTCGCCGCACCCAGGTTGGTGGCGGGCGCCATCGCCGCAATATGGCTCGCGTAAAGAATGTAGGTGCCTGCGCTGGCGGCACGGGCTCCGCTGGGTGCAACGAAAGCCGCAATAGGTATGGGCGAAGCAAGGATATCCTTGATTATCGTGCGCATGGAAGTGTCGAGGCCGCCTGGCGTGTCCATTTGGAATACCAGCATTTGCGCATGCTGCGTTGCTGCTAGTTCGAGGCCGCGGTGGAAGTAATCGGCTGTCGCCGGTCCAATGGCGCCGTTCACCGAAAGCACGACGACCGGTTGCGACTCGACGGCAGAAACTGGTCCGGATAAGGCCAACAAAATGATGAGCAAGAACCGCATTTCGGACAAAAGATTTTACGAGCGGCCGTCAAATATTAACTATAGCTTGTTTGCGAAACCCAGAGCGCGTGCAAGTGAAAATACTTTACAGCCCTTAAATGAGCGGGCCTGAGATTAAGCACACAACAGGTAATTCCGGCAAGACAAAGAATCACAAGATGAGAGTTGGAAAATTACACGCGGAGCGGTGCCCGGCAATTTTTTGGTTTCCGTTTTTATTTTCCGATTGCGGCTTTATTAAGCGAGACGCTGCTCGAGTAAAATTTGTCCACTGAACGACTTATCCCGTCTTTATCCAAACCCGCATCGGCGAGCATATCTTCCCGCGAGCCGTGCTCGATAAAGCGGTCGGGTAGCCCGATATTCAGAATCGGGATCTGCACGCCATGTGCAACAAGGCATTCATTGACGCCACTTCCCGCCCCACCTGATATTACGTTCTCCTCTATGGTCACCAGACTGTCGTGCGTGTTCGCGAGCTTCAGGATCATCTCTTCGTCAAGCGGCTTGACGAAACGCATGTTAACAACTGTGGCGTCGAATTTTTCAGCAATTTCTGTGGCTGGCGTTACCATGGTCCCGAAAGCAAGCAGAGCCAGTTTCCTTCCGTGGCGGCGTAGCTCCGCGCGGCCAACGGGCAACGCCGTCATATCCTTTTGTACCGCTACGCCAGGCCCACTGCCTCTCGGATAACGTACCGCGGCGGGCTTGTTCAGCCGGAATCCGGTATAAAGCATTTGCCGGCATTCGTTCTCATCGGCTGGCGCCATCACCACCATGTCCGGCAGACAGCGCAGGTAGGTGAAATCATAGCTGCCATTATGGGTCGGTCCGTCAGGTCCAACCAATCCCGCGCGGTCGATGGCAAATAGCACAGGTAATCCCTGGATCGCGATGTCATGAATGACTTGGTCATAGGCGCGTTGCAGGAAAGTCGAATAAATCGCGACAACCGGTTTTAGACCATCGCAAGCCATCCCGGCCGCGATCGTGACACTGTGTTGCTCGGCAATCCCGACATCAAAATAACGGTCCGGATATTGCTCGGAAAATTTTACCAATCCCGAGCCTTCGCGCATCGCTGGCGTAATGCCCACCAACCGCTCGTCCAAGGCCGCCATATCGCACAGCCAATCGCCAAAAACCTGTGTGTACGTCAGAGCGCTTGCCTTGGATTTTGAAGGAACAATGCCCACCTTGGGATCGAACTTGGCGACCCCGTGATATTTCACCGGGTCGGCTTCCGCAGGCGCATAGCCCTTGCCTTTGGTGGTTACCACGTGCAAAAGGCGCGGGCCTTTAAGATCGCGCAAATTCCTAAGGATTTTGACCAGCGTGGGAATATCGTGGCCGCTGATCGGTCCGATGTAATTGAAGCCCAGTTCCTCGAAAAACGTTCCTGGCCCGGGAGTGACCATTCCTTTCACATGTTTTTCGGTCCGCAGCGCGAGATCCCACATCGCCGGGATTTTGGCTAGAACTTTTCTTCCGCCTTCGTGAATGGTCGTGTAAAACTTGCCGGAAAGCAAACGCGCTAGATAACTGGATAGAGCACCGACATTCGGCGATATTGACATATCGTTGTCGTTGAGTACGACCAGCAGATCAATATCCTTCAGGCCGCCTGCATGATCTAGCGCCTCGTATGCGAGTCCCGCCGTCATACCGCCGTCTCCGATTATTGCTATCGCTTTACGATCGCCGTTCTGTTTTGCCGCTGCAATCGCCATGCCCAAAGCGGCGCTAATTGAAGTGCTGGAATGCCCAGCGCCAAAACAATCGTATGTGCTTTCTTCGCGTTTTAAAAACGGCGTCAATCCGCCTTTTTGCCTGATGGTGCCGATGCGGTCGCGTCGGCCGGTAAGAATCTTATGCGGATAGCATTGGTGCCCCACGTCCCAAACCAAACGGTCTTGCGGCGTGTTGAAAACATAATGCAGCGCAAGGGTAAGCTCTACGGTACCTAGCCCTGCGGCGAAATGACCTCCGCATCCCGAAACCGAGTGGATGAGGTAATTGCGTAATTCATCGGCGAGCGGCACTAGCTGATCTTCGGGAAGCGCGCGCAGATCGTCCGGCGAATTGATGGTTGCGAGAATTGGATATTCTGAAAGCGACGACACGACCAGACCTCTATCCTTTATAAATTATGCAAACCCACTATAGCTCATGTTTCTGCATTTCAGCAGAACTGTCAACAAGCTCTTTTTTTAGAGTATTTTTGCTTGACAGCGACTTTGGAGGGTACGTATTATATGCCACCGTTTGCAGCGTGCCAACTATAGGATTTTCCAAAACATACCGCATTTTTGAACATTCTGATCCAAGCTAAAGACCCTGTGATATGATATCAACGATTTTCGCTGACAATTTCCCGTTGCTGTTAGCGGATTGTGCAGCAACGTGCACGGTCAAACTTTCCGGGTCAGACGATTGACCACTGAACTAATTTCGCACGACCGATGTCATTCTGAAGGCCGACGTCAACAGCTACCCTAATTGTTAAAGGAAAAAAATAGATGCAAGTAGTGTTAGCTCAGCCAAGGGGTTTTTGCGCCGGAGTGGTACGGGCGATAGAAATCGTGGAGCTCGCGCTGGACATCTACGGTCCGCCGGTCTATGTATTCCACGAAATCGTGCACAATAGGCACGTAGTTGAAGACCTGCAGACGCGCGGCGCGGTGTTTATTGAAGACTTAGATGCGGTGCCGACAGGTTCGGTTACGATATTCAGCGCCCACGGAGTTTCTACAGCGGTCGTCGATCAAGCCAAGCGAAGAAAGCTGCAAGTGATTGACGCGACGTGCCCGCTGGTTACCAAAGTGCACCTGCAGGCGCAGCAATACAGCCGACGGGGATATGAAACCATCATCATCGGCCATATTGGGCACGAAGAAGTTGAAGGTACGATGGGCTCGGTCGAGGGCCCGGTATACGTCGTTTCCACCACCGGGGATGTCGCCGCACTCACGGTAAAAAATCCCGACAAACTCGCTTACGTTACCCAGACGACCCTCAGCATAGACGACACGCGGGATGTGATCGACGCGCTGAAGCAGCGCTTTCCCACAATACAAGGCCCGGAACTCGATGATATTTGCTATGCGACCCAAAACCGCCAGAACGCGGTGAGAGCGCTTGCCGATGAAGTGAATTTGCTCCTGGTGGTCGGCGCGCGCAACAGTTCCAATTCCAACCGCTTACGCGAGGTCGGCGAACAACATGGTGTGCCTGCCTATCTGATTCAGGACGAAACAGAACTCGACAAATCTTGGTTTGAGAATGTAAAAAAGGTCGGTATTACTTCGGGTGCATCGACTCCAGAAGTGCTGGTGCAGAGAGTGCTCGATAAGCTGCGCACTTTCGGGGTGAATGTCACGCGCGAACTCGATGGCATACGCGAAACCACTACCTTTCGGCTGCCCAAGTCGCTTACCCTCAAAAAAGCCGAGCAAACGAAGTCTGCAGCGGTTGCGAAGGTTAACTCTTAGGGCTTAATGATGAGCATTCCATTAATTCAGCAATACCGCATTGCCAAATATGTGATCAGCCAGAAATTGCGCGGCGTGAAGCGCTACCCGGTGGTGTTGATGCTCGAGCCATTGTTTCGCTGCAACCTGGCTTGCGCGGGGTGCGGCAAGATAGATCACCCCGAGGAAATACTTAATAAACGCCTTACTCTGGAGGAATGCCTCGCTGCGGTAGATGAGTGCGGCGCGCCGGTAGTTTCGATTCCCGGCGGTGAACCTCTGATCCATAAAGATATAGTCAAAATTGTCGAAGGTATCGTGGCTCGCAAGAAATTCGTTTATCTGTGCACCAACGCGCTGTTGCTCAAGAAACGGCTGAAGGACTTTACTCCGTCGCCTTATCTTACCTTCTCGATCCACCTTGATGGGCTGCGCGAGCGGCACGACGCTTCAGTGTGCCAGGAAGGGGTATTTGACAAGGCCATCGAGGTGACAAAAATGGCCCTGGAGCGCGGTTTCCGCGTGACGGCGAACTGCACCGTATTCCAGGGCGAATCCGCTGAGGAGATCGCGGCATTCATGGATTACTGCATGGAGCTCGGCGTGGAGAGCGTGACCATTTCTCCGGGTTACAGCTACCAGCATGCGCCACAGCAGGAAATATTCCTGCGCAGGAGCGCGAGCAAGCAGCTGTTCCGCGAAGTATTCAAGCTCGGAAAAGGCCGCAATTGGCGTTTCAATCAATCGAGCATGTTCCTCGATTTCTTGGCGGGAAACCAGGCTTATCAATGCACCCCTTGGGGCAATCCGACGCGTAACGTATTCGGTTGGCAGAAGCCATGCTATTTGCTTGTGGACGAGGGTTATGCCTCCAGTTTCAAAGAACTGATGGAAACTACCCAATGGGATGCTTATGGTAACGGTCGAAATCCGAAATGTGCCGACTGCATGGTACATTGCGGTTACGAACCTACCGCGATCAACGATACTTTTGCTCGACCATTGAAAGCGCTTAGCGTCTTCCTGCATGGCCCGAGAACTGATGGACCTTTTGCCCCTGAGCTACCTGTCAGCTATCCCGATCCGGCCACGAACTTTATCCCGATCAAGGTCAGCAAGCATTATTAGGCGGCGGGCGTGCCAAGTCCTACGGCATGGTCAAAAGCTGACGGTTCTAAATGACGCATACGCTGGTAACCGTTTTAGTTACCGTTCCGGTCCTGATGTGGCTGGCAGTCCTGCTAATACCATGGCGTCCTTGGTCGTCTCAGCCGTTTCTCGATGTGCAATCCAGCAACCGTGACTTGAGCGATGTCACCGCTCTCATACCGGCCCGCAATGAAGCAACTGTCATCGGGAGAACGCTTGCTGCGTTAAGTGCTCATGGGCGCGGCCTATCCGTGGTGGTCGTGGATGACCAATCTACAGACGGAACTGCTCAGCTTGCACGCAAATCTTGGGCCGAAGGAGTTATTGTAATCGCCGGTGCACCGTTACCGGCCGGGTGGAGCGGCAAGCTGTGGGCTCTTGAACAGGGGCGGCAGCATGTAAAGACTCCGCTGGTGCTGCTCGTGGACGCCGATATCGAGCTCAAGCCCGGCATCGTTAGCTGCATGCGGGAACATATGCAAAGAAACAATGTGGCATTTATATCGCTGATGGCCGCGCCAACGATGAGCAATTTTTGGGAGAAGCTGCTGATGCCGGCTTTTGTATATTTCTTTAAGCTACTTTACCCGTTCCGACTGTCGAATTCGGATAAAAGCAGCGTAGCTGCGGCGGCGGGCGGCTGCATCTTGACCGAATCTCGTTTGCTCGATGAAATCGGCGGATTTGCCGCGCTCAGGGGCGAATTGATAGATGATTGCAGTCTGGCGAGGCGCATCAAGTCGAGAGGGCATAAGATATGGATCGGATTGACCCACTCGGCATGCAGCATTCGTCCCTACGAGCGGCTTAGACCAATCTGGAACATGGTGGCCCGCACCGCTTTTACACAACTGCGTTACTCATTCGGTTTGCTGATGGCTTGCACCGCGATCATGGTCATTGCATTCGCCGCCCCAATTGCAGAGTTGCTTTTCAAATCTTCCGGCGTCTGGTATTTGGCTTTGGCGGCCTGGGTGGCGATGGCGCTATCCTATCTTCCCACGCTCGAATTTTACGATCGTTCGCCTGCATGGGTTTTAAGCTTGCCGTTCGTAGGAATGCTATATCTGCTCATGACTTGGAGTTCCGCGCTGCGCTACGTTCACGGTGAGCGCGCACGGTGGAAAGGCCGCAGTTACGGCGCCGGCAGAAGCGGTATGCGCTTGGCTTTCCTGCTGATGTTGCAGACTCTCGCCGCCGGCTGGTTAATGGCGGCCCGGGCGGAACCACTTTACGCAGCGCCTGCAGAAAGTGCAATTGCTGTGGTCGAGCGTTTCCAAGCGGAACTGATTTCGGTGATGAAGGATGCAAAAAAACTCGGCTACGAAGGACGTTATAAGCGACTCGCACCGGCAGTGGAGCAAAGCCACGATCTCCCCGGCATTGCGCAAATTGCGGCAGGCCGCTACTGGGATAAGCTTACCGAGCAGCAGAAAAAAACCTATGTGGCCACCTTTGGCGAGCTGAGCATTGCAACCTACGCCTATCGCTTCGACGATTACTCGGGCGAGGCTTTCAAGACAGTTTCAGAGGAAACCACGGCTAGCGGTGACGAGGTGGTCCATACAGTGTTTACCGCGCCGAATGCTGAAAACGTTCACTTCGATTACATACTGCGCCGTAAAGATGGGGTTTGGCGTATCATAAATATCATCGTTGATGGCGTAAGCGATTTGGCGATCAAGCGTTCCGAGTACGCCAGTATTATCCGTGACCAAGGCGGGGACGTGCTAATAGCCAAATTGCAGGGGCAGATCGCACAGTATTCAAAGCCTGCAAGCACCAAGAATAACTAAGCACCGCGGGCGGTTCGCCGCTGTTTTTGCAGTTTCACCAGCTAACAGATAAAGCGATGGAACATCATCAACTGCGGTCTTGCATCGAAACCAACAGAAAAACTGCAATCGCGGTACTGCTAATTGTAGGAATTTCTCTCGCCTCAGGCTGCGCCAGCACTCCCAAGGAAGAAGAAGGTCCCTACGATCCTTATGAGAAGGTGAACCGGAAGATTTTCGCGTTCAACGATGCTCTGGACCGGCATATCCTCAAGCCCGTTGCCGACGCTTATGTGAAAGTCACACCTGAACCGGCAAGAAACTCGGTTCATAATTTTTTTGAAAATATCGGATACCTTAACACTGTCATCAACGATTTTTTGCAAGGCAAGTTCAAGGACGGTTTCGCCGATCTGTCGCGCTTTCTCATTAACAGCACCGTGGGTTCGTTGGGACTGGTGGACGTTGCGAGCAAGGTCGGATTAAAGGCACATGAGGAAGATTTAGGGCAAACGCTGGCAGTCCACGGCGTTCCTGAGGGACCTTACCTGGTGATTCCGCTGTTTGGTCCGAACACTGCGCGCGATGCTCCTGATTTAGCGACGAGCACGTTTACCAGCGGCATGTACTACATCGGCCAGGCGGCCGGGTTCGTGGTGACCCTCCCTCTTGGCGCGCTGCAGTTTGTTGATAAACGAGCGCAGGCTTCGAGCGCCCTGAAAGTGGTGGATGAAGCAGCGCTTGACCGGTATATTTTCATACGTGACGCATACCTGCAGCATCGTGAGTACCTGATCTACGACGGACATCCACCGCAGCGAAAGCTTGAAGACGAAGGAGATGATCAAACTCCTGGCGAGGCGGCCAAAACAAAAGAACAGCAAAGCGGGGGAGCAGCGATTCCGGCTTCCAAAGCAAAAGACGAAGAAAGCCAAGAACCGTCAGCTCAGTAATTGCGCTTTTGAGTTTGATGTAGAGCTGGATGTGGAATGCGTGAACGACAATGCATATTCGTAAGTATTTTCAATTGGGATTCAATGGCGCAAGCATTTCACCATCTGGAACTAAAACTAACAGTTTTCAGCTGTCTCAGTCGCGTTCCAATTTACTTCCATTGGCGCGAATCCACAGGCGCCTGCTTTCCTGCATCTGCCATCCGAGTAGCGTGGGAATTCCGAGCAGCAGATCGCGCACGCGTTTTACCAGCGACAAAGCCAATCCCGTTTCGGGGGTGAGACCAAATATTTGGCCCAACAGCATGTAGGTGCCTTCCTGCACGCCCAAGGCGCCCGGGACCATGAACGCTGCGCTTCTTATCGCATAACTCAGGCTTTCTAGAATCAGGGCTTCGAGAAAAGTCACCGGGCTGCCCATAAAATAGAGCGCCAGCCACACTTCGCCGGCGCTGATGATCCACGAGAAAAAATGGGTCAAGCCCGCGGCGAAAAGTGCACGGCGTTCGCGATAAAGCTTCTGGATCATGTCGTGCACATTGCCGATTCTTCCGAGGGACAACCAATTCCACCGGTCGGCGATTTTTTCGACCAAACCCTCAAGCCATTTGAACATTCCGTTGTGCTGGGCAATGACAAAACCGCCTAGGGCAAGCGCTGCCACTGCTAGCCCAGCTGCGGTCCAGCGCACGGTTTCCTCCGAGCCGCCAATCATCACCAACAGCACTAACCCAAGCAGCGTGAAAAAGAATTGCGCGACGGCTTCGAGTGTAAGGTCGACAACTACACTGGCGCCGGCGAGTCCGGCCACGGCGCCGCGGAAGGTCAAGATTCTTGCGCCCACGAGCTCGCCCCCCACTTGCAACACGGGTAGCAGATTTGCGACAGCCTCGCGAACCAAGCGCGCCCAAATAAACACCGGCAGCGGTTTGCACCAGGTGTTGCGCACTACCCTGCGCCACGCTAACGACGAGAACGTTAACGGTATCAGATGATAGACGCCTACCGCCAACAAGCCCCAGCCAACCGCGAGCACCAAATCGGAAACTGCAAGGAAACCGTGGTAGCCTATCAACAGAATCGCAGCAAGCAGACCCGCTAGGGCGACTATGGCGATAGAGCGCTTCATTGTTTGCTTTCAGTGGCAGTCATGATTGCGGGCAGTACCACCAGTGTGGACAGCAGCGCAAAGGATAGAGCCAAAGTTAGAAGCAATCCCATGGCGGACATCCCGCGATTCTCGGAAAACGCCAGAGAGCCGAAAGAAGCCACCGTGGTGAGCGCACTGAACAACACCGCGCGCGGAGTGCTGCTGCGGAACAGATGTTCGACGTCCAAACCGGCGCGTTTGCGCATCACCAGGTAAATCCCGAAAGCTATCCCCAGGCCCAGCAGCAGCGGCAGCGCGATGATGTTAGCCAGATTGAGAGGCAGATCGAGAATTACTGAACTTGCAGCAGTCACGACCATAGCCAAGATCAACGGCAACAAAACCAGAAAAGCGCTGTAGATGCTTTGGAATACCACGAGCAGCAGCATCAACGCCGCGATTAGGGCAAGAGCGGTGGCATGAAGGCAGGCGCGAACTACCGCGTCGCCGCCCTCGACCAGCGAAACCGGGGCGCCGGTAGCGCTGGGCACGGCTTTTTGCACGCCATGCGCGAAACGGCGCAAGTCATTGTTGTCGACCACACTGAACTTGGGAAAAACCTCGACTCGGGCCTGCCCGTCGGGCGCAAGGTAACGTTCTCGCAAATCTTGCGGTACGTCCTTGAGTTCTATGCGCCTCGGTTGTAAAAGTTTTCGCAACTGTGCAAGATTCTGCGGAAGGTCGCTGACCACATCGTCACGCAGCTGCTTGAGTGCATCCACCGGCCAGCCAGGTGCGGATTGTATTTTTTCCAGTATCTTGGCCAAGTGCCGGGCGCTGGCGGCGAACGCAGGGTCGGAACTTTTTTCACTTGTCTCGCGCAGTTTTTTTTGAAATTTCTGGAAAGCCTCTCGCTCTTGATCCAGGGTCGGCGGGGCCACCTGGGTCGGCGTAACCAGAGGCTGCAACACCAGCGCCATGTCGGCAACGATTGCAAGCTTGGCGTCCTGGTCGTCCGGCACGAAGCTGTCCACGGTCACTGCCTTATCGACAACCTGCAGCTTCTCGACTTTCGCCGCGACTTCTTTGGCTTGATTGAGATTGTTGGCGAGAATCTCAATGGTATAAGGCGTGGCGTTGGGATCCTTCAGCATGTCGAGGAAAGTCGAGACCGCCTCAGTATTCGGGTCCTGCAGGTTGAGGGGATTGAAGTCGAAACGAAGCTGTGGAAGCAGCGCCAGCGAGATTGCTCCGACGAGTGCCGCCGAAATGAGGATTCGCTTGTGGTAACGGCGTATCGGAAATCGCAGGCGCGTAAGGACACTGCTCTTCGGCAACTTGCTTTCGATATCAACCGGCATCAGTTTTAGCAGCGCCGGCAACAAAGTGAGGTTGAATGTCAACGCGATGAACATGCTCGTTCCGGAAATCACCCCAAGTTCGGCGAGCCCACGGTAACTTGTGGGAATAAAGGAAAAAAAGCTGATAGCAGCAGCGGTTGCCGCGAGCGTCAGCATCCCGCCTGCGCCATACGCGGTCTCGCTCAGCGCGAGCTCATAGCTCTTGGTGCGGTGCAGTTCTTCCTTATAGCGCATGCCAAACTGAATGCCGAAATCCACGCCCAATCCGATGAACAGGACCGCGAAGGTCACGGAAATTAGATTGAGGTGCCCGATGGCAAACGCAGTGTAGGCCGCAGTCCAGATCAGTCCGACAAACAGCGTGACCAGGATCGCCACCACGAGCCGGGCGGAACGCAGCCCGACTATCAAAATCAGGCACACCATCAGGGTGGACAAAAATACCGATATACCGGCGCCACGCGAAACGCTCTCCAGCTGTTCATCTTCGATGGGAATATCGCCGGTGAGGCGTACGCGCACCCCATGTTGCGGATCGAGTTGGAGTTGCTGTGCCAGCCGGTGAATCGTGCTAATAGTCTGCTGCGCCGGCTGCAATAGAGAATAATCGAATCTAGGTTTGACCAGGATGAAATGCCGTAGCTCATTGCCCTGGGCCAGCGAGCCCTCCATGAACAGATCGCGCCAGGATTCTTTTAATTGGCGCCCGCTGAGCTGGGCTTCGGCGATGCGGCTGATGCTGTCCAGCATTTTTTTCAAGCGCCCGCGGTAATCGGGGCTCAGGTTTTCATCGAACGCCCGGTCGAGCACGGTAAATAAGCCGTGCAAGCTCGGGTCTTGTGCCAGCGTGCCGAGGAACGGCGCGGCTTCGGTCAAGCGGTCGGAAAGCTGGAGCAGTTCCCTCTTGTCGAGGTAAAGCAAGCCGTTTTGGGAAAAGAAACTGGTTTGTTCCGGATCATAGACGGATTCAATTACCTTTTTTTCGTTTTTCAGTTGCGTAATCAAAGTCTGCGCGGCTGCGTCTGCTTGTTCGGGGCTTTTGCCATCAATCACAACTAAGATGACATCGGAATTCTGAGGAAAGGCCTTTTGCAACTCATCTTCCAGCTTGCGGAACTGCAAATTGGGATCAAGCATTTCGCTCGGATCGGTGTCGAGAACAGTATGCGTAACTGCATAGTACGCAAATGCCACAGTAAGCAGCGCAAAGCCGGAAACCACCCAGCGCGCATAGCGCGCGGAGTACTCCACCAAGCGCACGACAGCGCGGCGATAACTGTTTCCAACAAGGTCTAGCAACCGCATAGTTCCATCGAAAATGACGCAACGCTCATCAATCTAATTGATGCCGGATTCATGCGCTCGTCTAGGTTGATTGTGAAGCGAGGTCGCTGAAGCTGATTCTTTGAATGCCATTCCGCCGCACGGCGTCGGCGACTGCCGGACTGGTCAGTGCTCGAAATTCTTCCTCGCAGGCATAGCCCGCCGTTCCGGGATACTGTCCCGCCCAGTTGGAGATCGCCGGGTGGAAATACATTTCCGAAACGCCATTAGGCAGGTGGGTGAGCTGGTGCAGCACCCGTTCCTCGGTCATGCGTCCGGTGTCGTTCATCCCGAAGATGTAATCGTTGTACGCCATTCGCGCTTTTTTCAACCTCCATTTCATAAGGCTCATCCAAGGGTCGAGCAGCAACGAACCTGCTAGACGCCTGGCTAGTGCGTTTTGCCCACCGCGCCACGAGCTTAACCAGGGCTCGTGCGGCAGGCGCACGGCGCGCACGCCGTATTCGCGACCCACCCGGAGGATCAGGCTCAATACGGTCGGATGAACGTGCATATGGTTGTGGGCATTGACATGATCCAGCGCAAGACTGGTATCGCGAAAAGCCTTGAACTGCGCGCGAATTTCGGCTTCGAGTTGTCGCCTGATCTTGGGGCGGAAAAAAAAATTGACCCCCGAACGTGCCAAATGCCGGGAAAAATTCCCCTGATCGTCTACCAGATCGGGGATACAGGCGGCAGGCATAATCGGGCGGCCGCAAACCAGAACAACATGCAGTCCAACCTTGAGCGAGGGCATGCGCTTGGCGCGTTCCACTGCATCCAGAGCTGCGGCGGCGCCCACCATGAGACTTGTAGTGGTGAGGATGCCGTTCTGGTGCGCCTGCTCTACTGCCTTGTTGACGGGGACGGATGCGCCGAAGTCGTCAGCCGTGACGATGAGCCTTTTCAAACTCGATCTTCCCGCCCGTAAAGGAAGCGAAAGAACTCTACGCCCTCACGCAGCCTGCGCTTGGTCATTTCCCAGCTATGCATCATTTCGAATGTGATTTCGGCAATCTTGCTCGGGCGGAAGTAGAAGCGCTTGTAAAATTTCTCCAGTGCCGAGAATATATCCTCATGCGAAAGATGCGGGTAATTGAGCGAGCTGACCTGAAAGCCTTCTTGAGCGACGATGTGAGAGGAATCGCGTAGCAACCAGCCATTTTCCATCGCCTGCCGGTACAGATAGGTCCCAGGGTAGGCCGCTGCGAGCGAAACCTGAATCGTATGCGGATTGATTTCTTGTGCGAAGCGGATGGTTTCTTCGATGGTGTTGTGCGTTTCCCCGGGCAGGCCCATGATAAAAGTGCCGTGAACCACAACGCCAAGCTTATGGCAATCAGCCATAAAGCGGCGCGCCATGTCCACGTGCATGCCCTTTTTGATGTTGAGCAGGATTTGTTGGCTGCCGGTTTCGAATCCCACCAGCAACAAGCGTAGCCCGTTTTCCTTCATTACTTTGAGGCTGGCATAGGGCACGTTGGCCTTGGCGTTGCACGACCAGGTCACACCAAGCTTGCCCAGGCCTCTGGCGATCTCCTCGGCGCGCGGCAGGTCGTCGGTGAAAGTATCGTCGTCGAAAAAAAATTCCTTTACTCGCGGGAAATATTCTTTGGCGCGCGCAATCTCCGCGACGACATTTTGCGCACTGCGCGTGCGATAGCGGTGACCGCCGATGGTTTGAGGCCACAGGCAAAAGGTGCAACGTGACTTGCAGCCGCGACCCGTATAGAGCGAAACGTACGGATGCTCCAAGTAGCCGATAAAATAATCTTCTATCACCAAATCGCGCTGGTATACATCGACTACCCAGGGCAGCTGGTCCATGTCCTCGATCGACGCGCGCTCCCGGTTGTGCGCGATCTTGCCATTTACTCTGTAGCTGATGCCATCTACTTCGGCAAGAGAACGGCCCTCGGCTACTTCCTGGATCGTGTAATCGAACTCATTGCGCGCCACAAAATCGATTGCGCGCGACGCAAGCAATGAAGCGTCAGGGGAGACCGCGACATGCGCGCCGATGAAGCCCACCTTTAATTGCGGATTTTCCTGTTTCAGCGCTTCTGCGACTTTGACGTCGGATTCGAAAGAAGGTGTGCTGGTATGGAGCACGGCCATTTCGTATTCCCTGGCAAGCGGGAGAATATCGTGGAGCGACAGGCCACGGGCGGGCGCGTCAATCAACTTGCTTCCCGGAACCAACGCCGCGGGCTGCGCGAGCCAGGTGGGATACCAGAACGAGCGGATTTCACGCCGCGCCTGGTAACGTGAGCCTGCGCCGCCATCGAATCCTTCATACGACGGAGGGTTCAGAAACAGGGTTTTCATCATGGATTACGAACTCCTTTGTTCATCAACTGCCCGTCGGAGCGGACTGAAAACTGCTGTTTCCGCCACTCAACGCCGCGGCCCAAGAAACTTGCCGCCCACACCAGGAAACTTAACAAATCGCGAAGGGGTGCCAGCCAAGGCATTGCGGGTCCGCCGACACGAAACGAGACCTGTACTGCCTGGTGCAACAAGACGCGTAGTATAACCGAAACCACCACTGCCGTTAATCCCGCGGCGGGAGGCAAAATCGGCAAAAGCAGCAGGCAAACCGCCACCGGATAAGTGATGAAGGAAAACGCGTAACCCGCCGGCTGCATCGCTCGTATGGTTCGTGCCCAGCGCAATTCATGTTTGAACAGCGACTTGAAACTCGGTTCCCAGACCCGGGCTTCAACGAGGTACGTGGAAAGCATGACTTTGAGCCCCTGTTGCGCGACTTGCTTGCCCAACATGTGGTCATCAGCGAGCTGGTCGGCGAGCGAAAAAAATCCCCCGCTGGTCTCCAGCGCTTTGCGGGTCACCGCCATGGTGGCCCCGAAGCAGAAGCGCAGTTCCTGCAATGACAATGCGACCAGAACGGATGGCGCGAAACAATCGTTGATAAACATCGCGCCCAATCGCGACGGCAATCCCGCTGCGGGAATTCCCTTATAGAGACAGGTGACCGCACCCACCTGCTTATCTTCGAATGGCGCGATCACCGACCGAAGATAGTGGCGATCGACCCGCATGTCACTGTCGGCGATAACCAACAGGTCATACTTTGCCGATCGGTACATGCTTGCTAGGATACTCACCTTGAGATTGGTACCGATCACTGTTTCATCTACGACCAGCGACAAGTCGCGACCGGGAAATTCCTTTATGATGCGTTCAACGACCGCGATCGCGGGATCCTGCGAATCGCGTGTACCGAACACCACCTGAAAATCGCGGTAATCCTGGTCACAGAACGAGCGCAAGTTTTCATACAATTCCGGCTCCAGGCCACAAACCGGTTTCAGCAAGGTGACTGGGGGACAATTTGCACTGCGCGCTGGCTGGCGGCCCCCAAAGGCGATGACGCAGCGCATCGCATATGCGAGATAGACAAGCGCTGCCAGGATGATTATCGAAGCTATTAAGGCGAGTGCGGCAATGATTGGATTCCTTGCCTTACGACTTGTTTCCAGCATTGGATTTTAGCATGATTGGCGAATTATTCGCTGCCCGGACCCGCCATGCCGTGTAAACCGCTGAAGTGCAGCGGTTGCCACGGTATTTACGTTAGAATGAGCCGCTTCAAAGTACGCCTCTGCAACACCATCGCGGACCTTAACGCACCAAAGGGAAAGCACCATGCCTCAGTGGCAGCCAGACAAAAGCGGCCGGCTTAGCGGCGAAGCCTATCAGGAGCATATCCTGCAGGGAGTATCGCGCACTTTTGCTCTCACCATTCCCCAGCTGCCCGAGGGCTTGCGCCAGCCGGTTAGCAATGCCTACTTGTTATGCCGCATTGCCGACACCATTGAAGACGAACCTGCCTTGAGCGGCGAACAAAAGCGCTATTTCTCTCAACAGTTCATAAGAGTTGTTGCCGGTGAAGTTCCGGCGAAAACCTTTACAGGAGAATTTTATCCGCTTCTTTCTGAACAGACCCCAGACGCGGAAAAAGACTTGATCCGGCATGTGCCGCAGGTCATAGGCATTACCCTCAGCTTCAGTGCCAATCAGCGCGCGGCGATGCTGCGCTGCGTCCGCATCATGGCTAACGGCATGGCCAGGTTCCAGTTAAATCCCAGCCCCTACGGATTAAAGGACCTGCCGCAGCTTGACAGCTATTGCTACCATGTCGCGGGGGTGGTGGGAGAGATGCTCACTGAGCTGTTTTGTGATTACTCCGAGGAAATCAGAAAAAACCGGGAAACAATGTTAAAATTGGCGACTTCCTTTGGTCAGGGCCTGCAAATGACCAACATCCTGAAAGATATTTGGGAAGACCGCAGCCGCGGTGCATGCTGGCTGCCACGGGACATATTTCGCGAGTGCGGCTTTGAGCTAAAGAATTTGTCCAAGGACGGTCATGATCCCGCCTTCGCCGCGGGGCTGGAAAAACTGATTGCAATTGCCCACGCCCATTTGCGCAATGCCTTGGCCTATACCCTGCTCATTCCGAGGTATGAAACCGGCATACGCAAATTCTGCTTCTGGGCATTAGGCATGGCGGTACTCACATTGCGCAAAATTAGCGCCAACCGCGCCTTCACTTCCGGCAACGAAGTAAAAATCTCCCGGCGAGCGGTGAAAGCGACGATATTGGCAACGCAATTGACCGTGGGCAGCGATGCCATGCCTCGCTGGCTATTCAACATGACCGCGCTGGGCCTGCCGCGGGCGGCGTCATTGTAAGCGGCGTCAGAGAATTGTTTTCAGGAAAACCATACTGGGATAGGTAGTGCCGCAAAAATCACATGCCTGAAAAAAACTACATGGAACGGGCACCTGGTATGGACTCTTTGGCCAAGTCGCGGGAACAATCCAACGTACTTTCCATCGGAACGCGGAACGCCTCCCTATGGCAGGCAATCGGCGCGGCGCGCGACGCCTTGCTTGCACTACAGCACGCGGATGGCTACTGGTGTTTCGAACTGGAAGCGGACTGCACGATACCCGCTGAATACATCATGATGATGCATTTCATGGATGAAATCGATACCGGACTACAGGCCAAAATCGCGGTTTATTTGCGCAAACACCAGCAGCCGCATGACGGGTGGTCATTGTTTCCCGGTGGCGGCTTTGATGTGAGCTGTTCGGTCAAGACGTATTATGCCTTGAAGCTCGCCGGCGACAGTCCCGACGCGCCGCACATGGTAAGGGCGCGGGAAGCCATTCTTGCGGCGGGCGGAGCTGCGCGCTGCAACGTTTTTACTCGAATTGCCCTGGCGCTTTTTGGGCAGATTCCGTGGCGCGGGGTGCCGTTGGTGCCGGTGGAAATCATGCTGTTGCCGCGCTGGTTTCCTTTTCACTTGAGCAAGGTGTCTTATTGGTCGCGCACGGTAATGGTGCCGCTGGCGGTTCTATGCAGTCTAAAGGCGCGAGCTAAAAATCCGCAGCGGATCGGTATTCGCGAATTGTTCATGATTGCGCCGGAACAGGAGAAGAATTATTTTCCGGTCAGGTCGCGTCTGAATCGCTTGTTACTGCGCATTGAGCGATTGGGCAAATTTCTGGAGGCGGCTATTCCCGGCTTTATCCGCCGCCGCGCCATGCAAAAAGCGGAGCGTTGGATCATTGAACGGCTTAACGGCACCAACGGCTTGGGCGCGATTTGGCCCGCAATGGCCAACGCGCATGAAGCGCTGGCTTGGTTGGGTTATCCGGTTGATCATCCTTACCGTGTAACCACCAGCGAAGCGCTGAGGAAACTGCTGGTGGTGGAGGGTGACTCGGCGCACTGCCAGCCGTGCCTGTCCCCGGTGTGGGATACTGCATTGGTCTGCTTGGCTTTGCATCAAGCCGGGGGCGAACAAGCTACGCCGGAGATTGTGCGTGCGCTGGATTGGCTGGAAAAACGCCAGCTGTTGGATGAACCTGGCGACTGGCGCGATTCAAGATTAAAACTCAAGGGCGGCGGCTGGCCGTTCCAGTTTGGCAACGATTTTTATCCGGACGTTGATGATACCGCCGCGGTGGGCTGGGCGATGCACAAAGCGGATAAGGAACGGTACTCGAAAGCGTTACGGCGTGCTGCCGAATGGGTTTGCGGCATGCAATCGAAGAATGGCGGATTCGCGGCTTTCGATGCCGACAATACTTGCTATTACCTGAATGAAATTCCATTTGCCGACCACGGCGCGTTGCTCGATCCGCCCACCAGCGATGTAAGCGCCCGTTGCATTGCATTTCTGGCGCCTCTGGATGAATACGAGACGATATGGAAGCGCAGCCTGGAATTCCTGAAAGACGAACAGGAAAAGAACGGTTCGTGGTTCGGGCGCTGGGGCACGAATTATATTTACGGCACCTGGTCGGTGCTGGCAGCGCTGGAGCTCGCGAACGAATCTTCGGAACAGCTTTTTATTCGGCGCGCCGTGGAATGGCTGAAACGCATGCAGCGCGCCGACGGGGGATGGGGCGAGAGCAATGATAGCTATTTCGACCCGGGAAAAGCGGGACACGCCAATTCCAGCACCGCATTTCAGACTGCCTGGTCAGTGCTCGCGCTAATAGCGGCCGGCGAAGTGGACTCCACCGAAGTCCTGCGGGGCATTGAATATTTGCTGCGCACCCAGCAAGCGAATGGCCTGTGGAACGATTCCGAGTTTACCGCTCCCGGCTTCCCGCGGGTTTTCTATTTGAAGTATCACGGCTACGACAAATTCTTTCCGTTGTGGGCGCTGGCGCGCTATTACAATCTGCACAAGCGCCACGTCGCGTGATCGGTATCGTTGCGGCGCTTTCTGTTGAGGCACGCTGCTTGGTTGGCCGCACGCTGGCGCCGAATGAGCGCGTTCAACTGCCTGGTTCCAATGGGTGGATTCAGCTTTGCGGCATCGGCAGGGGAAAAGCGCTTCGTGCCGCGCAATCCTTGCTCGAGGCCGGCGCCACCGCTTTACTCAGTTGGGGCACTGCGGGGGGACTCGATCCCGAGCTCAGCGCCGGAACCTTGGTGCTGCCGCAACAAGTGATTGGCGCGGATCGACGCGTATTTCCTGTGGACGAAGCTTGGCGTAGCAGACTTGAACAGCGTGTGAGCGGTCACGTTGCGACGTGCAGTGGCTTGCTGTTGGAAAGTCTCTCGGTGTTTACTCACCCGTCACAAAAACAAAGTATGGCAAAGCAGCCGCGGGCAGTGGCGGTGGACATGGAAAGCGCGGCAATTGGCCAAGTAGCGAATCGCGGGAGGGTGCCCTTCATAGTGGTCCGCGCCATTGTCGATCAAGCGATTACCCCGATTCCGTCAAGCGCGATGTCGGCAGTGGATGAGTACGGACGTCTACAGATTATGCCGCTGGTTGCGGCCTTACTGACCCATCCTGGGCATTTGCCTGCGTTAATTGCACTCGCGCGCGCATTCCGCGCCGCGCAGAAGACCTTATCGACAGTAGCGCGGCACGCGGGTCCCGGCTTGGGGATTGAGTAAACCACCGTTCAATTGAGCGCATATTGACCCTATGTCGGCTACTCTGGTTACTGGCGCATCCGGTTTTGTCGGATCGGCGCTGGTGCGCAAGCTGATTGCAGCCGGGCATCAGGTGCGGGTGTTGCTGCGCCTCGCCAGCAATCGACGCAATATCGAAGGCCTGCCGGTGGAAGTCGCGCCGGGCGATCTTGCTGATAGGCGCTCGCTCGAGAGCGCGCTGGAAGGCTGCAGCGCGTTATTCCATGCCGCAGCGGATTACCGACTGTGGGCGCGCCGTCCCCAGCAGATCTACCAAAGCAATGTCGCGGGCACGGTGAATATCATGCAGGCCGCGCTCAAGGCGGGCGTGACGCGGGTCGTTTATACCAGCAGCGTCGCCACTCTCGGACTGCATCCCGATGGCAGCCCAGCCGATGAAAAAACCCCGGTCACGCTGGCGGATATGATCGGGGATTACAAGCGCTCAAAATATCTCGCGGAAGCGGAAGTGAAACGCATGATCGCTGAGCAAGGACTTCCCGCGGTCATCGTCAATCCCTCCACACCGGTCGGACCGCGCGATATTCGGCCCACACCAACCGGACGCATGGTACTGGATGCGGCATGCGGGCGCACTCCGGCATACGTGGACACCGGCCTCAATTTGGTGCACGTGGACGACGTGGCGCAGGGGCACCTGCTTGCTTTTGAACGCGGCGTGATGGGCGAACGGTATATCCTCGGTGGACGCAACATGACACTCCAGGAAATCTTGATCGAAGTCGCCAGAATTTCAGGGCAAAAACCGCCGCGCGTGAGGCTCCCGCATAATCTAGTTTTGCCGGTTGCCTATATTTCCGAAGCCTGGGCATGGTTAACCAACGGACCCGAACCGCGCGCCACTGTGGACGGGGTGCGGCTTTCGAGAAAATACATGTATTTCTCGAGTGAAAAAGCGCGACGGGAGTTGGGCTACAGTCCGCGACCAGTCGAGGAGGCCTTGCAAGATGCCGTGGAGTGGTTTCGAGCCAACGGCTATTGCCGCAGTTAATTGCGCTTCGCGTACTTGGCTTGCACGTAATCGTCGACGATTTTTTGAAATTCTTCGGCGATGTTTGCGCCTTTGAGCGTCACCGTTTTCTGGCCGTCTACGAAGACCGGCGCAACGGGAGTTTCCCCCGAGCCGGGAAGGCTGATTCCGATATTGGCGTGCTTGCTTTCTCCCGGCCCGTTTACCACGCAGCCCATGACCGCCACGTTCATTTTTTCCACCCCCGAGTACCGATCGCGCCACACGGGCATCTGATTGCGCAAATAGTTCTGAATCTTGTCCGCGAGTTCCTGGAAAAAAGTACTGGTGGTGCGGCCACACCCGGGGCAGGCCACCACCATTGGAGTAAACGAACGCAACCCCATGGTTTGCAGAATTTCCTGCGCCACGATAACCTCGCGTCTACGGTCACCGCCGGGCTCGGGAGTAAGCGATATGCGTATCGTGTCGCCGATGCCCTGTTGCAGCAGCACGGCCAGCGCGGCGGTGGAAGCGACTATACCCTTGGAACCCATGCCGGCTTCCGTGAGACCCAGGTGCAGAGGATAATCGCAGCGCCCTGCGAGACTGCGGTATACGGTGATCAAATCCTGCACTCCGCTTACTTTGCAGGAGAGAACGATCTTATCGTGCGCAAGTCCGATTTCCTCCCCCCGGCGCGCGTTGTCCAAAGCTGAGATAATCAGCGCCTCGCGAGTCACTTCATTGGCGTCTTGGGGTTCGGGCAGTTTCGCATTCTCATCCATCATGCGCGTAAGCAACGCCGGATCCAGGCTCCCCCAGTTCACACCGATGCGCACCGGTTTATCGTATTTGCACGCAACCTCAACCATGGTGGCGAACTGTTCATCGCGCTTCGACCCCCTTCCGACATTGCCGGGATTGATGCGGTATTTGGCCAAGGCTTGTGCGCAGTCGGGGAATTCGGTGAGCAGTTTGTGCCCATTAAAATGGAAGTCGCCGATCAGCGGTACTTTGCAATTCATTTGGTCCAGACGTTCGCGGATGCGCGCGACTTGTCCTGCAGCCTCGGCGCTGTTTACCGTTATGCGCACCAGTTCCGAGCCGGCGTTGGCGAGGTCCGCAACCTGATTTGTGGTTGCTTGCGCATCGGCGGTATCGGTATTGGTCATGGATTGCACCACAATTGGGGCTCCACCGCCGATGGTAACGGATCCGATTTTCACGCAGACGCTCTGGCGTCTGTAATACTCGCGCATTCCGGGTGCGCCCATAAAATTACTTTCCGAATTTAAAAATGTAAAATGTAAATTCTATCGCATTTTGCTGTCGCCGGCACCCGACAACCGGGCCACCGAATCGCTGGCGTAGGTCAACTGATAGCATCGGAACACGTTTATGTAAGGGAATTGTGATACAGACGACAAATACAAATTCGAATTCACTGATGCGCGGTTCGGTCGCATTGTGAACCGGTTCGAATTTTCGCCGGACTACAAAAACCGGGCTCATTTAGGATTTTCAGGAGACATAGATCATGACAGCAGTAAAGAAGCTTACCGGTATCGCGCTTGCCGCCGCCGCAGCCGGAATGTTTGTTACCGCCGGCATCGGCAAGGTTTTTGCTGACGAAGCAATGGTGCACTGTGAAGGCGTGAATGCCTGTAAAGGCAAGAGCGATTGCAAAGGCGCCAAGAACGCGTGCAAAGGCCAGAACGCGTGCAAAGGCCAGGGCTTTACCGCAATGACCGAAAAAGATTGCAAGGCCGCCAAAGCCAAGGCAAAAACAAGCTAAGCGTCGGTAGTTAATAACCAAACGGACATCATTGCCCAGGCAGGCGGGTGTCCGTTTTCATTTTCTTTTTTTCAAAGCGGCGCATTCAGATAGCAAGGGTTTCGCGCGAGCCTTTTCCTGAGGGTGGCGATGCTATAATATTTGAATTCCCTCGGCTTCTCGTTACCGGCATGCAGTTGTTTGCTGTAGGCGTCAACCATACTACCGCGCCGCTTTCCATGCGCGAGCGGGTGGCGTTTCACGCGCAGACCTTGGGAAGCGCGTTACGCGACTTAGTGAATCGCGGACCAGTGAGCGAGGCTGCGATCATTTCCACCTGCAACCGCACCGAAGTCTATTGCAACACACCCGAGCCCGAAGCGGCGGTCGAATGGCTGGCTGACTATCACCACCTCAAGACTCAGAATATCGAGCCCTATATTTACACACTACCTAGGGAGCAAGCTGTAAAACACGCTTTCCGCGTCGCCAGCGGGCTGGATTCGATGGTATTAGGCGAACCGCAAATACTTGGCCAAATCAAGCAGGCCGTGCGCACCGCCGAGGAAGCCGGCACCTTGGGATTGCTGTTGCACAAGTTATTTCAGCGCTCATTTTCTGTGGCCAAGGAAGTGCGTAGTCATACCGACATAGGAACGAATTCGGTTTCAATGGCGGCGGCGGCAGTGCGACTCGCCGAGCGTATTTTTCCAACTATTTCCGACCAGTGCGTACTGCTGATTGGAGCTGGAGAAATGATTGAATTGTGCGCCACCCATTTTGCGGCGCGCGCTCCCAGACGCAAAACCTTCGTCAGCCGTACGCCGGAACATGCTGCCGCCTTGGCGCAACGTTTCTGCGGCGGCGTGATCACGTTAAACGAATTGCCCGAACAGTTGGCTGCGCACGATGTGGTGATCACTTGTACTTCGAGTCCGTTGCCGATTCTCGGCAAAGGCATGCTGGAGCGGGCGATTAAATTACGTAAGCATAGGCCCATGCTGCTGGTGGACCTTGCGGTGCCGCGCGACATTGAGGCCGAAGCCGGCAAACTGGACGATGTGTTTCTGTATACGGTGGATGACCTCGCGCACTTGGTACAAACCGGGATAAACGCCCGTCAGGGTGCGGTGGCGCAGGCCGAGGCGATCATCGAAACTAGCGTCATCAGTTTCGTGAATTGGCTGGAAACGCGCAAACTCGTTCCCACCATTC
Source organism: Burkholderiales bacterium (assembly GCA_035624535.1). Lineage (GTDB taxonomy): Bacteria > Pseudomonadota > Gammaproteobacteria > Burkholderiales > JAHFRG01 > JAHFRG01. Next base: position 29,421 of record DASPRI010000155.1, read on the forward strand.
GCGCCTTGCGTGACCACGCGGAACGCGGCCGACGCAACGAGTTGCAGCGCGCCTTGCGGATGCTCGAACGCGGTGTCGACGCGCGGCAGGTGGCTGAATATTTGAGCCGTGCGCTGACTAACAAGTTTCTGCATATACCGACTCACGTGCTAAACCACGCAAATAAGGAGGATCGTGAACAACTGGTGGCTTTAATCACCCGCCTTTATCAGGTCCACCGACAAGAATGAAGCAAAGTATCGCCGCAAAATTATCGCAACTCAGCGACCGCCTCCACCAACTCAACGAAATCCTAAGCAGCGAAACAGCCACAGCGGACCTGGAGAACTACCGCAAGCTCGCTCGTGAGCACGCGGAGATCACACCGGTGGTTCAGTTGTACGAAGCGTATAAATCCGGCGAGCGCGATCTGCAGGCTGCCCAGGAAATGCAGTCGGATCCGGAAATGCGTGAATTTGCGGAGGCCGAAATGCACGAGAGCCGCGAGCGGCTTTTGCGCATCGAATCCGAGTTGCAAAAAAAATTGCTGCCACAGGACCCGAACGATGAGCGCAATATTTTTCTGGAAATACGCGCCGGCACCGGCGGCGACGAGTCTGCACTGTTTGCCAAGGACCTGTTCCGCATGTACGCGCGCTTCGCCGAGCGGCAGCGCTGGCAGCTGGAAATCATTTCTGCAAGTCCCTCGGAAATGGGTGGCTACAAGGAAATCATCGCCAAGGTCACCGGCCGTGGCGTCTATTCTAAGCTGAAATTCGAATCCGGCGGGCATCGCGTGCAGCGCGTTCCGGAAACTGAAACGCAGGGACGCATCCATACTTCAGCCTGTACGGTGGCGGTGCTACCCGAGGCCGACGAAATTTCCGACGTCGTGCTTAATCCCGCGGAAATGCGCATCGATACGTATCGCGCCTCGGGCGCTGGAGGGCAGCATGTGAACAAGACAGATTCCGCAGTGCGCGTAACGCACCTGCCGACCGGAATCGTGGTGGAATGCCAGGACGGGCGCTCGCAACACAAGAACAAGGCCCAGGCACTGGCGATTCTTGCGGCGCGCATCAAGGACAAGCAACTGCGTGAGCAGCAGGCGAAACAGGCTGCGACGCGCAAATCACTGATTGGCAGCGGCGACCGTTCGGAGCGCATCCGCACCTATAATTTTCCCCAGGGGCGGGTGACCGACCACCGCATCAATCTCACACTGTACAAGATCGATCAGATTATGGATGGCGATTTGAACGAACTCACCGGTGCCCTAATAGCCGAACATCAAACGGAGCAACTGGCGGCATTGGCCGAGGAAACCTGATGCAAGCAGTCGTCGACAAGCTGGCTTCGCGTGCTGCGCCGGCGAGCATTGCTTACGTATTACGCGCAAGCCCTGTTGAAGCATGCGACTCGAATCTGCTGCTGCAGGCGGTTCTAGGTGTGAACCGCGCTTATCTCGTCGCCCACGGCAATCAGATTTTGAATTTCCGGCAAGCGGCTGCTTATCAAGAACTGGTGCAGCGCCGTGCGGCCGGAGAGCCCATCGCTTATCTTTTGGGCGAGCGCGAATTTTATGGGCTGACCTTTAAAATCACTCCATCAGTGCTCATACCCCGGCCAGAGACTGAGCTGCTGGTGGGACAGGCGCTGGAGCGCATGCCCCAAGAGCGATCCTGCAAAGTGCTGGAACTGGGCACCGGCAGCGGCAATATTGCGCTCACTCTCGCTCTGCATCGCCCGCTGGCACACATTACCGCGGTGGATTGTTCACAAGAAGCGCTCGCATTGGCGCGGCAAAATTCCAAACATTTGTGCCACATGGAGGATCGGCGCGTGGTCTTCAAGGTAAGCGATTGGTATGAAGCATTGCGTGGGGAGACATATGATGTGATCGTTTCCAATCCCCCATATGTCGCTTCCAACGACGCGCATCTGCGGCAAGGCGATGTGCGCTATGAGCCCAGGCGGGCGCTGGATGGCGGACCTGATGGCCTTGATAGCATCCGCCAGATCATTCGGGGAGCGCCAAGCTATCTTTGCAAGGGCGGCTGGTTGCTGCTGGAACACGGCTACAATCAGTCGGGTGTCTGCCGGGATTTACTTGAAGAGAGCGGGTTTGCGGCGTTGTTCTGCGCTGTAGACCTGGCTGGAATTCCACGGGTTTCAGGCGGCCGAATGGATAAAGGGTGCTATAATATTTAAAATGATTATTGGCTTATTTCGGGAGCAAGATGACCACGCAGGAACTTATCAGGAAGCAAATCACCGAACACCCGGTGGTGCTGTACATGAAAGGCACGCCAGATTTTCCGCAATGCGGATTCAGCGCCAATGCGGTGAATATTCTTAAGGCCTGTGGAGTGGAAAACATTTTTACAGTGGACGTGCTGTCCGATCCGGAAATTAGACAGGGCATCAAGGAATATGCGAACTGGCCGACCATCCCGCAGCTCTACATAAACGGAGAATTCATCGGCGGGTCGGACATCCTGACCGAGATGTACCATAGCGGCGAGCTACAGAAGCTGTTTAAATAATTTTTGTGAAACACCAAAAAAGCCGGCCGTGCCGGCTTTTTTGTGCGCGTGAGCGGCGATTCGGGGGATGACGCTGATGAAAATTAAGGCAGCGGTGCTGCACCAGATGGGGGCGAACCCGCCTTACGCAGCATCCAAGCCGCTTTCGGTCGAAGAAGTCGAGCTTGATCCTCCAGGAGCGGGCGAAGTGCTGGTGAAGATCGCCGCTGCAGGACTTTGCCATTCTGATCTTTCAGTCATCAACGGCGACCGGCCGCGTCCCATGCCAATGGTGCTGGGTCACGAAGCGTCGGGGATCGTCGAAGAATTGGGCGCTGGGGTCAACGACCTCAGGAAAGGCGACCATGTCATCATGGTGTTTGTGCCGAGCTGCGGCCATTGCGTGCGCTGCGCCGAAGGCCGGCCCGGTTTGTGTGAACCCGGAGGAGCAGCCAATGTGGCCGGCACGCTGTTATCCGGCGCGCGGCGTCTCAAGCGCGGCACAACCCCGCTCAATCACCACGTGGGTATTTCGGCATTCGCGCAGTACGCGACAATCTCCCGCCAATCACTGGTGAAGATCGAGCGTGAGCTGCCGGTCGATGAAGCGGCGCTTTTTGGCTGTGCAGTGCTCACCGGGGTCGGCGCAGTGCTGAACACTGCGCGAGTCAGCCCCGGCTCTGACGTGGGGGTCATCGGCTTGGGCGGAGTGGGACTGGCTTCGGTGCTGGGCGCGGTTGTCGCCGGCGCGCGCAGGATTGTCGCGATTGATATTGCCGACGATAAACTTGCGCTGGCAAAAAGCCTGGGCGCAACCGACACGTTTAATGCTACTTCAGCGAATTGTGTTGAACAGGTACGCGCGGCGACCGCAGGCGGAGTGGAATTTGCTTTCGAATTGGCGGGCTCGGTGAAAGCGATGGAAATAGCGTATGCGATCACGCGCCGAGGCGGCACCACCGTCACTGCGGGCTTGCCGCCTCCAACTCACGCCTTTCCGGTGGCGCAAGTGAATCTGGTCGGTGAAGAGCGCACCATTAAAGGTTGCTACATCGGCAGTAGCGTACCGGTGCGTGATGTGGCGCGCTATATCGCGCTCTATAAACAGGGACGCTTGCCCATCAATCGTCTCATTAGCGGTCGGCTCAAACTCGAGGATATCAATTCAGCATTTGACCGCCTCGCCGAAGGCAAAGCGGTGCGACAGGTGGTGCTGTTCTAGAGAAATTCCCGCCCTGCTCCACAGCGTTGTCTATGACTAGAAGCTGTGCTGGTATTTCAAGCCGATTATGGTCATGACGCTTTTTGGCTGGAAGGCAAAGAAAATTACCCCGGGGGCGAATGGAGAGGTAAGGGCAACGGTATTGGATTGGCTGAACCGGTAGCCATCGTAATATAAAATTAGATCGCTGCGACTCTCGAAGCGATAGCCGATCTGAGCGTAACCGGAAATCAGCTTGCCTGGATGCAAGGTCGGATTTTGGGCAAAACCGGCATCGGTGAAATTAGCGTCCTCGCTGGTGTAAAAGGGATACTTGATTCCGCCACCACCAAACACCCCGTGCTCAGTGCGCGAGTTAATGTCAAAACCGAGCCTGCCATAGGCTACGCTCCAGTCCTCTTCTTGGGGGTTATCGGTATTTGCGCCGACACTGCGCACCCAATAGTCCCAGCCCACTCCGGCGATATAGTCCACTGAATACGGCGCGGCATTGAACAATGTTCGGTAAATAGCCTGGACCTCGTTCGTTATTCCGACGTAGCTCGTCACATCGCTGGTAGGCTGATTAGTAAACAAAAAAGCGCCTTCATAGTCGGCACCGCCGACGTACAGTTTCCCCCGATATGCAGGCAATAAACCCGATTCTTTGTCCAGCGTCCAGTTCAGCCCTAAAGTAAACAATCCACCGCGTTCCGTGACACTGGGCGCAGTGCTCTCCCGCCACTGAAAGTACTCAATACCCGTATTCCACGACCACTCAGCGGAGGCGTTGCCAATACAGGCAGCGACCCACCCGACCGTCAATGCAATAATCGCCATCCATTTCATGGCGTACCCACTCTTTGCTCGAAACTATTCCTTTGCCCTCTCGGTCAACTTCGCGAATACCGGACAATTCAAATATAGACTCTGCAGGAGGGAAATCAATCAGATCAAACGGCGCTTCAGAGATGAGCGGGCCGCTGTCAGTGCTCGCTAAAATGAGGAACCGGTTTCTTTCAGGAAACTGATTTCATCTGCGGTGGATTTGCGGCCCAAGATTTCGTTTCGGTGCGGAAAGCGGCCAAACCGGTCAATGATAGCTTTGTGGCGGATTTCGAATTTCAAATTGGATTCCAGTCCGGGCTCGCTGAATAGTTCCATGGCGCGTTGATGGATTGCAGGTGATTCGCTATGCATGAAAGGCATGTAAAGAAATGCCTTCCGGGCTGGAACTAATGATTCATTTGCCTTTGCGCTTATCGCTTCCTGAGCCAAAGCGAGCGCCAGCGGATCGTAAGCGAACGACAAGGGATCGTCGCGATAGATATTTCGTGAAAACTGGTCCAGAATGATTATTTCCGCGAGCCTGCCCAATGGCTTTTCTCTCCAAGGATACAGCTCGCATCTTATCGCCGCATTGTGAACCGTCAGAAACCTGTCCGCTATCAATCGATCGAAATTGGGATCTTTTTTCCACCAGTATTTTGGGTCAATCCCCTTAAACCAAAAATCAATGATTGCATCGTAATGCATATTGATGTAGTCACGTACAAACTCTCAGCTTAACGGCGCGCGCTGCTCTTGCGCGTCTCCCTCTCGATTTGAGAATTAGGCGTCATTGCGCCCCACCGCACGAAAAACTGAATCGTGCGCAGAAGCGGGTAGAGTTCAGGTACTGCGTTTCTTTCCATGGCACCGGCAGCGCGGATGTCATTTGTAATTTGTTGGATAAGATTTCGAACCAAGACGACTTTTCCACCGCCGATCAATTTGTGTGTCTTGTCACTCCCCAGTATAACAGCCCACTGTTCGAGATGAATTTCCGGACCTAGCCAAGGAAATACGACTTTCTTAATGTACTTCCGACCGGCTCTGAATTTTTTCTCAAACCGCTGCTGGCGCTTAGTCCAAGTATATGCATCGATCGATGGTTCGATATGCAGCAAATGATGTGTCCGCGGGTGGTACGCAACAACGTCGAGTTCGCCCTCCCAGCCGCCATGAGACAGCTTCCCAACCTTGACGTTTCTGCGGACGACATATCCTTGATATTCGTACCACTCGCCAATGAGGTTCTCGAGGTGATTCATGCGGCTCCGGGACGGTGCCTAACGTGAAATGGGCCGCCGAAAGGCGGCTTTATATTGCACGATATTGCACATAAGTTTAAACAAATTAGCGTAATGTTCGGAATAATTTCGCTTTCATTATCCCCTGTGAGCCGCCAAGCGACGAAGCCAAAGCGGGGGAAGTGAAGCGAGCACTGTTTGAGCGCGGAAAGCGCGAGTTGCGCAGCGCCCGGTTTGGCTGAGGAGCGCAAGGGAAGTCGGCGAACCGGGGTCGGTTTCTTTTTGGTTACTTTTTCTTGGCGAGGCAAGAAAAAGTGACCAGCCGCCGGGCTGCCCCCGGCGAATTTGGTTTTTCCCTCACCTTTTCCCTCTCCCGCTAGCGGAGAAGGAATAAATTGATAGTAGCTCGATGCGGCGCGAGTCCGAGGCGCCTTTTCTTTGACGACTCTCTTTTGGCGAAACAAAAAAAAGTCACCAGCCGCCGGTCTGCCACCGGCGCCAAGCCTGACGATAATCAGCCGGTTACTTTGTAAACGATATCGTTTTCGCGGGCGTGCTCAATTACTTTCAGGCCGAAATCATCTCCTGGACGACATTCGGACACAAATTCGTGCTCGATCTGCATGGATTCGACTTTCTGGCGGAAATCGCTGGTGTGGCCCGTGATATGGATAGTGTCCCCGACCCGAAGACTGCCCGAGTCGAGCCGCACCACTGCCACGGAAAGATGGCTGTAGTAGTGGGTAACCATGCCGACACGCTCTTCACCAGCCAAGGGAGCGGGCATGGTTGCCGGCCGTGCCGGCATGCTCACCGGTCGCGCCAACGGAACCTGCCTTGCTGCCGGCTTTTTCTTGGGCGCCGCACGCTTTGGCGCCGGCTTTTCCTTTGCAGCCTTTTTCCTTGCCGGGGC
>DASPRI010000162.1:0-5076 GCA_035624535.1 Burkholderiales bacterium
GATTCGCTTCATGCTGGTCATGGCGGGACTGGTTTTTTTAATCAACGGGCTGACCAAAGGCGACTGGACCGAGGCATCGCTATTTGCCATCGCGGTTGCAGTCGGCCTCACTCCGGAAATGCTTCCCATGATTGTTACCGCGACGCTTGCCAAAGGCGCGGTCATGATGTCGCGCAGAAAGGCTATCGTGAAGCGCCTAAATTCGATTCAAAACTTTGGCGCAATGGATATCCTGTGTGCGGACAAGACCGGAACGTTAACCGAGGACAGAATCGTTCTGGAAAAGTACGTGGACGTGAATGGGCTTGAAAGTGACGACGTGCTGCGACACGCGTTCTTGAACAGCCATTATCAGACCGGCCTGAAAAACCTGTTGGACAAGGCGGTACTCAAGCACGCGGAAGTTGCGGACGTATTGAGAATCGCCAGTAATTACCGAATGGTCGATGAAGTCCCATTTGATTTCGTGCGTCGGCGCATGTCAGTAGTGGTAAACGAGCAAGAGGACCACAACGAGCTCATTTGCAAGGGAGCGGTCGAAGAAATTCTAAAGGTAAGCAGTCAAGCCAAAGTAGACGGCAGAGCGGTTTCCTTAAGCGATGAGCTGATTACTCGGGTAATGAATCTTGTCAATGAATTTAACGAAGACGGTTTGCGCGTAATTGCTGTTGCCTACAAGGAAACCCCGCCCGATCAGAGGACTTACGGTGTCAAGGACGAAATCGGTCTCACACTGCTCGGTTTTATCGCTTTTCTCGATCCTCCCAAGGAAACCGCGGGTCCCGCTATCCGGGCCCTGAAGCAGAACGGGATTCAGGTCAAAATTCTAACCGGAGACAACGATGTTGTAACTCGCAAGGTATGCCGCGACGTTGGCATTGACGCCAGCCGTATTGTCCTCGGCAGTGAGGTCGATGCATGGAGCGATGCCGAGCTGGGCAGGCAGGCGCAGGACGCAGCCGTGTTTGCCAAGCTGTCACCTGCGCAAAAGGAGAGGATTGTCCGGGTCTTGCAAGTGCAAGGCCACGTAGTTGGTTTCCTTGGCGATGGGTTTAACGATTCGGCCTCGCTCCGAACTGCAGATATCGGCGTGTCAGTTGATACCGCGGTGGATATCGCAAAGGAATCCGCCGATATCATCCTGTTGGAAAAGAACCTGTTGGTTCTTGAGGAAGGCGTGCTGGAAGGGCGCAAGACCTTTGGCAATATCGTGAAATACATCAGGATGGCTGGCAGTTCAAATTTTGGAAATATCTTCAGCGTCCTTGGTGCGAGCATGCTGCTGCCTTTTCTCCCCATGCTGCCGATTCAACTGCTGATCCAGAACCTGCTCTACGACATATCGCAAATAGCCATACCCTTTGACGGCGTGGACAAGGAATATTCGGAGCGGCCACGCAAATGGGAGATTGGCGCTATCGGACGATTCATGTTATTTATCGGACCGATCAGTTCGATTTTTGACTACTTGACCTTTGCGGTAATGTGGTTTGTGTTTTCCGCGAATACAATCGGAAGACAGTCATTGTTTCAGTCGGGATGGTTTGTCGAGGGATTACTGTCGCAAACTCTGATTGTGCACATCATTCGCAGCAGCAAGATCCCGTTTGTACAAAGTCGGGCAGCACTGCCGCTCATGCTCATGACTGTATGTGTAATGGCCATTGGAATTTATATCCCGTTTTCCCCCATTGCCCATGTGGTGGGTCTGCAGCCGTTACCGGCGTCTTATTTTGTGTGGCTGGTCGCCGTGCTTATTGGGTACACCGTTCTGACGCAGTATGTCAAAGTCTGGTTTACACGCAAATTCGGCTTCAACTAAATTACTGGCGCGTCGTTCGTTTTTGGACACTGCGCGCAGGCAATGTTTGTTCGATGCCGGCGCGAGCACTTTTAGAATCGCATGACGCTATGTCATGAATGTTCTCGCAATAGACACATCCGGGGAATATTGTTCGCTGGCCCTTTTGATGGATGGCAAAGTACTGTCGCGCGACAAGCGCGTTGGGCAAAATCATTCCCAAGAGTTGTTGCCGCTGCTTGATGGTCTTTTCGCCGAGAGCGGCATTTCCGTGAAAAGGCTCGATGGCATCGGGTTCGGGGCGGGCCCGGGATCGTTTACCGGGTTGCGCATTGCTTGCGGGATAGCGCAGGGACTGGCGTTTGCCGCGGATTTGCCAGTCGCCGGCATTTGCACGCTGGAAGCCTTGGCACAAGCCATGCCGGGGAAGCAGGTAATCGCCTCGCTGGACGCGCGCATGGGCGAGATTTATCATGCGGCATATAAAAAGAATGGCGACAATTGGCAAGCGGTGAGCGAGCCTGTTTTGTGTGCGCCGCGGCGCGCGCCTCGGGTAATAGGGGACGGCTGGATCGCGTGTGGCAGCGGTTTCGCGGCGCATGCGGAGGAAATGGCACTGCGCTATAAAGGACAGCTCAGCAAGACGGTAGCGGAGGCCTTTCCCCACGCTAGGGAAATGGCGCATCTTGCGGCTGCGGTGCTGCAACGGGGAGAAGGTTGCCCGGCTGAAGCGGCTGTCCCGCTTTATTTGCGTGAAAAAGTGGCGTTGAAAACATTCGAACGATGAGCGCGCAACTGGAGCAGGCGCCGCAGTTGCGACCGATGCGACTGGCCGATATCGATGCGGTAATGCGTATCGAGCGGAACATCTACCCGCATCCTTGGACGCGCGGAAATTTCCGGGATTCGCTGAATGCCGGCTACAGCTGTTGGGTCTACCGACTTGCACAAAGCATTATCGGCTACGCAGTGATGATGGTCGCTGCGGATGAAGCGCATCTGCTGAATCTTAGCATTGCCGCCGAGTGGCAGCGCCAGGGGTGGGGCAGGAAACTACTGCTGCTTATTTTAGAACTCGCGCGTCAACACCACGCGCGGGTAATGTTTCTTGAAGTCCGTCCTTCCAACGTGGCGGCGCTCGCGCTGTATGAAGGCTTCGGCTTCAAACAGGTTGCAGTGCGCCGCGCTTATTATCCAGCGGGCCCGGCCCGCGAAGACGCGATAGTGCTGGAGCTGGCGCTGTGAGCGGACGGCGCGAGGAAATCCTGAAAGAGTTGGGGCTGTGGCCGCAGTGGCGGCTCAAGAATAAACGTGCAAGCGCCGCCACCCCCCCCGCAGTGACAGGTGATCGGCGTGAGCGCATCCTGCGGATGAATTGGCAGGAGCTAAAAGCCAGCGTCGCTTCATGCAAGGCCTGCCCATTGCACGAAAAGCGCACGCAGGCCGTTTTTGGCGTCGGCGACGAAAATGCTGACTGGCTGTTTATAGGTGAGGGGCCAGGTGCGGAAGAAGACGCAAAAGGAGAGCCGTTCGTGGGACAGGCAGGCAAACTCCTGGATAGCATGCTCGCATCGATAGGCTTAAAGCGCGGAGAGAACGTCTATATTGCAAACGTGGTGAAGTGCCGGCCTCCAGGGAACCGCAGCCCAGAGCCGCAGGAAGCTTGGCAATGCGAACCTTATCTAGAGCGGCAGATTGCGTTGATTCAACCCAAGCTGATAATCGCGCTGGGCAAGATTGCGGTACAGAGTCTGCTGAAAGCAGACGCCACCATTGCCAGCATGCGCGGACGCTTGCATGATTACCACGGAATTCCGCTGATTGTGACTTACCATCCAGCATATCTACTGCGCAATCTACCGGACAAAGCCAAGGCATGGGCTGATTTATGTTTCGCAACAAAAACCATGCGCGGCTTGCACGGGCAGGCTGCGCTGTCAACCGGGAACACCAACTCATCCTGAACAAGGAGACTCTATGCGCAGAACATTGCTTTGCCTGATGCTGTCCTTGGCCGCTTTGGGCTTGAGCGGATGCGGTTACAACACCTTGCAAGCTACCGACGAGCAGGTTAAAGCCAGCTGGTCGGAAGTTCTTAACCAATACCAGCGGCGCGCTGATCTGGTGCCGAACTTAGTAAATACGGTAAAGGGCTACGCGCAGCAGGAGAAAGACGTGTTGCTGGGTGTGACCAACGCGCGTTCCAAGGTGGGGGCCATTCAGGCTACTCCCGAACTGCTTAACGATCCACAGGCGTTCGCCAAATTCCAGCAAGCGCAGGGCGAGTTGACTTCCGCCTTATCGCGCCTGTTGGTAGTCGCTGAAAATTATCCGCAGCTCAAGTCCGACGCCAATTTCCGCGATTTGCAGGCGCAGCTCGAGGGTACCGAAAATCGCATTACAGTGGCGCGTAACCGCTACATCAAGGCGGTTCAGGAATACAACGTCACAGTTCGCTCTTTCCCCAGCAACCTAACGGCAAAACTTTTCGGTTTCGAGTTGAAGCCCAATTTTACCGTGGAGAATGAGAAAGCAATTTCGGTCCCGCCCAAAGTCGATTTTTCTCCGGCGAATAAATGATCAGGATTCGAGCGCGAGCCTTATTCCTGCTGGCGCTCGGACTGGGCATCGCACACGCTGATGTCCCCGTTCCTCCACTGCAAGCGCGGGTCACCGATTTAACCGCTACCTTAAGCCGCGAACAGCAGGCGCGCCTGGAACAGGAGCTGCAGAATTTCGAGGCGAAAAAAGGCAGCCAGCTCGCGGTGCTCATCGTGGCGACCACGCACCCGGAGACCATCGAGCAATACGGCATCCGCGTGGCAGACACTTGGAAGCTCGGCCGCAGGGGAATCGATGACGGCGCGCTGTTGCTGATTGCCAAAAATGACCACAGCCTGCGCATCGAGGTTGGTTATGGCCTCGAAGGGGCGCTTAATGACGCGACTGCTAAGCGCATTGTGAGCGAGGTCATCGTGCCGTATTTCAAGAAGGGCGATTTTTACGGCGGAATCGAGGCCGGCATACAAAGTATGATCAAGGTGATCGAAGGCGAACCTTTGCCACCGCCCAGGCATTCGGGCTCGCGTTCACGGGTTTCCGGCGATTTCGGACTGGCCTTGTTCATAGGTCTAATCCTGGTCACGATGGTGGGCGGATTTCTGCGCGCCCTGCTAGGTCGATTTCCCGCGGCAACTCTCGTCGGGGTGATCGTGGCTCTGCTGGCGTGGCTGCTTATCGTGCCGCTTATTGTTGCGGTAGCGGTAGGCGTCATT
>DASPRI010000178.1:0-10847 GCA_035624535.1 Burkholderiales bacterium
CAACCTGTATCAGATCGGCAAGCAATTGATTGAAATACTCGACGCCGCGGCGCCGTGTCCAGAAGAAAAAACTTTCATCGGGGAGATGGTCTTTTTCAAAGGCCACGCGCACGCGCTGCACCGCGTCCTCGATACGCGCCGCAGGCACCGAGGGGCCTTTGAATGCGAGGCCTCCGCCCGCGAGACCATTGCCGCCGAAATAGGTCTGGTAATGCGGAATTAATTTTCCGTGCATGCGCTTCCCTTCGCCATAGATTCCGATATCGCCCATCTCAGGCTGGGCGCAGCCGTTGTGGCAACCGGAAACGCGGATGCGCAGGTCGCCACCCACCTGATTTCTGAGCTTCGGGCCAAGCAGCGTGGAGGACGTAATACCAAGGCGGCAAGTGGAAGTCCCCGGGCAAGCCACCACATTGTCTCCCGCTTCCGGTTCATGCAGTCCAAGCGCCGCTATCGCTTTGCGCAGCGAATCGAGTTTAGATTCCGGCACATTTATAACCATCAGGTTCTGGTCCTGGGTTGTGCGAATTTCATCCAGACCATGCGTCCCAAGTGCCTTGGCAATGCCGCGCAACTGTTTCACATTCAGATGTCCAATGGGCACACTGATGGGCAGCACCATCAAGCCTGGCTGTTTTTGCGGCACTACGTGACGCGGCGCACCTTGTCCGCAGATTTCGCCTTCCCCACCGGTTTTCCACACACCCTTCGGATAAGGCTGGTTGGCAAGTGCTTGTTTAATCCGCCCCAGTTCCTCGCGGTATTTTTCGATGAAACCTTCGCGCCCGAACCGATCCACCAAAAACTTGATGCGCGACTTTGCGCGCTTGGTGCGGTCTGAATACTTGTTGTGCAGCGTGACGATCGCTTCCATAGTGTGCAGCAGGTCTTTTTCTTCAATGAATTCTTCCACCACGATGGCTTCGTGCGGCTTGTGCCCGAGTCCCCCGCCCGCAAGTACTTTGAAGCCGAACTGCTCACCTCTTTTCACCGCGACGATGCCCATGCAATGCAACATGCCTTGCGCGCAGTCGGCCTCGCAGCCGGAGAAACTGATTTTGAACTTGCGTGGGAGTTGCTGATTGAGTGGATTGCGCAGGAAATGGCTTACCGCGCCGTCCAGGTGCTTGCTTACGTCGGTATGCTCGCGAGGGCAGATTCCTGCCATTGGGCAGGCCGTAACATTACGAATAGTGTTACCGCAGGCTTCGCGGGTGGTCAGCCCTGCGTCCGCAAGGCCTCTCAGCACGGTAGGGGTATCCGCAGTCGGCACGTAGTGCAACTGGATATCCTGGCGCGTAGTGATATGCACTACGTCGTGCCTCGAATATTTTTCCAGCAAGTCTGCGATCGCGTTCAGTTGTGGCGCGTGCAGCCGGCCGCCGGGAATTTTGATGCGCACCATGTGCACGCCTTCCTGGCGCTGTCCGTAGACACCCATTTGGAGGCGCGTCGCCGTAAAACGGTCCGCATCGAGCTGCAAGTTCAGAAAATCGCCGACCGCCTGCGCGTAAGCTTCGATTTCCTCCCTGTTTGCCAGATTATGACAAGCCATCAGTATATAAAATCCATCATTTACAATTACTTGCTTCCTAACCATAGGATACAGAAAATCTAAACCTGAAACATGGTATCAAGGGACACATATATTGCAAAATAATATTATGTTAGGATGTTATAACTAAACGTTATTTGCAGGGGCCGCAGTGAAGTTGCAACAGTTACGCTACTTGTGCGAAGTCGTTCAGCAAAACTTGAATGTTTCCGGAGCCGCGCAAAAACTACACACGTCGCAGCCGGGGATCAGCAAGCAAATTCGTCTTCTCGAAGAAGAGCTCGGAGTCCAGATTTTCGTGCGCAACGGCAAACGGGTAGTCGAAATGACCCAACCCGGCAAAGTCATTCATACGATCGCGCAACAGATACTGCAGGAAACAGATAACCTGAAACGGGTGGGAGAAGAGTTTACCAATGAAGCCATCGGTAGTCTGACGATTGCCACGACTCACACCCAGGCGCGCTATGCCCTTCCGCCTACGATAAGCAAGTTCACGGAACGCTATCCCAGGGTGAAACTGAGCCTGCACCAAGGCAACCCGACGCAGATCGCGCAGCAGGTGGTATCCGGCGAAGCGGACATCGCTATCGCTACCGAGGCCATTGAACTCTTCAAGGAGTTGGTGATGTTACCGTGCTACCAGTGGAACCGTTGCGTGCTTACACCCACCAATCATCCGCTGTTGAAGCAACGCCTGCTCACGCTGGAGGAATTGGCCAAGTATCCAATTATTACCTACGACTTTGCCTTTGCGGGCCGCTCGAAAATCAACCGCGCCTTTGCCGCCAGAGGGCTCACACCGAACGTGGTGCTGACTGCGATTGACTCGGATGTCATCAAGACTTACGTGGAATTGGGATTGGGTGTCGGGATACTAGCAAAAATGGCTTACGACCCGGAGCGCGACAAAAACCTGCGCGCAATTGACGCGAGTCATTTATTTGAGTCGAGCACGACCCGCATCGGCCTGCGCCGTGGTGCATACCTGCGCGGCTACGTTTTCGACTTCATCGAACTGTTTGCGCCGCATCTTCCGCGCGAGGCCGTGGAGGCGGCGATGAGCGAAGTCAAAGGATCTGATTACCAGCTGTAGGTTTTCACGCAGCGCGTTTGGCAAAATCTTGCAACCTTAGACCCAGCAGCCACAGCGCGGCGAAATAGCAGATCGCGCCGACCGCGACGACCCAGATGAGTTTCGCGGCCCGGCTGAAACCGGAGGCCACAAGCCAGGCATGATCCGCGCCCGACGTGATCCACAACGCCGCCGCCATCAAGCAAATCGCAACCCCGATTTTGAAAACGAATATCCCCCAGCCCGGCTGCGGAAGGTAAATGTCGTGCCTGCGTAAATAAGTGTAAAGCAGCCCGGCATTAAGGCAAGCACCGAGGGCGATTGCCAGCGCCAGACCCGCGTGCTTTAGCTGCCAAATGAAAATCAGGTTCATGATCTGGGTGGCGACCAGGGTCACGATTGCGATTTTCACCGGTGTCTTGATGTTCTGCGTCGCATAAAAACCCGGCGCCAGCACTTTTACAAATATCATTCCCAGCAAACCCACGCTGTAGGCGACAAGCGCCTGCCGCGTCATCCAAACATCATTGGTGTTAAACGCGCCGTAAAAAAACAGCGTGGCAATGAGCGGCACCGCCAAAACTGCCAGCGCCACAGCGGCAGGAAGCGCCAACAGCAGAGTCAGTCGCAAACCCCAGTCGAGAAGCTTGGCGTATTCCTCGCGCGATTGGTCGACGTAATGTTTGGACAAGCTGGGCAGCAGCACCGTCCCCAAGGCAACGCCCAGCATTCCAGCGGGAAACTCCATCAGCCGGTCTGCGTAATAAAGCCAGGACACGCTGCCGGTAACGAGAAACGAGGCAAAAATGGTATTAATCAGCAAGCTCAGCTGGCTGATCGAAACACCGAACACGGCTGGCCCCATGAGTTTGAGAATCCGCCACACCCCGTCGTCACCGAAATTCAGAGTGAAGCGCGGAAGCATTTTCAGCCGGACAAGATGCGGCACTTGAAATGCAAGCTGAAGCACTCCGCCGATGAACACCGCCCAGGCCAGGGCTTTGATCGGCGGGTTTACATATGGAGCAAGCCAGAAGGCGCAGCCGATAAAGGAAAGGTTGAGCAAGGTCGGCGTAAACGCCGGCACCGAAAATCGGCTCCAGGTATTAAGTATGCCGCCCGCCAGTGATACCAGCGAAATGAAAAGGATATAGGGAAAAGTGATTCGCAGAAGCTCGACGGTAATATCAAACTTAGCCGGCGTCGCCGAAAACCCCGGAGCGCTGACGTAAACGATCAGCGGTGCGATGATCACCCCGAGCAAAGTTACTGCAAACAGGCTCAGCGTCAGCAAACTGGCAACATGATCCACCAGCAGTTTGGTCGCGTCGCCTCCGCGCCGGTTTTTATACTCGGCAAGAATCGGAACAAAGGCTTGTGAAAAAGCCCCTTCCGCGAACAGGCGGCGCAGGAGATTGGGTATGCGGAATGCGACGAAAAACGCGTCGGTGAACAAACCAGCCCCGAAAATGCGTGCAATCAGGGTGTCCCGGACAAAGCCCAAGATGCGCGATATCAGGGTCATGCTGCTGACAGTGGCCAGCGCCTGCAGTAAATTCATCGTCGCGTATGGTAACCTGAATGCAGCCCTGCGCGCACTGGGTGTCAATCAGAATTCGCGGTTGCAAAAAGGCACGAACAAACGTATCATTCCGCCCTTCGATTGATTGCTACACGAGTCACATGGCGAACATCGTATCAGCAAAGAAGCGCGCCAAACAGGCCGAATCCCGGCGTCGGCATAATGCCAGTCTGCTCAGCGCGCTGCGCAGCGCGATAAGAAATGTAAGAAAGGCGATCGCTTCCGGCAACAAGGCGGCTGCGCAAGCCGCTTTCAAGGAGTCTGTGTCCATCATTGATTCCGTGGCAGACAAGAAAATCGTTCACAAAAACCAGGCCGCGCGACACAAGAGTCGGCTGTCGCAAGCCATCAAGGCGATGGCTTAGTCTCCCTTTACTCCGTTTGCCATCTCCCGATTTGTCGAACGCGCGCAACGCGTCCAGTTCAGACATGGGGACTTGCAATGCGCTCGCAATTGGCGCATAAAACGAGTTTTTGAAATCTGAATACCCCCGATGCGCAAACCGGTCAGCCACATACTCGTCATCAATGACGAGAAGCTGGTATTAAAGGAGCTCATCAAGGGTCTCAACGCTGCCGCGCGATCGCTCGACAATCCGCTTGGAATCAGCTTTACCGGCGTCACTACCGTGCGCGAAGCACTGCGCAGCATCGAAGAAGACGGAGATCTGCAGGCGGTGGTCGTCGACGACACGTTGTATGCCTTGAAAAACGACACCCGGAACGGTTCACGCAGCAAGCAGATGACGGCCCTCAAGCTGGTACAGAAAATCACTCGCTTCCGTCCCGAACTCGATGTCTACGTCCTGATAGCCAAGGAGCAGGAAGACCAGGTGGTAGACCGGCTGTTCGCCGAGTCCGTGGACGGTTACTTTTATCGCGAAGAGCGCGACTACCGCGGTATGTACAGGATTCTCAACGCGCAAATCCAGGAAAAAGCGCGCACGCCGTTTTACGACCAACTGAAGAACTACGTATTAATGGCCAAGGACGCCTGGCATTCACCCGGTCACTCGAGCGGCGACAGCCTGCGGGACAGCCCGTGGGTCAGTGATTTTTACGAATTTATCGGCGAACATGTGTTCGACGCCGATTTATCGGTTTCGGTGCCGATGCTGGATTCGCTGATGCAGCCCAGCGGCGTGATCCTAGAAGCACAGAAAATCGCCGCCAAGGCATTTGGCGCGCGCCGCACTTTTTTCGCAACCAACGGCACGTCCACCGCAAACAAGGTTATTTTTCAGACACTGATTGCGCCGGGAGAAAAACTGCTGCTTGACCGCAATTGCCACAAGTCGGTACACCATGGAGTAGTGCTTTCCGGCGCGCATCCCATATACCTGGATTCCTCAGCCAACAAAAAATTCAGTCTGTTTGGCCCGGTGCCGAAGCGCGCCCTATTTAAAGCGATCGAGGATCATCCCGACGCCCAGGCGCTGGTGCTCACCAGCTGCACATATGATGGATTGCGCTATGACCTGCAGCCCATTATCGAAGCGGCGCACAGTCACGGTATCAAGGTGGTGATTGACGAAGCGTGGTACGGCTTCGCGCGCTTTCATCCCGAGTTTCGGCCGACCGCGCTAGAAGCAGGAGCAGACTACGCCACCCAGAGCACTCACAAGGTTCTGTCGGCGTTTTCCCAGGCGAGCATGATACATGTCAACGACGCGAACTTTAATGAGCATATCTTCCGCGAAAACTTCAATATGCACACCTCCACCAGTCCGCAATACTCGATGATTGCCAGCTTGGACATCGCGCGCAAGCAAGCGGTCATGGAAGGCTACAAGCTGCTCTCTAGAACCCTGGCATTGGCCAAGGAACTGCGCACGCAAATTAATTCTACGGGAGTGTTCCGCGTGCTGGAACTCGACGATCTGCTGCCGGATGAAGTGCGCGCGGACAACATCAGACTCGATCCGACCAAGGTCACGCTGGACATTTCCCGATGCGGCTATACCGTGGAAGATTTGCAGCAGGAATTGTTCGAACGCTACAACATCCAGGTCGAAAAATCTACGTTCAACACGTTGACGCTGCTGCTTACCATCGGCACGACGCGCAGCAAGGTGTCACGCCTGTACGACGCGCTGATGCGCATCGCGCGTGAGGGACGCGCCCCGCGCAGGCTCTACCAAACACCGGAGATACCGCGCTTCACCAAGCTCAAGTGCCTTCCGCGCGACGCTTTCTATTGCGGAGGCGAGCTCTCGCCGCTAGTGGACGAAACAGACCAGATCAACACCGCGCTGTTGGGAAGAGTGTGCGCCGACCAGATCGTACCCTACCCTCCCGGAATTCCAGTATTGGTGCCGGGACAAGTAATTACCGCCGAAATCATTCACTACTTGGTCGGTTTGCTGCGCAGCCAGAAACGCGTGGAATTACACGGCATCGTGTTTGATGGCTACCTTCCTACTTTGCGCATCCTGAACAAGTCGGAAGAGAAGGCACTGAAGACGTTAAAGGAATAATACTTTCTTCTCAGCAAGAGTATAATTGCCCGTTTTTGAGCAGGCACCATGTCGCATTTGATGAACACTTACGCAAGATTGCCGATCGGCTTCGTCCGCGGTGAAGGCGTTTGGTTGTGGGACAGCCGCGGCAAACGCTACCTGGATGGGGTATCGGGAATCGCGGTGAATACCCTTGGACACGCGCATCCCCGGCTGGTCGAGGCGCTGACCGAGCAGGTGCGCACGCTAATCCATACGTCCAATCTCTACCAGGTACCGAAACAGGAAGAACTGGCGGCACGTATCGTAGGCCTCGCCCACATGGACAAGGCATTCTTCTGCAACTCGGGCGCGGAAGCGAACGAAGCCGCCATCAAGCTTGCGCGCCTCTACGGCCATCAAAAAGGCATAGATAACCCGACCATCATCGTCATGGAAAAAAGTTTTCACGGCCGAACCATGGCAACCTTGAGCGCTACTGGCTCACGCCGTGTGCAGGCAGGGTTCGAGCCGCTGTTAGGTGGATTCGCTCGAGTTCCCTACAATGATTTGGACGCAGTGGCGCAAGTAGCCGGCCACAACAAAAACATCGTCGCGGTTCTGGTGGAACCGATTCAAGGTGAATCCGGAATCCGCGTGCCATTACCGTTACCCGATTATTTGCGCGGCTTGCGCCGCATTTGCGACGAGCACGGGTGGCTCTTGATGCTGGATGAAGTGCAATGCGGGATTGGCCGCACCGGCAGATGGTTTGCACACCAATATTCGGGAATCACGCCCGATGTGATGACACTTGCCAAGGGTTTGGGTTCCGGCCTGCCTATCGGTGCCTGTCTCGGGGCGGGAGCCGCGGCGGATATTTTCAAACCCGGCACTCACGGCTCAACTTTTGGGGGTAACCCCCTCGCTTGCGTAGCTGCGCTCACCACACTGGCAATCATCGAGGAAGAAAATCTTATGGCCCATGCGCTCAAGCTTGGTGAATTTATCCGCGACCGGCTCGCGCAAGTGCTGGTCGGTGTCAAGGACGTCGTGCAAATTCGCGGCGAAGGCTTGATGATAGGTATCGAGCTGGCACAGCCTTGCGGCGACATTGTAGAAACTGCGTTGGAACAGGGGCTGTTGGTCAACGTTACCGCGGAGAACGTGATACGTCTGCTGCCAGCGCTGGTGATGCAGCAGGCGCAGGCGCAACAGCTAGTCGAGGGCCTGAGCCGCGTAATCGTGGATTTTTCGCGGCAAGCGGCATCGGTCAATGCCCGTGCGTGAATTTAATCATGCATACCAGGCATTTTTTGCAACTCAAGGATTTCGAGCTTCCCGAGTTCGAGCATCTTTTCGAACGCACGCGTATTCTTAAGGCCAAACGCGCGCGCGGAGAGCTCTATCAGCCGCTGCACGGCAAGACGCTCGCGATGATTTTCGAAAAACACTCGACCCGCACCCGGGTTTCCTTTGAGGCGGGAATGAACCAGCTCGGCGGTTCGGCGATGTTTTTGTCTCCGCGCGACACCCAGGTTTCGCGCGGCGAGCCGATCGAAGATGTGGCGCAGGTGATTTCGCGCATGGTGGACATAGTGATGATACGCACGTTCGAGCAAAGCATTATCGAGCGCTTTGCCGACCACTCGCGCGTGCCGGTCATCAACGGGCTGACCAACGAATACCATCCGTGTCAGATCCTGGCCGACATTTTTACCTACCTCGAGCACCGCGGCTCGATCCGCGGCAAGACGGTGGCATGGGTCGGCGATTCCAACAACGTATGCAATTCCTGGCTGCAGGCAGCGAAGCTTTTCGATTTCAATTTTCATGTCTCCTGTCCACCGGGTTACGAGCTCGAGCCCGCGCGCGGCGAAAGCTATGCGAGCATGCACCTAGAATGCTTCGCAGATCCGCATGCGGCGGTGTCCGGCGCCGATCTGGTCACGACCGATGTATGGACCAGCATGGGCTACGAAAAAGAGAAAGAGGAGCGGAAAAAAGTGTTCGCCGATTTCACGGTGGACGATGAAATGATGGCGCTGGCAAAACCCAACGCGGTGTTCATGCACTGTCTTCCAGCGCATCGTGGCGAAGAGGTTACCAGGGAAGTCATCGACGGACCCCAATCGGTGGTATGGGATGAAGCGGAAAATCGTTTGCACACTCAAAAGGCATTGATGGAGTATCTGCTGCTGGGAAAAATAAAATGAACGCAATTAAAAAAGTCGTGCTCGCCTACTCCGGCGGTCTGGATACCTCGGTCATACTGAAATGGCTGCAAGACACGTATAAATGCGAAGTCGTGACCTTCACGGCGGACATCGGTCAGGGCGAGGAGCTCGAGCCGGCACGCAGCAAGGCCAAGCAGTTGGGAGTGAAGGAGATTTTCATCAGCGACTTGCGCGAGGAATTCGTGCGCGATTTCGTGTTTCCGATGTTCCGCGCGAATGCCATCTATGAAGGAGAATACCTGCTGGGCACCAGCATCGCACGCCCGCTCATCGCCAAAAAGCAAATTGAGATTGCACGACAAACCAAAGCGGATGCTGTGGCGCATGGCGCGACCGGAAAAGGCAACGATCAGGTGCGTTTTGAACTCGGCTATTACGCGCTGCAGCCGGACATCCGGGTGATTGCGCCGTGGCGCGAATGGGACCTGACTTCGCGCGAAAAGCTGTTGGCTTACGCCAAAAAACACGGCATTCCGGTGGAAGCGCAGCAAGCTGGCGGCTCGCCGTACAGCATGGATGCTAATCTGCTGCATATTTCCTACGAGGGACGCAGTCTTGAGGATCCGTCCAGAGAGCCCGAGGAAAGCATGTGGCGCTGGACCTTTGCGCCCGAAAAGGCGCCCGATAAAGCAGAGTACCTCGAGCTTGAATATGAAAAGGGCGACATCGTGGGTATCAATGGAGCGCGGCTAAACCCCGCGGAAGCGCTGGGCGCGCTCAACCGGGCAGGAGCTAAACACGGGGTCGGACGATTGGACCTGGTGGAAAACCGCTACGTCGGAATGAAATCGCGCGGCTGCTACGAAACACCGGGCGGCACTATCATGTTAAAGGCGCACCGCGCGATTGAATCCGTCACCCTCGATCGCGAAGTGGCGCACCTCAAGGACGAGTTCATGCCGCGCTACGCGTCGCTGATTTACAACGGTTACTGGTGGAGTCCGGAGCGCAAGCTACTACAGGAAATGATTGACACCTCGCAGGCTAAGGTCAATGGGCGGGTGCGAGTCAAGCTTTACAAGGGCAATGTCATCATTGCGGGCCGTGATTCCACGAGCGATTCGCTGTTCGATCGGAAAATCGCGACCTTCGAGGACGATCAGGGTGCCTACAACCAAAAAGATGCCGCGGGCTTCATCAAGCTAAACGCGCTCAGAATGCGCATCGCTGCGAAATTAAAAAACAGGTCGTGAAACCGGAGACTCAATCATGCCCTCATTCGACATTGTCTCACAGGTCAATCAGCAGGAAGTCAGAAACGCTCTGGACCAGTGCAACCGGGAAATTTCCAACCGCTTCGACTTCAAGGGATCGGACGCGCGTGTAGAGCAGAACGAGTACGCACTGAGCGTTTATGCCGACGATGAATTCAAGTTGAAGCAGCTGCTGGATGTACTGAATGGCAAGCTCACCAAGCGCGGAATTGACCTTCGCTGCCTGCAAAAAGGCGCAATCGAAAAGGTGAGCGGCAACAAGGTAAAGCAGCCCATCACCATCAGGGTCGGCGTTGAAAGCGAGCTGGCCAAAAGAATCGTGAAGCTCATTAAAGACAGCAAGCTCAAAGTGCAGGCCGGTATCCAGGGCGATGCGGTCCGCGTTTCGGGTGCCAAGAAAGACACGCTGCAGGAAGCCATTCAGTTGGTCAGAAAATCGGTTGTCGATTTTCCTCTGCAATTCGTGAACTTCAGGGAGTAGACGGCACTCGCCGCTTCTCTTACGATTTACCGGTGCTGATTCAAACGAGGCAGAAATTAGTCCGAAGCTCGAAGCGATCGACTTGGAGTGCGTGCGCGGCCGCCGCAGGCTGTTTAGCGGCCTGAATTTCGCGCTGAACAGCGGCGATCTGTTGCGCGTGACTGGCGCCAACGGAAGCGGAAAAACCAGCTTGCTGCGAATCCTGTGCGGCCTGCTTTCGCCCGTCCAGGGCAAGGTGCGCTGGCATGGCGGCGACATTTGGTCG
>DASPRI010000203.1:0-2506 GCA_035624535.1 Burkholderiales bacterium
CGAGGAACAATGGCGCCGCGTTTGAATCGTAAGCCCGAAAAGCGGCATCCAGCGCGGCTAGCGCGGCCTCGGATTTTCCCATCTTATGCAGATAGTGCGCTTTATATATCAACAGTGATTGGACGCTCCTGTTATCAATGACGTGGGCGCGTGAGGCCTCGTCAAGAATGCGCAGATACTCATCGTGAGGAAATACGCACTTGTCATCCAAACCCAGATTGGCCAATTCAATCAGACCCTGAACTTCGTAGGTCGTAATCTTACTGTTGTTCTGAAAAGCGATTTCTTGGAGTCGCATTGGCGGCAGTTGCCCGTGTTGGCGGCATGAAATGTAAGCGCGCTGGAGGTCAAAACCCGGACCGGCAAGACCGGAGAGTGCCGCTCTTGCAGCATCAAATCTTCCGGCTTCCGCGTAATCGCTGGCCAAAGTGATTCGCAGCCGCGGTGAATCTGGATGGATCAGCGCTATCTGCGAGAACATTTTCTGGTGGCCGCTCCACAAATCGACATACGCGATGGTTACCGATCCAACTGCAGCGATCGACACTACAGCCAAGGTTACCAAAACACTGCGGGCGGCAATCAGCCCGGCGAGCGAACACAGGGTCAAAATGATGCCGTATATCGCGAGATAATTCCTGTGCTCAAACATCAATTCCAGCGGAAAAAAGGTGGATTCCAGCAGATGCGCAGCGAAGAAAAAGAAAATTCCGAACGCCGCTATGCTATTCGCAGCGCGCAACAACCAGCCTATATACAGCAACCCCAGCAGCGCAAGCAACGAGAATACTGTGCCAGGCGGAGACCATAGTCCAATAGAAACCGCAAAATCGTCATGCAAAAATCCAAGATTACCCTGGTGCGGCAGCAGCATTTCGTAAAGGTAATAAAGCAGCACGCGAAACTGCGTGATCACCCTTTCGTAAATCGTGTAGCTGCGCACATCGTAACCATGTCGCACCAATTGGTCGAAATCAACGACTAGGAAAGAGGCGCCTAACATAGCGGGCAGAACCAAACCCGCCAAATAACACGCGCCGAGAAACAGTCGGACGGCGCGGTCTCCCTTGAAGCCAAAAAACAATGCCTCCAGCAACAGCGCATAAGCCGGAAACAGCAGTCCGGTTTCCTTGCTAAATGCGGCGAGCGGAAAACAAATGAAAAACGCCAAAACGATCCAGATTCGTCCGTGCGGCTGGCCGGCTAACTGCCTCTCGCGTCCCACGAAGTAGGCCAGCAACCCGCTCAATACAAACAGCGCGGACAGCTGCGTCATCCTTTGCACAGTGTAAAGAACCGTGCTTACTTGCAGTGGGTGAAGTAGCCAAAGTGCTGCAGCGAGCAGCGCCCAGTAATGCTGATCTCCGTCCAGGCCTCTGGGCCGCAGGGCAAACATCCGCACACTCAGAACAAATACCAACACGCCACAAAGCAAATGGATAACGAGATTGGTAAATTTCCACCACCAGAAATTTTCTCCGCTCGTAGCCGCGTTGATGATGAAACTCAACATGGCCACAGGGCGGCCCAAAATCCCGCTTTTGCTTACCGCGCCGCCCTTCCATGATGCGGTATCGACGCTCTCAAGTATTGGATCTAGCTGGGGGTAGTCATCAAGCACCAGAGGCCCAGAAAGGCCGGGAAGATACACGAAGAAGGTCAACGCCAATACCAGGCAGAAAATCACCTTGGCAGCAAAAGCCGGTGTTATTGGAGTCCCTGGGTTAAAGCCGCGAATAATGGGCCGTCTCACCACTTATTATTTTCAGTCTTCAGTAGTCAGCTGGGGCACAGCAAAACATCGATCACGCTATTTGGGTTCACTGTCCTTGTAATGCAGCATCGTCACCTGTTCCGATACGAGTCCGATAAGAAAAGTCGAAAGCGACGTGATGAACAGCAGCCCACTCATATTGGTAAAGCGGTGGATAGTGGAAAACGTGTACAGGTAGTAACCCAGCCCGACCAGAAAAAATAGCAGGCTGACCGGAAAAAACAGCCTCAGCGGCGAATAGAGCGTGCCGATCTTAAAGATAATGAGCAAGAATCGGGTGCCATCGCGCAGCAACCGGATATGGCTTTTGCCCGTGCGCTTGGGCGCCACGACGGGCACGTAAGCGACCGGGAACCCGGCCCGGAAAAAACTCATGGTTATCGTAGTGGGATAAGAAAACCCGTTCGGCAGGAGATAAAGGAATCGTCGGAATTTGTCTGCGCAAACCACTCTAAATCCGCAAGTTAGATCTTCGATTTTCTGCCCCACCATCCAGCTCGCCAGCTTGTTATAAAAAGAATTGGCGAGAGCGCGGTGCGCACCAGCCTGCGAATCGTAGGTGCGCGCTGCTACCACCATTTCATAGCCTTCAGCCAACTTCTGCAAAAGGCGCGGAATGTCTTGCGGCTGATGCTGGCCGTCAGCATCCATGAAAATCAGAACGTCACCACTTGCCGCCCTGGCACCTGACTTTACTGCGGCGCCGTTGCCCATACTATATGGGTGGGAAAT
>DASPRI010000003.1:0-3276 GCA_035624535.1 Burkholderiales bacterium
GTTTGAGTTGCATTCGAACCTCCGCCTTTTGTGACCAATTAAATGAGATTGATGCGTGGGTACAATCTGATTCCTAAATAGCAGGCCTTGTTATAACCGCGATCGAATAACCAGCCTTCGCAATATTTGAGCAATTCTTATGCCAATGCATAAATTGCCTATATTGATTGTGATTACTTGAAAAACACCAATCGATTCAACGGCATATGTAATGATTCAGATACAAACTAAGAATTTGTGCCAGGACTTGAACCAGCCCGCTGATCGTGCCCTATGCGTGACCAGTCGGACACTGGCTTGAATTCATTTTACTGGCCTGTTAGCCTCCCTGAAAGCTAAGAACTGCGGTGGAAGACTTACATTGAGCCCATTTATTCATATGCGCAGCGACGCGTTTCGTTTCTCATGAAACTTGGGGCGAACTTATGGGCGGCGTTTCTCAGCGTGTTTCTCGCCAGCGTCGCGGGTGTTGATGAAGTCCCCGCTCAGACGGGACGAATTGAGGTACTTGATCCGCACGCCCTGCCGCTTGGCGATGGCAAGGTGAGCACAGAGCCTAAGCGCGGGTATGTGTTCTCCTGCATGACACAGTTTCGCGGTGGCGGCGCGCAGCATGCGGGGAACTGGATCCGCGGCGCAATCTGGGACTCGACCGCAAAGGTTCAGGTGCAGGGCGATGTGGCATGGCCAAACGCAACGTTTACCATCACAACCGAAAACGGCAATCGTCGCGTCGCTGGCAACGGTCTGCCCATCAACCATACGACCGGCATTTTTCCGGTACAGCGGAGCGATCCGGCGTTTCAGATCGATCGAAACCCGAACCGAATTGAAGCGCAGCAGCTCGCTTATTCCCTGCCATTGTTCCCTAATCCGGCTCCGATGCCAGCCTGCGTGCCGATGGGAATAATCGGCGTCGCTTTAAATGGAGTAGCGTTTTTCAATGCGCTCGACGCTGCCGGGCGCGACGCCGTGGCGCACGAAGTGCAGGACCATTGCAGCGGCCATCCCGAAATGAGGGGTGTGTATCACTATCACGGTCCCAGCTCGTGCATTGCTGGCGCAACCGGTAGGAATACGCTGATCGGATACGCGCTCGATGGCTTCGGAATCTACAGCATGTATGACGAAAACGGCAAGGAATTGACCAATGCTGATCTTGATGAATGCCACGGGCGGGTAAGCCGAATCAGCTGGGACGGCACGCAAGTAAACATGTATCACTACGTGCTTACACGCGAGTATCCTTACACGGTGGGCTGCTTTCGAGCAGTACCGGTGCGAATGCTGGGAGGCGATGGGGGCGGCCAATCCGTACCGTTGCCAGCAGGCCGACGGCAGCCACCTCCTGAAGCAATCGCCGCCTGCGCAGGGTTGCAACCAGCCGCGCAATGCCGGTTCACTTCGCCGTTCGGCGATACCGTCACGGGGACGTGCCGTTCGCCTGCAGGCAGGCTGGCCTGCGTGCCAGAGCAGCGTTAAACGTTTCGCAGAACAGGAGAGAACGGATGGCTAAGGAAAAGAATTCCAGCGACCCGAGAAAGTGGTGGCAATGGGCATTGATGTACCCCACTCTCATCATCGCCATTGCCGGCGCGATTCCGACCGTCTACAAGCTCTATCAATCGTATAGTTACGGCGTCGCTTTTAGCGAGGTGGATAATGCGGTCGCCCAAAACGACCTCTGGGCAAAAAACCTGTCCTGCCTAACTGGAATGACCTTTGAGCAAATCAAGACCTCATCCAATGTGTCGGTCTCAGTGGCATTGTGCCCAAGTGGCGATGTATTGATAAGAATCAAGTCTCCCGATCCCGAGTCCAAAGAAATCGAAAGATGGATTAGTCTGAAACAGTCTTTGGGCACGACCGGCGCGGCCTCGTTATTCAGCGCAGAAGCGCTCGCATCGCCCGTACTACCAAAGATGGTCGTGGCGCAGACGACGCAGACTGTTATCTGCCAGCGTCAGATTGGGGCCGGGTTATTATTAATGCGTGTCCGTAAAGACAACAATCAGTGCGTTGATGAAACTATAAACACCTATACCGGAGTCGTCGTCAGTTCTACCCCGGCCCCTTGCGACCCAAAATGCTGATGCTGCAGCAATCCGAAAACGGTAAACGTGAGGGTTTAAGAACCTAGAGGCTGACGCGTATTAATGGATTACGAAATTTGCGTCGCCCCTGCGATCGGAAGACCTTCTCCTGTTGCAGCCGGCACAGCCATCGGACAGACCAAGTCATCAGCTTGCATCTCATCATAAGGCAGCCGGCCTGAAGCGAGGAACGGGCGAACGCGACTGCGCTTGATTTCAGCACGGATTAACACCTGCAGCGCGCGCGCCAGTTCCCGGTAAACAGCCGGTGGATCATTCTCCCGGAGGGCTAGCACGAACGCCTCCACCCAGCGGCCAAGATGGTATTCCAGAAACAGCTTTGCGGCCCGGCGCGTGACTTCACGGTTTTGTGTGCGGCCGCCCCTGTCGGCGTAAGCCTGTTTTACTAATAACAGACTGTAGAATTCGAGCTCAGTACTGAGATGGTCCGGCAAATTTGGATCATCATCTGAAAGACGCAATCCAAAGGCGCTGTAAAAACCGCTGATGTCAGCCAGTTCGTGTGGCCGTCCGGCAATTCTTTGCCCGTCGCCGTACGCCGCTTCATGGAGAAAAACCGGCCCGTTGCCCAGAAACAGACGAAAGTATTCTGAGCGCAGCGTCGTCTCATCGGCATTTCTTAATGCGCGGCTTATTGAATTGATTGCCGCAGCGATCCGCGCAAGCGCAGATCGCGCGCGCGCTTTCTTCAGCTTCGCGAATTCCCGCAACAGGCGTGTCTTGTAGCCCACCTGGGGATAAGCGAATCCTTCTGCCAACACTCGAAGAATTGCCGCTGTCGCCAGCAGATCCTCTAAATCACTCCGGTACTCTTTTCGTCTGACTGACATCAAGTTCTCATTTCGCAAGTTTTAATGGAACCCAGCTGGACCAAGCTTTGCGCGCACCGACTTCACGGCTTCCGCCTTCCCACACCGCAAATGCAGCGACCGTGCTCTCACCCGGTTCAAAACGCGGAGAATTGACGCTTTCGGTCGCCATTGGCGTGGTGATTACCACATGCCACATGCCGTCTTTCCATACTCCTTTCCCATCGGCGTGCTGATCGGGTTTAACCGTCATGCTGCCGAAGCCTTCCGCCATTTGGTCCAGCACCGGGCTCGCCCTGGGTCGGGAAATCGGATTGTCCACGCCAAGTGCTCCGGTGTACGGGCGCGCGTCG
>DASPRI010000018.1:0-7847 GCA_035624535.1 Burkholderiales bacterium
TTTTCCAATTCCGTGAATAATGATACCGGCGCAGTCATGCCGGTAAACAGCCTTCAAACCTATCCGTTCCCCAATGGGGACAACCTAAACTTGTCCGAGTTGGCGATTACACAGTCCATTTCGAATCAGATTGGTCTGGTCTTCGGAAAGATCCTGCCGACCTACGACGCCAACGAGTTCGCTGCCGGGATCGGCGACACCCAGTTTTTCAATTTAGCATTGACCTCCAATCCTGTTACCTCAATGGTGACGCCATACTCAACTCTCGGCGCAGTGCTAAACGTGGCGCCGACCACAGACGCCAACGAAGTCTTCGTAAATTTTTCCATTATTCAAACCAACGGGAACTCCAAAACATCCGGCTTTGATGATTTAAGTGCCGGCAAATTGACTTTTATGGGCGAGGGCAGGGTGAGGACGAATATTTTCGGGCTCACTGGACATCAGGATTTGGGCGTCGAATATTCCAATCAAACCTTTACCTCGCTCGGCCAAAATGTGCGATTCATCGGTGTGACCGGCACGTTTGCGGCAAAGGATGGTTCCTGGGATGCCTGGTACAATTTTGACCAGTATTTATACGAGCAGGGATCAGGTCGAGGCATCGGACTGTTTGGGCGCCTGGGAATATCAGACGGAAATCCGAATCCCATTCAGTACTTCTACAGCCTTGGTGTTGGCGGTAAAGGCGTCCTTCGCGGCCGGCCCAATGACGAATTCGGCTTGGGTTACTACTATAGCAAGGTGAGCAGCATCACCCTTCAGGGACAGCTTTCAAACGGCACGATAGTGAACCGGTCACTCTTCAGAAATGAATACGGGTTCGAGGCGTACTACAAAATTGCCGTGACGCCGTGGATGTTGCTGACGCCAGACCTACAGATCATCCGGCCTGCTCAAAAGCAGCAAGTCGTGAGCCCCTTTGGTTTACAAGGCATAAACACCGCGAGAGTCTTCGGTGTGCGGCTGCAATTGTTATTCTGAGAAATTAGCTTTCAATGGCACCAAGTTTCTGAACTACAGCCACAAGCATGGCGGTCGACCAGCCGAACATCAACATTGCGGTCAAAGCTTCAAATCCTTCGAGACCCTGCCAGCGCACGGGCAGTATGACATTGGTTGCCCCTAGCGTCGTGTAGGTCTGCACCGAAAAACTCATCGCTGCCCTGACGGTCTGAATCATGTCGGTTGCGAAGTAGAAGGAAGCCCAGATGATGATCTCCAAATAATGGGTCGTCAGCATGATGGTGACTATAACGACCACGACGAGCATACGCATCGTGCGTGACAGCGAATGAGTAATCGACGGTCCGAAGCGCCTAAAATAGTTGCGCACGATGGCCATGCCCCAGCCATGACAAATCACCGTAAGGATCATCGGGATGAGCGCGGTCACAAATTGTTCGGTATATTGATGATGCAAATTCGCAAAAATTTCCGTGATCGTTTCAAGCATTGCTTGCTCCAAGACAAATGATTTCCCTAAGCGGCACTTTTACCACAGATCAACTCGCACGACTATCTATGTGAGTAAGTGGTGATTTTGCGTGGTGGCGCCACAATTATCGCTCAAAATAGGTACTATCCGACGGGTAGCCCTTTGCAGGGCCCGTTTGGAAGAATTATCATG
Organism: Burkholderiales bacterium; assembly: GCA_035624535.1. Taxonomy (GTDB): domain Bacteria; phylum Pseudomonadota; class Gammaproteobacteria; order Burkholderiales; family JAHFRG01; genus JAHFRG01. The sequence goes on from DASPRI010000018.1 coordinate 1,631, forward strand.
GGTCGAACGATACGGTTCGCTTTAAACTTTTTACTGAGCTCTATCGGACCGTAGTTTCGACCAGGCATGTTGTGGTTGGCAAGCCTAAGGTTGTTTTAGTTCCGGCGACAACATCGACCACGGTAAAAAGAGGAAATCGTCGTGATAATCGAAACGGGTCATCCGCGGCTGGCAAAGATCCTCGAGCAACGCTGCTTTTTCCTGTTTCTGGCGCTGCTCGCTCTTTTGATCGCTGTTCCGTTTTTTGCCGAGACTGTACACGGACGCTTGCTGATTGGCATCGTCAATGTCATCGTTTTGGTGACGGCAGTCGCGTCGATTGCGAGCTCTAGAATCTCACTTGTAATAGCCGTTCTCTTGGGCCTGCCGACATTGGGTTTTCAGATCATGGCGCTGCAGTCGGGCTTGCCGGGGCGCTTTGCGTTGTACTGGGGGTTTGCGGGAGCGTTCTATGCATTTACCCTCGTGCATCTCCTGCAGTACGTTTTGCGCCGGGACAAGATGACCGCCGACAAGCTTTACGGCGCCGTTGCGGCATACATATTGATCGCCATATTGTGGGCATTCTTGTACGGAGTGCTGGAATATTTCTACCCTGGCGCCTTCGCCTTCAACGGGACGCCAAAGGCGCTCAACGTGGCAGAACTGATCTATTTCAGTTTCACGGCTCTCACGACTGCTGGCTTCGGCGACATTACTCCGGTGCTGATTCAGTCCCGCTTTCTGACAATCCTGGAAACCGTGACCGGCGTGATGTATGTAGCAATCTTGATCGCCCGCCTGACCGGCGTATATCCGGTTGTGGAAAAAAAGCCTTGACGCCCGCGGCATAAGCAGCGCAGCGCTTCATCTTTGCCTCATAGACATCGTAATTTGAGCTGCGCGAAATATCGTGCATTACTCTGAAGTTACCCTGCGTTTAAATACTTCCACCGCGTTGATGGTACTGGTGCTATCGGCTATCATGGCACAACGAATAAGAAAGCCACTCCTATTACTCCACTGAATAGAATTGCCAGCTTGCTGCTTGCGATCAGCATCGCATTGCTCGCTGTTGCATCTGGCGCGGCTCATGCCGCAGATGGCGATACGCTTGCGGGAGCAAAAGTGCGCGGTGTATTGCGCTGCGGGGTGAGTGAGGGCATTGCCGGATTTTCTAGCAAAGATGCACAAGGACGCTGGATTGGCTTGGATGCGGATTTTTGCCGGGCGGTCGCTGCCGCGGCGTTGGGTGATGCCGAGAAAGCGGTGTTTGTGCCGTTGTCTGCAGAAGCGAGATTTCCCGCGCTGCTATCCGGCGACATTGACCTCCTCGTGCGCAATACCACCTGGACGCTGGGCCGCGAGGCGAATCTCGGTGTCGAGTTCGCGGGAGTCCTGTATTACGATGCCGGAGCGATAATGGTTCCGCGCAAAAGCGGGGTCAACTCCATTGCGCAACTTAACGGCGCGACCATCTGTGTTGAAAAGGGGACCACGCATGTGGAAAATCTCGCGCGCTATTTCGGCGCGAAAAAGCTCGCCTATCAGCCGCTGATTATCGAAAAGCTGGACGCGGTGACCAAGGCATTCTTTTCCGGCCGTTGCCAAGCGTATGCTTCCGACCGGAGTCAGCTTGCCGAAATCCAGTCGCGGGCGCCGGGCGGGGCAACGGCTTATATTGTTTTGCCTGGCAATATTTCAAAAGAGCCGCTTGGTCCCGCAGTCAGGCGCGGGGACGAGGCGTGGTTCACGCTTGTGAAATGGGTGCTGTTTACACTCATTGAAGCGGAGGAACTCGGCATTACACGCGAAAACGTGCGCGATCTCCACGACACCAGCGCTGATGCGGGACGGGAGCGTTACCTTGGATCGAGCAAAAATGTGGCAAAGGCGCTGGGGATCAAAAGCGATTGGGTGGTGGGAGTCATCGCGAGCGTTGGCAATTACGGCGAGATGTACGAGCGCAGTTTCGGTCTCCCTAGCAATCTCAAGATAGAGCGTGGGTTGAATCGTCTGTGGACTCAAGGCGGGCTCATGTACGCTCCACCGTTTCGTTGAGATCTACGCCACCGTTACCCTCGACTCATCATGACATCAAGCGATGACTGACTTACAGACAATTGTTACCCTCCTGGTCTTTGCCGGCGTGATTTTGCTGATCGCCTTTGATGTAGTCGACCTGGTGGTGGCGGCATTGCTGGGAGCCAGCGTACTGATCGTCTCGGGGATACTAACTCAGCAAGACATTCAAAACTCGCTCAGGACCTCTGAAGGAATGGTAGCACTGCTGTTCGGGGGAATGGTGGTGGCGCGCACGCTCGCGCCAACTGGCATTTTCGATAAAGCGGGCAGCCTTATTCTGCGAGCCACCAAGGGCAGCGGCAAGCGGTTTCTGCTGCTGTTGATTGGGTTTGTCGCGCCAATCTGCGCGTTTCTGCCCAACGCCACTACAGTCATTCTGGTTGCCCCGATCATCATTCGCGTCGCCATCGCGCTGGAAGTGGATTTTGTGGGTCCGATGATACTGACCGCAATCGTCAGCAACACTGCGGGACTACTCACGCTGGTCGGTGATCCGGCCACATTTTTGGTAGGCAGCTCAATCGGCATGACCTTTGGACAGTATCTCCGCAGCGCGAGCCTCGGTGGACTATTGGCGCTGCTGGGTTTGATACCGCTCCTGCCGAGGCTCCTGCCTGATGTGTGGTGTGCGCAGCGGGTGCTGCCGGCCGACCTCCATTCGGAGCCCATCAAGCAGCCGATGTTATGTGCGGCGGCTCTCACGGTAATGGGCTTGATGATTGCATTGTTTCTTTTTGGCGAAGATCTGCCCCATCGTGTTGTACCGCCGGGTGTGGCAATCGTCGCAGCTGCGTTGGCACTCTTAGCCATTTACAGCACGAAAGTGGAGCCGGTGGAAAAAGTACTGCAGGATGTAGACTGGAAGACTCTGATTTTTCTTATTTGCGCGTTCTGGCTGGTCGAATCCATCACCAAGAGCGGTATCCTGAATGCCTTCTCGCGGTATCTCCACGCGTGGTTGGGCACCGAGTTGTTGCTGGTCGGATTGGTGATGCTCGCGGGTATCGGAATTCTCTCGAGCATTCTCGCCAATACGCCGGTCGTCGCTGCTTCAATAATAATGATCAAAAGCTATCTGGTAGTCGCTCAGCTCGTGCCTGAAGAGGCCATGGGGGTAAATTTCACCGATTGGCCTGCAGCGACGCTGCCCGTTTTTCTCGCGATGATGTATGGCGCGACCCTGGGCGGCAATTCGACACTAATCGGAGCAGCGGCCAACGTGGTGAGCGCGGGTATCTGCGCCAAGCAGGGGCGCAGGGTAACGTTCGTCACTTTTCTGCGTTATGGAATACCAATCGCCCTTTGCCAGTTGGGGATCGCTGCGCTCTATGTTTTGGCTTTCTCCTATTTTCACGGCCGCTAAATTAAGAGTGCGAAAGATTCGCACCCCAGGATAGCGAAACCGCATAAAGCATTTCTTCTGGCTGCGTAGCTCGGAACACTCTCCTGCGAATTTGTTTTTCCTAAGCCAACAGGGATTGTTATAATTTCGCCTCGCGCGCCCGTAGCTCAGTTGGATAGAGTACTTGGCTACGAACCAAGGGGTCGCGGGTTCAAATCCTGCCGGGCGCGCCATCTTTTGCAAGCCTCTCTACCGCGAGGCTTCCTCGTTTCCAGGATTGCCTTCTCCCGAACGTCCACTTTCGGCCACTAGCGGACATTCGCCATTCTTAAAGCGATGAGCGCTATACTGTTGTCACGTTACCTGCAAACCGCGGTAATTCCGTGTGGAGCACCTCTTCCTGCTGGTGTCTGCCGCTTTTTTACAAGGGGATCAAAGGATGCGCCATTTTGACATGCATGGAAGATTGCTGATCGCTGCCGTGTTACTGCTGGTGCAGGGCTGCACGACGGCGCCGACGCGGCTGGAAGCGGTGCCTTCCGCGTTGACCGATAAAGCCGAAATTCCGGGCATGCCCGGGGTGCGTTTCGTCGCCGGCGGGGACATGACTGAGGTCACCCGACTCGCGCTTGAGGCATTGCGGCGGGAACAGGATTACCTCGCAAAGCAGGGATACAAGGGGCCTATGCCTCCCGCAGTTTACGTGGCCATCTCGGGCGGCGGTGACAACGGCGCGTATACCGCAGGATTGCTGAATGGCTGGACGGCTACGGGAACGCGCCCGGAATTTAAGCTCGTTACCGGCATCAGCACCGGCGCGCTGATTGCGCCATTCGCTTTTCTCGGGCCGAAGTACGACGCGACGCTGAAGGAAGTCTACACCACGATCTCCCCGAAAGACGTGCTCGAGCAGCGCGGCGTACTCTCTGGATTCTTCAGTGACGCGATGGCGGACAATGCGCCGCTGTGGAAGCTCACGCGGAAATTCGTAAGCGAGGACCTGCTGAAAGAGATCGCGGCGGAGTACGCGAAGGGTCGCTTGCTGTTGGTCGCCACTGCTGACCTCGATGCGCGCCGCCCCATCATCTGGGACATGGGTAAAATCGCGACCTACGGCGGCCCTAAGGCACTCGACCTGTTCGTGAGCGTCATGATCGCTTCCGCTTCGATTCCTGGAGCATTCCCACCCACGATGATCGAGGTCGAAGTTAACGGCAAGCGCTACCAGGAAATGCACGTGGACGGCGGCGTCATGGCGCAGGTGTTCGCTTACCCGGTCGGGATCCGCATTAAGGAAGAGGCGGCGGCAGTGGGAGTTACCCGCGAGCGCAGGCTCTACGTGATACGCAACGCCAGGCTGGACCCGGATTGGGCGAATGTAGAGCGCAGAACGATGAGCATCGCCGGGCGCGCGGTCGCCTCGCTGATCCACTCCCAGGGCATCGGTGATCTTTACCGCATCTACGCCGCCACCCAGCGCGACGGTGTGGATTTCAACCTGACGTACATCCCGTCCACTTTCAACTTTCCCCACAAGGAAGAGTTCGACAACGAGTACATGCGCCAGCTCTACGACGTGGGCTATGAATTTGCGGTGAAAGGTCTGCACTGGAGCAAGGTGCCGCCCGGATTCGCGCCGCCAACGGCCGCGGGGAAATAGTGGGCGCAATGTACGCGAATATTGAATGTCCGCTTTGGGTCGAACGCAGAAATTGATCTACTAAAGGAGCTGCCCACCACCTAGGTTAGGGCAACACCAGACTCTCCTCCCAGTGCCCAGATTCATCCGTTCTGGCGCGCCAATTGAATAAAGGCTTGCAGTAATGTAGGCCATTTGTCTTCACGGCCATTTCCCAACCGGTTTCTTTGAAAGACTCACGAGGAGCCACACTGCGGATTCACCGCCTTCAACAGAATCTTTTGACACTGAGCCCGATCACGGCGAATCGCACTTCGCTGCACTAAGGTGGGGCATGAGTTTATAGAATTGACCCGTCTTGGTGCGTTCCTTTCAGATAAAACCGTTGCAAAACAATCGAAAATAACTCGGCCTGAATTTTGCTAGGCACTCTCACGTATCAAAATCAAGAAGCGTTTTTGTACTAATTAAACAGGAGTGCTTTGCAATTCAGGACGCTTAGTCAGCAAGGAGGAATAACTCATGAAACGGTTCAAGCGGTTCCTAGCTTCCACGATACTTCTTTCATTCGGTATCCTAAACCTTAGCGTCATTCCACTCGCGTTTGCCGATAACCAACCTCCGGCACAGGCTCCGGCTGCAGCGCCTGCCGCGCCGGCTGCGCCCCCAGGCGAATATCTGTCAGCTCCATCGTGGTTGAATTCGGGCAACAATGCCTGGCAGCTTGCGGCTGCAACATTTGTCGGCCTTCAAAGCGTGCCGGGCCTAATGCTCATATACGCAGGGTTGGTCAAAAAGAAATGGGCGATCAACAGCGCCTTTATGGCAATGTACGCTTTTGCCTCAACCTTGGTGGTGTGGGCGCTCTTTGCCTACAACATGGCCTTCGGTCCGCAGTGGTTTCCGTTTCTCGGGAAACCGATTCCGGCAGTCGGGGCGGCTTTTGAGTTAGGGCAGGCGACGATCCCGGCAGCTGCAGATGGAATGCCGGCCATGACCTTTCCGATGGCCACGTTGATGTTCTTCCAGTTCGTGTTTGCCGCGATTACCGTCATCATCCTGGGGGGCTCGCTAATCGGGCGAATGAATTTCAAAGCCTGGGTGATCTTTGTCCCTCTTTGGATCACGTTCATCTATACCGTTGGAGCGTTTAGCCTGTGGGGTGGCGGGTG
>DASPRI010000028.1:0-16829 GCA_035624535.1 Burkholderiales bacterium
GCGCGATGCAGATGTATGATCTTCCCGATGAGAGGGGCCATTTCGGAAAATATGGCGGCGTATTTGTTGCTGAAACACTGATCGGCGCTCTGGACGAGCTGCGGGACGCTTATCAGCGTTACCACAACGATCCCGAATTTCAGGCGGAATTTGCCTACGAGCTCAAGCATTACGTCGGACGACCCAGCCCAATTTATCATGCGAAACGCTTGTCACAGCAGTTCGGTGGTGCGCAGATTCTGCTAAAACGCGAGGACCTTAACCACACTGGGGCCCACAAAATCAACAACACCGTCGGACAAGCTCTGCTGGCCCGCCGCATGGGCAAGCCGCGAGTAATTGCCGAAACGGGCGCCGGCATGCACGGCGTCGCAACGGCGACAGTTGCGGCGCGCTACGGAATGGAATGCGTAGTGTACATGGGCTCCGAGGACATTAAGCGCCAGGCCACCAATGTTTACCGCATGAAGCTTTTAGGCGCGAGCGTGGTGCCAGTTGAATCGGGTTCCAAAACGCTCAAGGACGCACTCAATGAAGCGATGCGCGATTGGGTAACCCATGTCGAGAACACCTATTACATCATTGGTTCCGTAGCGGGACCGCACCCCTATCCCATGATGGTGCGGGATTTCCAGTCCATCATCGGGCGCGAAGCTAAAGAGCAAATGCTGGAAATGTTTGGACGTCAACCGGACGCGCTACTTGCGTGCGTCGGCGGCGGTTCCAATGCGATGGGCTTGTTTTATCCCTATGTCGAGGAAAAAAACGTGCGCTTGATTGGCGTAGAGGCTGGAGGAATGGGCATTGCGACCGGCAAGCACGCAGCGACGCTGTGCGTAGGCAAACCCGGTGTATTACACGGCAGCCGCACTTATCTCATGCAGGATGAAAACGGCCAGATTCAGGAAACACATTCGATATCCGCCGGGCTCGATTACCCGGGAGTCGGGCCGGAACATGCCTGGCTCAAAGACAGCGGGCGCGCCGAGTACGTGAGCGTCACCGACAGTGAGGCGCTGAAGGCATTTCATGATCTGTGTCATCTCGAAGGAATCATACCGGCACTGGAATGCGCCCATGCGCTGGCTCATGCCGAGAAGATTGCAGCACGAATGGACAAAGACAAACTGCTCCTGGTTAATCTTTCCGGGCGCGGCGACAAAGACATGAATACCGTAGCCAATCTATCGGGCATTAAGTTCTGATTCATTCATCATGTCGCGCATTGCGGCCACGTTCAACAAATTGCAGCTACAGCGGAAAAAAGCCTTGATTCCGTTTATCACCGCGGGTGATCCGGAGCCTTCGATGACGGTGGGATTGATGCATGCGTTGGCCAAAGGGGGTGCCGACATCATCGAGCTCGGTGTGCCGTTTTCGGATCCGATGGCGGACGGGCCTACCATCCAACGCTCATCCGAGCGCGCGTTAAAACACGGCATCGGATTAAAGCAGGTTCTGAACTTAGTGGCCGAGTTCCGCAAAACCGACCCGGACACGCCGGTGGTATTGATGGGTTATGCGAACCCCATCGAGGCTTTGGGTTATCAAAAGTTCATCGATTTGGCGGAAGCGAGCGGTGTGGACGGTGTGCTGGTTGTGGATTATCCGCCGGAAGAGAGCGTTGAGTTGGCCAAGCATCTCGAGCGCCACCATATGGACCTGATTTACCTGCTTTCTCCCACTACCACGCAAGCGCGCATCGAGCAGGTGGCCAAACTTTCACGCGGTTACGTGTATTATGTTTCGCTTAAGGGCGTGACGGGGGCCAAACATCTCGATTTGAGCGATGTGGCGGAAAAGCTGCCGCAGATTCACGCGCGCACCAAGCTGCCGGTAGGCGTGGGTTTCGGCATTCGCGACGCGCAAACAGCTAAAGCGGTGGCGGCGCTCGCCGACGCCGTGGTGGTGGGAAGCCGCATAGTAGAGGAAATTGAAAATTCCCCACGGCAGGACGTCACGAACCGGGTTTCGGCACTGGTCAAAGACTTGCGCCAGGCAATAGACCAACGCTAAGCAGAATAGGACGACCGATGAGTTGGCTTCAGAAACTGCTCCCGCCGAAAATCAAGCGCAAGCTGCCCGGCACCAAAAAAACCGTACCCGAAGGCCTGTGGACCAAGTGCCAAGTATGCGAAGCGGTGCTTTATCGTAGCGAACTCGAAAACAATCTCAATGTTTGTCCCAAATGCAGCCACCATACCCGGCTTTCGGCGAGAGCGCGCTTGGATGCTTTGCTGGACGGCGAAGGCCGCTACGAGATAGGTGCTGAAGTGACGTCGTTGGATATCCTGAAATTCAAAGACGACATGCGTTACAGCGAGCGCCTAGACCTTGCGCAGACCGAGACGGAAGAAACCGAAGCGCTGGTCGTAATGCAAGGGAGCGTCAAGACGGTGCCGCTGATTGCCGCGGCGTTTGAATTCAAGTTTCTTGGCGGCTCGATGGGATCAGCCGTCGGCGAGCGTTTCGTGCGCGGGGTGCAGCTGTGCACCGAGCAGAATCTGCCCATGGTGTGTTTTTCCGCAAGCGGCGGTGCGCGCATGCAGGAGGGTTTATTTTCGCTCATGCAAATGGCAAAAACTGCTGCTGCGCTCAGCCAACTGGCTGCGCGCAAGCTGCCGTTTATATCAGTGCTCACTGATCCTACCATGGGCGGTGTATCGGCGAGCTTCGCCATGCTCGGCGATATTATTATTGCCGAACCCGGAGCTTTGATCGGGTTCGCAGGGCCGCGCGTCATCGAGCAGACGGTTCGTGAAACGCTTCCGGAGGGTTTCCAGCGCGCCGAATTTTTGCTCGAACACGGTGCGATCGATATGATTGTTGACCGCAGGCAAATGCGCGACAAGCTCGCGAACCTGATCACGCTATTATTGCGGCTCCCTGCAGTAACGGCCTGAATCGGATGACCTGAACTCCAGCAAAGTACCAGCGCAATTTACTAGTGAAACCCGAAATTCCGAACGCCAGGCAGGAAATTTTATCTGATTGGCTTACTTACCTCGAAAGCCTTAATCCGCGCGCGATTTCACTTGGGCTAGACCGAGTATTGCAAGTCAGGAACCTCCTCCACCTCGAACCCGGATTTCCTATCATCACCGTTGGTGGTACCAACGGCAAAGGTTCGACGTGCGCGTTCCTCGAGACCATTCTCAACATCGCCGGGTACCGCGTCGGCTGCTATACCTCGCCCCACCTTCTCAGCTACAACGAACGCGTGCACATTGATTGCAAGCCAGTGGATGATGCAGCCCTGGTACGAGTGTTCCAGAAAATTGAAGCAGCGCGCCATGATATTCCGCTCACCTACTTTGAGTACGGCACGCTCGCAGCAATGCAGCTTTTCATCGAAGCCGGACTCAATGCGGCAATTTTGGAAGTGGGGCTAGGAGGCAGACTCGACGCCGTCAATGCTTTCGATGCCGATTGTGCGGTGGTAACCAGCGTGGATTTTGACCATATGGATTATCTCGGCAATACCCGAGAGCAGATCGCTTTCGAAAAAGCGGGTATTTTCCGCAGCGGCAAGCCGGCAATATGTGCGGATACCGATATTCCCGAAACGCTTTCCCGACACGCAACGAACGTTGGAGCGCGACTGGTGCGCATCAACTACGATTTTGGATTTACCCCGGAGAACGACCAATGGCGATACTGGGGGCGCGGTGGCAGACAGCACACGCTGCCTTATCCCGCCTTACGCGGCGCCTACCAGTTGCAAAACGCCAGCGCCGCCCTGACCGCCCTGCACGAGCTTAGAGAAATACTACCAGTGGGGATGGGAGACATCAGACGCGGGCTTGTAGAGGTAAAATTGCCTGCACGTTTCCAAGTACTCCCCGGAAGACCCGCGGTAATTCTGGATGTGGCGCACAACCCGCAAGCCGCCGCCGCGTTATCGGCGAATCTTGCCAAAATGGGACCGTGCCGCAACACATTTGCTGTTTTTGGCATGCTCAAGGACAAGGAAATCTCCGGCGTGGCGCGGTTTCTGGTCCCGCAAGTAAATCACTGGCTCATCGCAAGCATCGGCCGGGAACGCCGTGGCGCCACGGCTACCGATGTTGCAGAGGAATTGTTGCGCGCCGGCGTCCCGCGATCAGCGATGTCGGGTTTTGCGAGTCCAGCAGAGGCTTATGATCAGGCCTGCATTTTGGCAACCGAAAATGATAGAATTATTGTTTTCGGCTCTTTCCATACGGTAGCCGGTGTGTTACGGAAACACGGCGGCGAGTGAAACCTAGTTCCAAAAGGACTTTGCTTTTATGGCGAGAACGATTAGTGACGAGCAGCTGCAATTGAAAAGACGCGCTAGAAGGCGCCTGATCGGAGCAATTGTCGTCGTTACTTTGATGGTAGTGCTGCTCCCTCCGTTCTTGGACGTCGAGCATAGGCCGGTGAAGCAGGACATCAATCTGCAAATTCCAAACCAAAATGGCGCTGGTTTTGTATCCCGTGTGATTCCGGTTCCGGAAAAAACCGGTAGCGCCGAAGCTGCGGTTAGGCAGCAACCGACCGAGACCGCGGTACCGCCGGCTCCTGTAAAACCTGCAGATAGGGAAACGGGCAAAACTGAACCGGGCAAAAATGAACAATCTGCAGTATCGGAACGCAAGTCTTCCGACTACGTGGTGCAACTCGCCACATTTGCCCACAAAGAAAACGCCAAACTGCTACAGAAAAAGCTTTCTGCAAACGGTATTCGCTCCTATACCGAGTCGCTGAAGTCCGGGCATGGCGAAAAAATCCGGGTGCGCGCCGGGCCTTATGATAGCCGAGATGATGCCGAAAAGGCGCTTGACCAGATCAAAGCACTGGGTCTCAACGGGGTGATAACAGCCAAATAGCTACCGCTCATGACGGTTTTCGATTACGCGGTTATTTTGATTGTCGTACTATCAATCATGTTGAGCATCGTTCGCGGCGCGGTACGTGAAGTACTGTCACTCGCGGCATGGGTATTGTCCTTCTGGGCCGCGCAAACCTACACGGTGGATATTGCCGACCTCCTTCCCAGCAATATCAGTAACCAGTCATTGCGCTTGATGTCCGGTTTTGCGTTGGTGTTTTTGGCAGTTCTTGTGGTGATGAGCTCGGTCGCGATTCTTTGCTCCAGGTTAGTGAAAGCCTCGGGCCTAAGCGTGGCTGACCGCAGCCTTGGTGCGGTATTCGGCCTGGCACGAGGTTTGTTAATCGTTCTGATATTGGTGCTTCTCGGAGGCCTCACCTCGCTACCCAGGCAGCCAATCTGGAAGAATTCGCTATTTAGCTCGCGGCTGGAAACAGTGGCGAACAGCGTTAAGATTTGGCTTCCCGAAAGTTTGTCTAAGCGGATTAGTTACCAATAGAGGAAAATCGCAATGTGCGGAATTCTAGGCGTCGTGGCGAAAACCCCGGTCAACCAGCTGCTCTATGACGGTTTGCTGGTGCTGCAGCATCGGGGCCAGGATGCGGCAGGGATCGTCACCGCGCAGGGTAATACCTTTAACATGCACAAAGGCAGCGGCATGGTGCGCGACGTATTCCGTACACGCAACATGCGAGCACTCCTCGGGAATATGGGCATTGCCCACGTCCGTTACCCGACTGCAGGGTCAGCAGAATCACCGGCCGAAGCCCAACCGTTTTACGTGAACTCGCCCTTTGGCATCGTGCTCGGACACAACGGCAATCTCACGAATACCGAGCAGCTAAAGCGGGAGTTGTTCCGCCAGGACTTGCGTCATGTCAATACTAATTCCGACTCCGAGGTTTTGTTGAATGTACTGGCTCACGAACTGCAGGAATCTTGCGGTAATCATTCGCTGGATGCGGCGACCATTTTTGACGCGGTTACCGGGGTCTACCGCCGCTGCCGCGGCGCTTACGCAGTCGTGGCGATGATAGCCGGCTATGGTTTGCTGGCATTTCGCGATCCCTTCGGCATTCGCCCGCTTGTGGTGGGGCAATGCCGCAGCGAACGCGGCATAGAATATTTGGTGGCGTCCGAAAGCGTGGCGCTGGATACCTTGGGTTTTGAGCTGAACCGGGATGTCGGTCCGGGCGAAGCGATTTTCATAGACGACGCCGGTAATTTCTACAGCAAACAATGTGTAGCGAACGCAATTCGCAGCCCCTGCATATTCGAATACGTTTACCTGGCGCGCCCGGATTCGGTGATTGACGGCATTTCTGTATATGAAACCCGCCTGCATTTGGGCGAAAGCTTGGCTGATAAAATCAAGCAACACTATCAGAACTTGGACATAGACGTGGTGATCCCCATACCCGACTCGAGCCGTCCGTGCGCGATGCAGCTTGCCAACCGCATAGGGATTCCCTACCGCGAGGGGTTCATTAAAAACCGCTACATCGGGCGCACTTTCATCATGCCTGGTCAGGTGCAACGGCAAAAATCGGTACGCCAGAAGCTCAATGCGATGAGCGTGGAATTCCGCGGTAAGAACGTGCTGCTGGTGGATGATTCCATAGTGCGCGGCACCACCAGCCGCGAAATCGTGCAGATGGCGAGAGAGGCGGGTGCACGTAAAGTCTATTTTGCTTCATCGGCGCCGCCGGTACGCTTTCCCAACGTTTATGGCATCGACATGCCGACGCGTCAGGAGCTAATTGCCAACGGCCGCAGCGACGATGAGATTGCCCGGGAAATTGGCGCGGACAAGCTGATTTACCAGGATTTGGGTGCATTGCTGCACGCCGCGCAGCAGGTGAATCCAAAGATCACCCATTTTGAGGCCTCCTGTTTCAGCGGCGACTACATAACTGGCGATATTTCTCCGGAATATTTGGCCTACATCGAAGCGCAGCGTAGAGACGGGGCGCGCCGCCAGAAAGAAGAGGCGATTTCCAGCAACCAGCTCGATTTGAATTTGCTTACGGTGGATTGACAAGTAAGTTCCGGCAGAGTATTTTAACAACTGCGCCGATTTGATATCAGCTTGCGGGCGCGTTATAAATTCCGCTAAAGCGAGGCCAAACCCGGTCCGCCCAAGGCGGAACGGGTTTTTGTTTTTTTAACGGGGATGATTATGGCTGACGCTTATCAACTGGAAACACTGGCATTGCGTGCCGGCACGCACCGCAGCCAGTTCAACGAACACTCAGAGGCCTTGTACCTTACTTCGAGCTTCGTGTTTGAAAATGCCGCGCAAGCGGCGGCGCGCTTTGCGGGAAACGAGCCCGGGAACATCTATTCCCGGTTTACCAATCCCACGGTCACAGCGTTTCAGGAGCGACTTGCCGCTCTGGAAGGCGCCGAAGCCTGTGTGGCTACCGCTACTGGGATGTCGGCGATCCTTGCTTGCGTGATGGGATTGCTCAAGAGCGGCGACCATATTGTCGCTTCGCACAGCATTTTTGGCGCTACGGTACAGCTCTTCAGTAACATTTTCCCGCGCTTTGGGCTAAAAACCACTTTTGTTTCGGCGACCGATGTCAGTGCATGGCAGGCGGCAGTGACACCAGACACCAAGATGCTTTTTCTGGAAACGCCTTCCAATCCGCTTACTGAAATTTCCGATATTGCTGCGCTAAACAAGGTCGCAAAGAAAGCCGGCGCATGGCTGGTAGTTGACAATTGCTTCTGCACACCGGCACTGCAGCGCCCGCTGGATTTTGGAGCCGACATCATCATCCACTCGGCCACCAAGTATATCGACGGACAGGGCAGGGTGCTGGGGGGCGCGGTGCTCGGAAAACGCGATCTCGTCATGGACGGCGTGTTCGGCTTTTTGCGCACTGCCGGGCCAACACTAAGTGCCTTTAACGCCTGGGTGCTGTTGAAAGGGCTGGAGACCCTGAAAATTCGCATGGAAGCGCATTCGGCGAACGCGCTAGAGCTGGCACGCTGGCTGGAGAAACAACCCGTGGTGGAGAAAGTGTATTACCCGGGATTGCCCTCCCATCCACAACATCATTTGGCGTTGCGCCAGCAAAGAACCGGAGGAGGCATCGTTTCCTTCACGGTCAAAGGCGGTAAACAGGCGGCGTGGAAAGTGGTGGATGCGACGCGAATGATCTCAATCACCGCCAATCTGGGCGATGTGAAGAGCACGATCACCCACCCCGCTTCTACGACGCACGGACGCATATCCCAGGAAGCGCGCGACGCTGCAGGGGTAGTGGATGGTTTGCTAAGGATTGCAGTTGGATTGGAAGCCCTGGAGGATATCAAGTCCGACATCGCGCACGGGCTCAACGCGATTTAGTTTGATCGGGTACGCAGATAATCGATTTGGAGCGAAACGTCCTACAGTTTGATGGCGCTGCAGCCGGATTCGTCGCAGCGCAAATATTCACCGTGCTTGTACCAGTCGCTCAATACAAAGCGTTCGCAGGTTTTGCCGTCTAGCTGGTGCATATGCTTGGCAGGGCGGTGGGTGTGGCCGTGTATCAGCCGAGGATAGTTATACTCGCGCAACAGTTTCTCCACCGCGCCGATATTCACATCCATGATACTTTCGCTTTTTTGGGTTTTATCTTTCTCGCTCTGCGCGCGCACTTTTTCAATTGCCACCTTGCGCTCGGCAAGCGGCTGGGCGAGAAATGTTTTCTGCCAGGCCGGGTTTCTAACCTGAGAACGGAACGCCTGATAGGCGGTATCATCGGTACAAAGCGTGTCCCCGTGCATCAACAAGGTGGATGTGCCGTAGAGGTCTATCAGACTGGGATCGGCTATGAGCTGCGCATTACAGGCGCCGGCGAAGGCTTCACCCATGAGGAAATCGCGGTTGCCGTGCATGATACAAAGAACCACCTGCTTCTCGGTGAGGCTTCGGAAAGCGGAAATGACCTGCGAATTAAAAGTGTCAGTAAGGTCATCGTCACCTGCCCAGTATTCGAACAGGTCGCCCAGCACATACAATGCCTGCGCCTTGCTGGCAATGCGTTCCATAAAGGTAAAGAAAACGCGATTGATGTGTGGACGGCTCAGGCAGAGATGAAGATCGGAAATGAATAGGGTAGGTTTCATCGGAATTCAGGTTTTATGCTGCCCACGGAGGATTTGCAGGAACGGGCTAACCCGCTAAGAATTCTGAGTCCGGCATCAAACTACTTCCGCGCTATGGATAATCACGTCTTGTAGCGGCACATCCTGATGCCCGGCGCTGCTCGCAGTTTTGACTTTCCTAATCTTGTCGACCACTTCAGTTCCCTTCACAACCCGGCCGAACACGCAGTAACCGTAACCTTGCGCACTGGGCGCGGCGAAGTTTAAAAACGGATTATCGGTGACATTGATGAAAAACTGGCTGGTAGCAGAATGGGGTTCAGAGGTACGAGCCATGGCAATCGTGTAGGCCTCGTTTTTGAGACCATTATCTGCTTCATTTTGAATTTTCGTGGACGTTGACTTTGGTTTCATGCCGGGCTCAAATCCGCCGCCCTGTATAATAAAGCCGTCGATCACGCGGTGAAACAGTGTGTTGTTATAAAACCCCTCTTCCACGTACTTGAGAAAATTAGCCACCGAAATGGGGGCTTTGTCTGCGTCCAGTTGCAAAGTTATGGTGCCAAAGTTCGTGTGCAGATTAACCATTTGTATCCTTGTAGGTCCGAGGTTTAAGGCTGTGGCTTGCGAATCGATGTGTCACGACCGTTTTACCCGGCGCCTTCGTAAATAATCTTCCAATGCTTATTTTCGTTGATCCAGTATTGCCGTTTTTTCATTCGGGTTGAGAGGTTGCTGCTTGAATAATCCTGATCAAAATTCACTACCGCAAGATTTCCATAGCCTGGGTAGAGAAACATGCTTACATTGGAAATCCTTACGGTGATCCACGATTTGGCCTGGTTTACTCGCCGTTTCTGATCAGTCCACTGAGCCAAGGTTTGACCGTTGGCATTAAAGCTCTTTGCGTAGTAGCCGAGATAGGCCTCGGTGTCGCGGTTTTCCCATTCGCGCCGCCAATTCTCGATTTGGTTCGACAACGCGTCGCGTTCAGTTCGCCAGCTTTCCGCGCTCACCCATTCGACGTGTTCGGCAATTATGACCGGCGTCAAGCCGACCTGCAGGGTTTTTCCCAGCGTGGCGAGATCCTGGTTGGTGAGCACCACGCAGCCATTGCTCGAGTGCGGCGGTCGGCTGTATGTGTCGCTCGGGGTGCCGTGCAGCCAAATGCCGTGGCCGTTGCGCCCGTGTTGGCGATCCCATTCATTCGGATAGCTGATCGGGTAGGCGCCCGCACCGTAGAAGTCTGAAAGCTGCGATTTGGGAAGATCGGCTGTGACATAATACACCCCGAGAGGAGTTCTCTGGTCGCCTTCCTTCAGTTTTTCCGCGCCGTTCTTGCCACTGCTAATGTAAAAATCGGCCACATAACGTGGCTCGCCGTTCGCGTTTTGATATACATATAAGGTCGAGAGGGACACATCCACGACGATGGCGTAATGCTGTTCGGGTTGCATTTGCAGCAGGTATTTCGGTATCTCGCCGAGCGGCCGATTCTGGCTGCGGCGTTGCAAACGGGCCTTGGCTTCCTCGCGCAAATCCATGATTCGCTGCCGCGGGGCGTTGGGCGCATCGCCTATGGTGTTGATAGGGCGGGTGTGCGCGAGCAGCAGGTCACCTTTGATTAGGTGCGCCAGTCGAAAATTGGGATAAGCTTTGATCGCATTGTCGATTTCAATCATTGCCGTGTCCAAATGGCTGTGGCTGATTTCCAGCAAACCGTTGACCAGCAGCGCTTCAGGTCCTTGCGGCGCGCGAGCGAGCGCCGCCTGCACGGCTTGGTCGTTTATGGGGGAAACATCGCGGGCGAGTCCCAATGTCAAGCCAAGCGCAGCGCAGCATGCGAACTTGAGCAACGCGCGTCGCTTGTTACAGTGGGTGGAACTTCGCTGTTTCAACGGCCTGCTTGTTCCATTTGAATTAGCCATTTGTCGCCCGATTTGACCAGGTGCAGGGTTTTTGCCGACGTGCTTTTCAAGATTTTCGACTGATAATCCTGTTTGAAGCTGGCCTTGGCGTGCGTTGGGTCACCGAGCGTGACTTTGGGATCGATGATTGAGACTTGTATGGGCATGGACATAGCGATGCGTTCCTTCCGCGATTTTTCCCACAGCTCGCGTTTTTCGCCGTTGGGTGTTTTAAAGTCAGGTGCATAGTACGCTAGATAGGCCGTTACGTTCCCTTCCGACCAAGCCTGGGCCCAGCCGTTTACGGTGTTAAGCACATCTTGAACATTGTCGCTTGGAGTTGTGGCGGCGACGGGCTGGTTTTCTCTGGCAAGATTCTCCGCTTTTACCTGTTGCGATGCAGGAGCTGAAGCGGTGGCCGCGGAGACCGTGTCCGTGTTTGCAGCTTCCGTTTTCGCGGCTGCTTTTGCGACGCGCGGGCTGCCCGAAAACAATTCCTTGATCAGCTCCAATTTGGTCTGAGCGGTGGTATTCGTTTTGTCGAATTGCAGGGCTTTGTCGTACGCTTGGGTCGCCAGCTTGGCATAGATATCGCCAAGGTTTTCGTGGGCAATGGCATAGCTGGGATGGGTGCGAATCGCGGTTTCCAGCGCGATCCGAGCTTTATCGTACTGGCCCTGGGCCGCGTACAACACGGCTAGATTATTATATGGCTCCGGTAGCTCGGGATAGTCCTGGGTGAGCGCGGTGAAGACCTTGATTGCTTCCGCAGATTTATTTTGCTCGGTATATATCAGGCCTAGAAGAAAGCGCGCTTTGGCGTCCTTGGGATGATCAGCGAGATAGCTATTAACCTTATCCAGCGCCTGGGCGTTGTCGCCCTGCTTGAACAGCTTATCCGCATCCTGCAGATCGTCGGCCGCTGCCTGCAGGCCAAAAACTCCCAGTGCCAGCAGTAAAGGCAAGGCTGCAATGTCGCACTTTTTCATTGTGGTATACTTTTTCGCCTTTATTCAAAATTGCTTAAGGGATTCTACCAAGAAGCCCGCTTGATTCACAATCGTCCGGTGCTTGGCGGGCAGACCCGTTTTGTAGCCATAGGCTGGCCGATGATCTTGCGCGCAGCCTTTCCCTCAAAAATATGTTGAAAATCTACAACACCCTGACTCGCGATAAACAGTTATTTGTGCCGATTACGCCAGGCAAGGTGGGCATGTATGTCTGCGGCATGACCGTTTATGACTACTGTCACCTCGGGCACGCACGCGTAATGATCGTGTTCGATATGGTGCAGCGCTGGTTGAGGGCATCGGGATATGGCGTGGACTACGTGCGAAATATTACCGATATTGACGACAAGATCATAAAACGCGCCGCTGAAAGCAACGAGCCGGTCGCGACGCTTACTGAACGCTTCACCCAAGCCATGCACGAGGATACCGCCGCGTTGGGGGTGGAAAAGCCGAACTTCGAGCCGCGCGCCACAGCGTATGTTCCCGACATGGTGCGGATGATCAAGAAACTTATTGACAAGGGCTTTGCTTATCGCGCCGCCAATGGTGATGTGTATTACGATGTGCGCAAGTTTGCTGGTTACGGCAAGCTCTCTGGAAAATCGCTCGATGACCTGCGCGTCGGTGAACGGGTGGAAATCGGAACAGATAAGCGTGACCCACTGGATTTCGTACTGTGGAAAGCAGCCAAACCCGGCGAGCCTGAATGGGAATCCCCATGGGGCAAGGGACGCCCCGGTTGGCACATCGAATGCTCGGTGATGAGCGAAAGCCATTTGGGAAGCCACTTCGACATACACGGCGGCGGTCAGGATTTGCAATTTCCTCACCATGAAAACGAAATCGCCCAGTCGGAAGGCGCCAGCGGCCACACTTTTGTGAATTATTGGATGCATAATGGTTTTGTGCGGGTCGACGAGCAAAAGATGTCCAAATCGCTCGGCAATTTTTTCACGGTGCGGGAAATTTTAAAAAAATACGACCCCGAAGTGGTGCGCTTTTTCATTCTGCGCGCGCATTATCGGAGTCCCGTGAATTATTCCGATCAGCACATCGATGACGCACGGCATGCCTTGACCCGTCTCTACACTGCTTTGAAAGACGTTCCAACGGTAGAGGCGCAAATAAATTGGCAGGAATCCTACGCGGCGCGGTTCAGGGAGGCGATGGACGATGACTTCAATACGCCCGAAGCCGTGGCAGTGCTCTTCGATCTTGCTAACGAACTGAACAGGACGCGCGCGCCGCAGCAGGCGGGCCTGCTCAAGACCTTGGCTGGATTTCTGGGTTTACTGCAGCGCGAGCCACAACAGTATCTGCACTCAGCGCCAGGCGAAACCGAAGCGAGCGCCCGTGCGGCATTGAATGCTGCGCGTATCGAAGAACTCATTGCTTCGCGTGCCGCCGCCCGCAAAGCCAGGGACTTTGCCGAATCTGATCGCATTCGCGAGGAATTGCAGAGGCTGGGAGTCATCCTTGAAGACACACCGCGAGGCACCGTCTGGCGGCGCGCCTGAAGGCGTAAGCGCTGAAAAGTTCACGGCCGCGGCTCGGTTCTTAATTCTTAAAACCGCCTCTCTCATCCACCATCGCCGCGGGTTCGTGATCAAGATTCAAAAATCTTTTTGAACTTGTGGCTTCGGCCGCCGCTTGGCGGCTTAACATGCGCTGCGCTCATGTTAGCCTTCGCCTCAAGGTTCGCGGTTAAGATTCAAAAAACTTTTTGAACTTGTGGCTTCGGCCGCCGCTTGGCGGCTTAACATGCGCTGCGCTCATGTTAGCCTACGCCTCAAGATTCGCGCTCAAGATTCAAAAAACTCGCGAACCTTGTCCATCCAGGACTTGGCGCGCGGATTGTGGCGCCCGCCGTCACGTTGGTTAATGCTTTCCAGTTCGATCAAGAGTTCGCGCTGGCGCGAAGTGAGATTTACAGGTGTCTCCACCACGACATGGCAGAGCAAATCGCCGTAGGATGAATTGCGAACGCCCTTGATGCCCTTGCCGCGAAGACGGAATACCTTGCTGTTTTGCGTCTCGGCCGGGATTCTTAACTTGGCGGAGCCATCCAGTGTGGGAATTTCAATTTCTCCACCTAGCGCAGCCACGGTGAAGCTAATTGGCATCTCGCAATGCAGGTCACTGTGGTCGCGCGTAAACACCGCGTGTTCCTTGATATGGATTACCACGTATAGATCCCCAGGGGGCCCACCCCCATCGCCCGCCTCGCCTTCGCCGCTCAATCGAATGCGGTCACCATCGTCTATTCCAACCGGAATTTTCACCGACAGGGTCTTATGCTGCTTAACGCGGCCCGCACCGTAGCACGCGTGGCACGGTTCTGGAACAACTTTGCCGCTGCCGTGACATTTCGGGCAGGTCTGCTGGATTGAGAAGAATCCTTGCTGCATGCGCACCTGACCGTGGCCGCCGCAGGTGGAGCAGGCGACGGGCTTCGTTCCAGGCTTGGCGCCGGAACCGTGGCAGGTCTCGCATGACACCATGGCAGGAATCCGAATGCGCGTTTCGGTTCCACGTGCTGCCTCTTCCAAAGTAATTTCCAGGTTGTAACGAAGATCGGCGCCCCGGTACACACCAGAGCGCGAACGTGCCGCGCCGAAGATATCGCTGAAAATATCGCCGAAGGCGTCGGCAAAGCCGAAACCGGCACCCATTCCTCCCATTCCCGCCTGCGTATCAAAACCCGCGTGGCCGAACTGGTCGTAGGCGGCCCGCTTTTCCGGGTCGCTGAGAATTTCGTACGCTTGTTTGGCTTCCTTGAACTGCTCCTCGGCCCTGGGGTTGTCCGGATTGCGGTCCGGATGATGCTTCATCGCGAGCTTGCGATAAGCTTTCCTGATTTCCGCCTCGGAAGCATCGCGGTTGACGCCGAGCACATCATAAAAATCGCGTTTGGCCATGTTTGGTATGCGGCGCTCCGACGCAGCGCCGCAGAATGAATTAAATAATTACGGGGTCGAATTTGATGATTCTAAATTTTCATCGCCCGTTTTAAGCGCACCAAACGCCGAAAAGTCTCCACTTCCCGGCGTTGCTTTGCCCCGCGCTTAGAAACTTGTCATTTCTTAGCGTCTTTTACCTCTTCGAACTCCGCATCCACTACGTTGCTCTCGTCTGATTTTTTTCCGCTCTCTGCGGAAGCGCCGGCGGTCGGACCCGGTTGCGCCTGCTGCTGCGCCTGAGCCTGGGCGTACATATTCTCAGCAAGTTTGTGCGCCGCCTCGGCCAGTGCCTGGCTTTTGGCTTCGATCCTGGCCTTGTCGTCGCTCTTGAGAGCAGCCTCGGCATCTTTCAGCGCAGATTCGATCTTGGCTTTTTCATCGGAAGAGAGTTTATCGCCGTAGTCCTTGAGCGATTTTTTCACTGAATGGATAAGGGAATCGCACTGATTGCGCGCGTTCACCAGTTCCACCGCTTTTCGGTCCTCTTCTGCGTGCGCTTCGGCGTCCTTGACCATACGCTTGATTTCTTCTTCCTTTAACCCGGAACTCGCCTTGATGGTGATCTTATTTTCCTTGCCGGTCGCCTTGTCCTTGGCCGAAACGTGCAATATGCCGTTAGCATCGATATCGAATGTGACCTCGATCTGCGGAAGTCCGCGCGGCGCAGGCGGAATGTCGGTCAAGTTGAACTGGCCGAGGCTCTTGTTGCCCGCAGCCATCTCGCGCTCGCCCTGCAGCACGTGGATGGTCACCGCAGTTTGGTTGTCGTCTGCAGTCGAGAACACCTGCTGTGCCTTGGTCGGTATGGTGGTATTTTTCTGGATGAGCTTGGTCATGACCCCGCCCAGGGTTTCGATGCCCAGGGAAAGTGGGGTGACGTCCAGCAGCAGTACATCTTTGACTTCGCCCTGGAGAACTCCGGCCTGGATGGCCGCGCCAACGGCAACGGCCTCATCCGGGTTGACGTCCTTGCGCGGTTCTTTGCCAAAGATCTCTTTTACTTTTTCTTGCACCTTGGGCGTGCGTGTTTGGCCACCGACCAGAATTACGTCCTCGATTTCAGAGAGTTTGACACCCGCATCTTTAATGGCAATTTTGCACGGCTCAACGGTTTTTTCGATCAGGTCTTCGACCAAGCTCTCGAATTTGGCACGGGTGATTTTGATATTGAGGTGTTTGGGGCCGCGCGCATCAGCAGTGATGTACGGTAGATTGACCTCGGTCTGTTGCGTGCTGGAAAGCTCGATCTTGGCTTTTTCAGCCGCTTCCTTAAGGCGCTGCAAGGCCAGCACGTCGTTGCGCAGGTCAATGCCTTGCTCTTTCTTGAATTCGTCGGCCAGGTAATCGATCAAACGCTGATCGAAATCCTCGCCCCCGAGAAATGTATCGCCGTTCGTGGACAGAACCTCAAACTGATGCTCGCCCTCGACCTCGGCAATTTCAATGATGGAAATGTCGAACGTGCCTCCCCCGAGGTCGTACACCGCGATTTTGCGGTCACCTTCTTTTTTGTCCAGCCCGAAGGCGAGCGCTGCAGCGGTCGGCTCGTTAATGATGCGCTTCACTTCCAACCCGGCGATGCGCCCGGCATCCTTGGTTGCCTGGCGCTGCGAATCGTTGAAATAGGCTGGCACGGTAATAACCGCTTCTTCCACTTTTTCACCGAGATAGTCCTCGGCAGTCTTTTTCATTTTTATCAATACCTGTGCGGATACCTCGGGCGGCGCAATCTTTTTGCCTCGCACCTCGATCCAAGCATCGCCGTTGGTGTTCTCGACGATCTTGTAAGGCATGAGATTAATGTCTTTCTGCACTTCCTTTTCGCTGAAACGCCGGCCAATGAGCCGCTTGACCGCGTACAACGTGTTTTTCGGATTGGTTACGGCTTGCCGCTTGGCTGGCGCGCCGCACAAAATCTCCTCATCATCCATGTAGGCGACGATCGAGGGCGTAGTGCGCGAGCCTTCTGAATTTTCGATGACCTTGGGCTTGCCGC
>DASPRI010000046.1:0-6993 GCA_035624535.1 Burkholderiales bacterium
CGACATAAGCACCCTCAAGCGCTTGCTCATGAAAAGCCATTACGCCCTTGGCTACCGATTCGGCTTGAAAGGTTCCAACCGCTTCGCCATTTGGAAGAAAGGCGGTCGCGGTGACGTCGGCGTAGAAATACTGCATCCCGGGATTGAAAATGCTGTTACCGCGAACTTTGATGATCAGGTCCGGCAAGGGCATCGCTTCATGCGGCAAAACCTGCTCGACCATGGGTGCGAAAGCGGTAAGCGCTGCGGCCTGCACCAGCTTCCCTTCCTGGGTCCAAACGTACGATTCATAATGAATACGGGCGTTGTAGTAATGATGTTCCTGCAGGGCAAGATCCTCTGGGTTCATAGCCACCGCGAGGCGTAGCGGCAGATGCGGGTCAAGCAACACTTCCTCGTGCCCGGTCTTGACCGGTGCTCCGGCGCATCCTGAAAGCAGCACCAGCAACACGGGCCACCTCAAGAAATTGCGCGCCATACGCAAGACCTCCGTAAATTACAGCCACGACAAGATTATCTCATACCGTTCAGCGAGCCACTACGTTCTCTATACAGGCTTGATGCTGCGCTACCCCGGTATAGCGGTTTGCGGTTATTTATTTTTGATCTCTCCGTGGTTTTTGATCCACTGAGGCGCATTTTTTTCGAGCCATTCGCGAGCGATCGGATCGTTCTTTAAATAGGCATCCAGGAAAGCGGTTGTGACGCTTTGAATGGAGGTTACGGCGATTGCCTGCGTTGTCAGCGACGGTTGCTTTCCGCTTATGCGCGGGCCGGTGGGGTTTTTGCTTCGACTGCGGCGCCTGCCGCGAGGCTCGCTATCTTGAGACGGGATTAGGTTCGCCTCTTCTTTGGATGCGGTCTTTTCGCTCTGCTGTTTGATTTCGCCGCCAGCCAGCGTCTGATGGGATATGCCTGATAGCGTCAGGAGGTATTTGCCTCCGCTGGGCATGTATTCAAACGGCGCTTTGCGTACTTCCGGCGGCGCAACTATTCCCAGAGGATCTCCATCGTTCTGGCCGGTAATCGAAAGCACCGCCATGTGAATGCCGCCGTAGCGCTCGACGAAGGGAGCGCCGGAAAAATCCGCGTAGGGGCTTAGTGCAATGACCGCCTTGACTGGCATTGGCAGCGCGATTGGGTGGGAATCCCCGATGCTTTCGCCTGCGATGACCATCGCGGTGTAAGCGCCCAGGTCGTAACCGGCGACCGCAACCTGCGACGCGTCTACACGGTCGATCGGCGGCTCTTTCCGGTCATGGCGGAGCATCAGCTCGGTCAACGCGCTCTGCAAAGCGTTGATCCGCGCCGCCATGACTTTTCCGGAATAGCGTTCGCGGGCAAGAATGGAAAAATCTCCAGAACGCGCCTCCGCTGAAGACCAGGCGCGAGCATCTTCGGCGAGCGGCTGAATTGATAAAACGGCATAGCCACCTTTCGCCCATGCGCTGCGCCAGAAATCGCCCGCTGAGCAGGTTTCGCCCAGACCCGGCAGGTAAATAATCAGCGGGAATGGTCCGGGCTTGGTCGGGACAGTCAGGTTGATTTCAAAACTGCTTTTCGGGTCTCCCCAGCTGGCGGACGTCGTGGTGACGCTGTATTGCTCATCGGTGAAATAGCCTTGCTGAGCAAATTCTTTGACCTCAGCTTCATTGGGCTTGGTTGGCGAAGGCGCGGCGCAACCAGCGAGCAAGGCGAATGTCAGCATTGCTGTCCGGGGACCGTACAATCGGCCGCGATGACCCCGTGTCATTTTATGTTCAGTTTCCCCAGTGTCCTCGCTACGGGCCAGCATTTTTTCCGGTCCTGAAATATGACATGTAACTGTCAATTGTAACCATATTCGAAAAGAAATCAGAACCCGAATGCCTGTTGGTGAGCAATGTGATACAAGTACCCGGAGAAAGTTCAAGAATCGAACTTTGACGCCGGTAGTTAAGGTGGTCGCGCTGTTATAATCCGACAAGAGCGGCATTCGCCTGGTTGTGCAGCAGACCATGGTGAGCCAGGTTATCAACGAGCTCGGAATGAGAATATGACAAAACCGATATTTCAAGACCTGAACCCGTTTGTGATCCCGTTTGCAGATGTGCCAGCGCTCGGGTAGATTACCTATATACGTTACTAACGAGCATTGCCATGGCGAACAATTCGATAACCAAACAGCTTACGAGCGAGCGCGACACGCTTCGAGAGGAGCTTGCGAAATTAGAAACTATATCAGGCATTCGAGAAGAAGCGGAGCGGGCGCGGGGAGGACCAGACATTTCCCATGGGGCTACCGAGGACCAAGCACCGACTGGCATCGAAGCGCGTAAGCAGGAAAACGAAGATTATTTCGACAACCGGCACGATTATGTACGAAAACACATTCGTAAACTCTATTTTGACGTTCAGGATGTCGCGTTGCGCAGAAAATTAATCGAAATGCATCGGAGCATAACCGAGAACAGACGCAGGTTGGTAGAGCAGGCGGTAATCGAGGCCCAAAAAAAGGCGGATGCCGCAAAGCGTAAAAGCGAACACCTTTCTTGGGTGAAGGCCGCGATTGCTTCAACAGTTTGTATCGGTATCGGGTATGCAATTGCCGGGAAGACCGGCGCAATTGGCGGCGCTTTGTTCGGGTTCTTCCCTGGCCAAAAAATAATTGAGGATGCCACGGCAAACGCACGGCGCATATACGATGATGCGCAGCGTGCGCTGCAGGCCAAGCAGACGTCGAAACACGAATTCGAACTAAAGCCCACTTACTTCAGTGCCGCTGAGCGGCTTACTGGAGAACGAAGGCCGGAAGTCGATTTAGAGTCCGCGGTTAGCAACCGCGCCGCAATTCGCAACAGGCAGGAGACGCCCGAGGCGTAGATATTAGCAGGACGCCGCTTCTAAGCCCGCCTCGTTCTAAATATCAGTTTCACCTGCGGGGCAAGCAAGCAGAAAGAACCGGAATCCAGGGTTTCGACGACGACCAAGTTGGTTTGAGAGGGTACAGGAAAATCCAGGTTCATGGCCTGAACCTCATGATGTCGGGTGGATGTGCATGAAAATGGCGCCTTCATTAGGCCGAGGGATTGCATTACTTCCAATCCGAATGCCGCCAATTTTCCTCAGCCTCGCGCTTAAGCTTTTCCTCCCGCGTACCGACCCGTGCCAGGCGTCTGCAGCAGGGCAGTGCGCGCAAAAGTCAATGTAGGGCAACCATTGAGTCTCGCTGTTGGCACGGCGCAGCCGCATATTCGTCGCGCAAGCTAGCCATACAGTGCCAACACATGCTATGAATAACTAATGGAAAGCATCCCGGTAGCGGAAAAGAACGGCAAGGGCAGATTCAGCCGGCAGCGTGTGCAAATGCAAATCGAGCGCATTTCCTGGCGCGATCTTGCGGCATCGCTGGGCCCGGTGTTACTGATCAGTGCGGTTGCGATCTGGGCAGCGATCCACTTCGTGCGACCGGCACCACCTGACACCATCACCATAACCAGCGGCCCCGATGGGAGCATCTTTCGCGCCACCGCCGACAAGTACGCCAGGATCCTCGCGCGCAACGGCATAAAGCTGAAAATCCTGCCGTCCGAGGGCTCGCTCGAAAATCTCAAACGGCTGGCGGGACCGTCAGCCCAGACGGACGTTGGGTTCGTGCAGGGCGGATTGTCCAACATGGTGGACAATACCGGTGACTTGGTCTCGCTCGGCAGTATCTTCTATGAACCGCTAGCGATTTTTTACCGTAGCGCGAAACCGATCAAATGGCTGTCCCAACTCAAAGGCGAGCGCATTGCGATTGGTCCCGAAGGAAGCGGGACCCGATTTTTGGCGCTGACTCTGCTCAAGGCAAACGGCATCGAACCGAATGATTCAACCAAACTGCTCGATCTGAGCGGAGAAGCTGCGGCGCAGGCCGTGCTCAAGCACGAGGCCGATGCCGCATTTCTGACGGGTGATTCGGCAACGGGCTCGAGCATGCGCGAACTGCTGCATGCACCCGGCATTCGCAGATTTGATTTCGTGCAAGCCGACGCCTACGTGCTTCGCTTCCCGTATCTGAGCAAACTTGTATTGCCGACGGGCTCGCTGGATCTCGGAAAGAACTTGCCGGAAAATCCGCTGACCATGATTGCGCCGACGGTCGAACTCATCGCGCGCGACAATCTCCATCCAGCGCTGTCCGATATGCTGATCGAAGCGGCGCGCGAAGTGCACGGCCACGCCTCGCTTCTGCAGAAGGCAGGCGAGTTTCCTGCGCCGCTCGAACATGAGTACCGAATTAGCGACGAAGCATTGCGTTACTACAAGTCGGGCAAAAGCTTCCTCTATCGCTACTTGCCGTTCTGGGCGGCGAGCCTGGCGGACCGCACTATCCTGGTGCTGGTGCCCGTCATCGTGCTGCTCATCCCCACGTTGCGGCTGGTACCGATATTGTATGGTTGGCGCATCAAGACGCGCATCTTTCGCCGCTATGGCGAGCTGATGGCGCTCGAACGGGCCGCGCTCGCGCAAACTACGCCCGAAGAGCGGAAGGAATTGCTGAATCGCCTCGAGGAGTTCGAAAATAAAGTGATCACCACCAAGATGCCGGGATCGTATGCCGACCAGCTCTACGTGCTTCGGTCACACATTAACTTTGTGCGCACCCGGCTCACAGAAGGCACGCCCGATGCATGAAATGCTGCACGAATGACTGCTTTCGACTCGAGGCGGACATTTCAGCTCAGCATCAGCGTCGCGAGAACGCATGCACAATCCTGTGGCATCTTGTAAATTATGCGTGCGCTCGATCGTGGTCATCAAGCAATCGGCGATCTATTTGGTTTTCCTGCTATAGTAATCAATCCCATGCGTGACCCTAAAGCCGAACCGCGATGGCTGGCCATAATCGCATTGCTCGCGGTCGGGGGGATTTATACCGCACTGCCCCCGTCTCTTATCATTGGGCCGCGTTGGCTACTTCTCGTGATTGTGATAGTTCTCGTAATACCGGCAGTCGTCTCTCGCCGGATGGGTCATCATCAGCTCAATCGTGTTCTAGGCTACCTAGTAAGCGCGGTGATTACGCTTGCGTTGGTTATGTCACTTTCGCTTTTGATTAAGGCACTACCGGAGAAGACGGAAACTGCATCGGCGCTTTTGCTGTCCGCTGCAGCGCTCTGGCTGACGAACATCTTGGTTTTTGCTCTCTGGTATTGGAGACTCGACGCAGGAGGCCCGCACCAACGCGCTCACCGGGCGACTCATACTGAAGGTTCCTTTCTGTTTCCCCAGATGTTAGAGTACGCAAGGCCCGCGGACGAAAGGAATTGGTCGCCGACGTTCATCGATTACCTATTCATCGCATTCAATACGAGCACCGCATTTTCGCCAACGGACACGCCGGTGCTTTCGCGATGGGCTAAAGTACTCACGATGATTCAAGCATCGATTTCGCTACTGATCGTTGTGCTTCTGGCAGCACGTGCGGTTAATATTTTCTAGTTCATCTTGGCCATTCGTCGATCCTGACGAACGGCGGAACGAAACGCAAAGCGAACATTCCCGCTAATCGTTAATCGGCGGGTGCCAGGTTCGAGCCCCACCACCCCGACTGGGCAAACCCCTCCAAAAGTAAGTCATCTGTAACCGATCTGTATGCGATAGGAATGTTCGTCTATCGCATCCTGTGCCTTATGTCTGGTTCTTGTGATCAAAGTGCGAAAGGGTGGCGTGTCGATGAAGACTGAAACCCCGAGAAGCAAAAAGCTTTGCTTGGAAATGGGTCGTCCGTGCTGGCCGAGTTTTCATGGGATAGGACTTCTATTTGCACCAGTCTTGTTGCTAAGCTTCGCAGGATGTTCTACAACAGACATTAGGCCGTATCCCAGCACTTTTCCACCAATTGCGACAACGCCCGCAGGTCAATGTCCGCAAATAGCCGGGCAGTACCTGAATGGTGGTAGTGTCCAAATGCCGCGATTGACATGTAATCCTCCACTGAAGGCAAGCTGGAATTGCGATCAAACGCTTTCAGGAAACTTGGTCAAGATGAAGTCGATCGAGTGGTCCGAGCTTCACCAAATCAGAATGGTCGATTGGGTTAAAATCGAGCAACCGGATAACGACACTTTGGAATTGTCATTCCCGCCACGCACCCACCTTGAACCGAGGATATTCAAGCGCAGCCAAGGCGATTTCGATTGCGACAGCTCTGGACTAAGATTTTCGATGACCGGACTCTTGCTCTCTGACGAGCATTTATCTACTGGCATGAGCGTTTTGATGTCAGGATTTGGGTTACTTTCCCTGTCAGGAGGGATGGCGTCCACCGAGCGCGTTTTTCACCCGTTGCAGGATGGATCCTTGTCAATGGAAGTAACGGATTCCAAGGCGGCAGTGCTGATGGGGATTTATGCTGGGCGTAAGAAATTCAATGCCTTTGTTCTCTGGAAACGCGACCCACGGCCACTAGGGAGTGAACTACAGGTTGAACCCGGCCTTCCCTTTCCTGCCGGCGATGTTAAGCAGTTTCAGACTCTCGATGGCAAGCCTGGGTACAGCATATCGTGCGTACGAGGTGATGAGCTTGCGCCTTGTAGCCAAAAAGCGTACGAAGAAGCGAGCACTCTCTGCGGAGGCATAGGCTATAGCGTCGTATCCACGACTAACAAAGAAGGTGCGTCAATTCAAAACGACGCATTTACGCTTGTCGTCCAGTGCAAATATTAGTGGCCAGAAGCACGCATTATGTGGCCAGCAGGCTGTGGCGCTAGCCAACTAAAAAGCATAATTTTGGCTCGTAAGAAACTCAGCACGGGCGCAATCACATTAACCTATCAGATTTGCGGGAATGTCCGCGTTTGGCCGAAAGCGGTCATTCGCGAACGTCCGCTTTCGGCCAAGAGATTCTATGGTTCAGGTCAAGGATTTTGTGAGGCGCGCAGGATCGAATTCGGTGTTGTAGGTGTACATCGACCAGGCGGTGCGGGCGATGCGCCGAGCCAGGATGACGAGAGCCGCGGTGCTGGA